>JAILEX010000090.1 GCA_024687185.1 Bacilli bacterium | reverse complement strand
GATCTCGTGGATCGAGGAATAATCCTGTAGGATCACCCTTTCCTTTAAATAGGCGTCTAGTTCTATGGACGGGGAAAAGGCGTAGCCGGCCTGCTCCAATAGCCTAGAAGCTTCCCCCAAGGAGAAATGGCAGCCGATGATGATGGCGAAAAGGGTGCTTTTCTTCGGGTTATAGCCAGGGTGGCGGATCTTGGCGAAAAGCTTCCTGTCCAGGTTGCTTCTATAGTAGCAAGTGACGTCATCGATATGATGGGCGTCAAGGATCTCATATAGGACGGAGCGAAGGTCCTCTTTTGGGAGAAAGGCCGCTTTATCCTTTTCTAACGAGGGGGCGCTAGAGGCGTTGATCATAGAAAAGGCAACCCCATTCTTTGGGAGGAAGGAATAATGGGCCATAGGGCGCTTTTTGGTTTTGCTATTAGGGGCAGACAACTGGACTTTCTGCAAACAAAGGTAGATGGTATCGGCGTTTTCCTTAGCGAGGTTTTCCGCCATGGAAGGGAGCTTGGAAAAAGGGATATCCCTGCAATCCAAATAGACTTCCCCATCCTTAAAGGGCCCTTTTAGAGGCGAGAAAGTATTATTGTCCAAATAGGTTATCGGTAAGATGACTGCCATCGCTATTCTTCCTTATGGAGTCTATCATAGACGTTTTTGGCGACTTCCTTGGGCAGGATTTGCGACAATTCCTCTTCGCTTGCCATCATCATCTCCTCCAGGGTTGGGTAATGGGTGCGGAGGAGTTCCTTCCTTTTTTCGCCTAGGCCTTCGATATCGTCTAGTATCGATTTGATCATCTTCTTGCCCCTAGCCTCCTTATGGAAGGTGATGGCGTAGCGGTGGACTTCGTCTTGCATCCTCATAAGCAAAAAGAATAGGCGCGACTTCCTTTCTAAGGGATAGGTTTTGCCATTGGTATCGATCAACCCTTCCGTTTGGTGTTTATCGTTTTTATATAGCCCAAAGACGGGGATATCGACCTCGATCCTATTCAATGCCTCCATAGTCGCATGGACCTGCGTGATGCCGCCATCGGTGAGGATTAGGTCGGGGTAGGAAGAGCCTTCCTCCTTTAGCCTAGAATACCTTCTGGTGACCACTTCCACCATCGAATGGTAATCGTCGCCCGCGTCATCTTTAGAAAGATGGTATCTACGGTACATCTTCTTCGCGGGTTCCCCGTTAATGTAGCAAACCATCCCGGCGACGGGGGAGTCGCCATTGAAATGGGAATTGTCGAATAGCTCTATCCTAAATGGGGGCTCTTCTAGTCCCAATAGGCTGGCGAGCTCTTCCAATAAGGCCAAATTATCGTCATGGAGCCTAGCGGAGGCGAAATGGGAATCGAGTTCGCTTCTGGCGTTAAGCTCGCTAAGATGGACCATATCGAGGTATCTGCCCTCCTTGGGGATAAGGACCTTGACCCCATCTAATTCTTCTTCTAGCTGGCGTATCGAATCGACCCTGCCAACGATTAGCTTTGGGGCGTCATGACTTGAATAATATTGTTCCAATAGGTCCAAAACCTGTTCCTCGATGGTATCGAAACGGGCGACCACATGGACGTTTTTCCCTAATAATACCCCACCTCTATAGGTAAGGATCGCTATCGCCATATAGGATTCCCTTTCGGCGAAGCTGACTACGTCGAAGTCCGCGTTTTCCATCGCGAGTTCGACCGTTTGCTTGGCGGTCACATGCTCTATCGCGTCAAGAGTCTTCTTACATTCCTCGGCGAGTTCATAGTTCAGCGATTCCACCGCTTCTTCCATCCTCTTTTTGATCTTGGCCTTCTCGCTAGAGGTATCGCCACCTAAGAATGCCTTGATCTTATCGTAAAGCGCGCTAGTGACGCTTGGGTCGATCCTGTTGATGCAGGGGCCAAGGCATTGGCCTAGCGAATAATATAGGCACGGTTTCTTTGGAATCGTCCTGCATTTCCTGGTGGGATAGATGGTATTAAGGAGGTTTAGCACTTCCTTGGCATGGCTTCCCCCGGGGAAGGGGCCGAAATAGAAATAGCCCTTCTCCTTGGCGCTTCTAGCGATCTTCAGATAGGGGTCGTTGCCCTTTTTAAGCGCGATATAGGGATAATGGCTATCGTCCATCAGCATGATGTTATAGCGGGGATAGTGGGTCTGGATCAGGTTTTGCTCCAAGATGAAGGCTTCCTTATCGGTTTTTAGCACGATCGTTTCGAAGTGGTCCACATGGGAGACCATGGCGGCGACTTTGCCAGATTGGGGACGAAGGAAATACTGGCTGACCCTCCTTGAGAGCAGCTTTGCCTTACCGATATAGATGATCTTATCGTCTTTGTCCTTCATTAGATAAACGCCCGGTTTATCCGGAAGGAGGTCGATCAGTTTCCTTAAAGTCTCGCTAAGCATATCACTTCAAATAGACGATGGTGGCCCCACCGGCGCCTTCTGCTTCGCTGGCGGCTTCGTATTTTTCGATGAAGTCTTTGTGTTTCTCGCAAAAATCGCGGACCATCTTGCGAAGGACCCCGCTTCCGAAGCCATGGATGATCCTGACGCGGTGGAAGCCCTTGACCCTGCAGGCGTCTAGGTATTTGTCTAATTCCAGCCTTGCCTCATCGGCGTATAGCCCGATGATGTTTAGTTCCATCTTTAGGCTAGTCGCGCCCAAGGAATCTAGGCTTGAAGAGGTATAGGTGACTTCCTTCTTCTCCACCTTTGGGGCCGCGATCTTATGAAGCTGATTGGGGGAGACGGAAAAGGGGAAGCCGTTATCGGAGACGATTTCGGCTTTGCTATTGCTTAGTTTGGTGACCCTACCCTCTAACCCAAGGCTAGGGATAGAGGCATAATCGCCCACTTTGATTGGTTCGTTATACAAAGGGGTCTCCTCGACCTTTTCCATGTTCTCGATCTTCTTTTTGACTTGGATCGCCTCGTGGAGCTTGAGGTTTGGAGAACGGAGTTCATATAGGGCATCCTCGACTTCCCTTTTGGCGTCATCGAGGATCTTCTGCTTCCTTTTTTCGACGTCGGACATAAGCTTCTCTTCCCTCATCTCGAGGGCCTTTTCCTTCGATTTGAGCGATTTTTCCTTACGTTCGAGGTCTTTTTCGCGGTTTTCTAGTTGTTCTTTTAAATGGCGGTTTTCGCTAGTTAAGACATTTAGCTTCTCTATGGCTTTGCCTAGGGAGATATCGACTTTGCTTGAGGCATATTCCTTTGCCCTAGAGACGATTTTCTCGTCTAGCCCATATCTAGAGGCGACCTCCAGTCCATAGGAATCGCCGGGCAAACCCATCTCTAGATGATAGGTCGGCTCCAGTTTTTCTTTATCGAACACCATGGATGCGCTATAGACGCCAGATTTGGTCAAGCCTACTTCCTTAACCCCTTCAAAGTGCGAGGAAAGGAAGACATAGGCGTGCTTTTCCAATAGGAAGTCCAGCATCGATTTCGCCAAAGCCTCTCCTTCCAAAGGCGAGGTTCCAGCGCCTAATTCATCGAGTAAGGCCAGGTCTTTGCCACCGATCCTATCCGTTATTTCCTTTAAGGAGGAGATATGGGCGGAGAATGTGGAAAGGTTATCTTCCAAGGAGGAGTTATCGCCCATCTCGACGAATACCCTTTTGAAATAGGGAACCTCCGCTCCTAGCGCGGTGGGAAGAAGATAGGCCATCTTAAAGAAGAGGACGCATAGCCCAAGGGTTTTCAAGGCGACGGTTTTGCCGCCCGCATTAGGCCCAGACAAGACAA
>JAILEX010000077.1 GCA_024687185.1 Bacilli bacterium | reverse complement strand
ATAAGACCGCCTTATTGACCGAAAGGCAGGATTCTATATAATAGAAACCGTAAAAAGCAAAACCAGGGCAACCTGGCGACGCAAAGCTACAAGGGTCTAATAAGATTTAGACAGCCAGCTGCCGAAAAAAGGCGCTGGCTGTTTTATATGCAAGGGAATAAGAAAAATAAAAATCTTCTGAAAATCGCCGCCGTGACCAGCATGACGATCTTTTCCCTTATGGCCGTTTTTACTGGCACCCTAGCTTGGTTCAACGCGAATAGGGTAATTAGTAATAATGGGAACGATATGCAGATTGAAAGGCTATCTTGCCTTGTCGAAAGCGTGTCCATCCATCACCTTGCAAACGAAATCGATTACATTAATGATCCATCTACATTGTTGTTTAATTCCAATTTCGTCAGGAAATACAACGTCAATTCCGAAACAAACGCCATTACCTATGAAGCCGGGCAAGACGGTGGGACCTTAGGCCTTAACCAATATAGCCTATTGGGCAATTCGCACCCAATTCTGTTTTTGTTTAAACTCACCGGTTCATATGAGCCCAGCGAAGTTACCATTCAACTTGAGGTTCCCGCAACCGTGGGGGGACAAACTAACTATTGGCTAGAACAAATAAACGATAATGGGGCGCCATATTCACCCTTGGCTTTATCGGGCAACCCCTTTAGCTCTGTCGTCCGATACCGAACGATTGGATTAAGTGCATTGCCCAATACCCTTTCGTTTGAATCCTCCGCCCTGTCTTCTTTTGATTCCTTCGTAAAAATAAATTCGGATGGCACGCCCAATTTCACCACGACCCAAAGGGAAAAAATGATTCGTTTCGAAGAAGAATACAATTTTACATATGTTGGAATCGTGTTCGATTATTACAAAGAAGCGATGGAATATGTCTATAGCATTAATATCGGCAACGCGATTTTTAATGATCTGACCACGGATATAGGTTTTGTTTTTGATTGGATATTGAAGTTTTAATGAATAAGTTTGGAAAACTGAAAATATTCCTTCTCTCGCTTTTGGCGGGATCGACCTTGGCGGCAACGATTTCATCGACCACCGCTTGGTTTTTGCAACGCGCGACCTTCGATTTTGGAGCGGTTACAGCATCTAGCGTTGGTGCTTATTTTGGTGGAGGAAACGGTTCTAGTGGCAGTCCGTATATAATCAACAACAAGAATCACGTTTATAACCTGGCCTGGCTTCAGTACCTAAATTATTTCGTAGATGACAACGGAAACCCAAAACAAACGTATTTTCGCGTTGATGCGAACATCGATATGGGCGGATTGGCCATTCCGCCTATAGGGACTTCGAGATATCCGTTCATCGGCATCTTTAACGGCAATAAGAAAGTGATTTCGAATCTGACCGTCACCAATGTCATTGGCCCGAGCTCTATTACAAGAAGACCAGGCGCGGGCGTTAATTCTTCTAATGGCATATTGCTTGATAAAGACGACGACGACGAAGGAACGACGGAAAAGCAGATTAACATCCTTGGTTTCTTCGGTGTTGTTGGCGAATTATATGATGCCAATGGAAGCTATAGTTACGGCTCATCTCTTCCAGCGATGAAGAACTATTCCTTGGAGAACATCAAAGTTCAAAACGGTGCCAGTTCCGCGCTCATGGGTTTTGGCGCGGGCTATGTTAACGCTACGGTGGCAGGAGTATCGATTGGGTCTGCTAAATTTGAGATTCCAACTAGCATCAACGCCCTTGGGAAAGATAACGGGTTTACGGATAACGTTTCGGATTATTCCTTGGTCGGGTATTGTACGCCCGACTCCTTGAAGACAATAAACATCACTAGCGAGAGCGCGACGGTTCCAAAAGTAGAAGACGGGTCTGCTTCCGCGGGTGGAAACCAGTTTAATGCCTCCGTCCCAATGAAGGATTGGTACGACCATCTTTTGGGAATAAAGGGAACATATTCGCAGCAGAAGAACATATATAAATATACGTCTGTAGATTATGTCTATTTGGATAGCGAGGGAAATGAAAGGGAGGCGCAATCCGGGGAATCGGCAGACACCAAAGTCGACAACAATTTCTACGTTGGAAGATTTGGTTCCCCCAACAACTATAGTTATGCCAGCTTCCCATTAAGCGGAACAACGGCAGAAGATCCAAGTGGAAATACTATTGCATCCTATTCTTTTGCCAATAGGGACAACACGGATTCTTTCCTTTATCTTTATGGTCAAAAGGAAGTTACAACGAATAATCCCAGCGACGATACATCGGGATATGGTTCTGCTTTGACGAAGACCGTATATACATACCAAGATTTCAACGCCAATTATATTCATGACGGAAGCAACTATTTGGCCGCGAGCACTAGCGGAGTAAGCAATGCAAGTTCTAGTGGCGCACGTGCCTGGATTTTTAAAGATAATCGTCTCTATTTTTATAATAATGCCACGCCATATTATTTAACGAGTGCGAGCGCAGGGTCCTTGACAATCAGTGATTCCACCTCGAACGCAAACTATTGGACATACGACGAAACCCATAGCACATATAAAAACCGGAATAATCTATTCTTGATTTATGATGATGGATGGACCACCGCAACGTCGACCTCGATATATGCAAATGTTACTTCCATATCATTTACTTCGGGCGAAAATACATATTACCTTACCGCCCCTTCTGGAGAAGGAAATGTTACGGCGAATACTTCGTCATCCACTCATTGGTACAAAAACGGGAACTACTATTATATAAGCGTCGGCGGCAAAGCCTATAATTTAAGATATACCAGTAGCAATGCGGCCTATGTTTCTACCAGCACTTCAAATCGATATTATCGTGCCACTTCTACGGGAAATACCAGCAAGTTGAGATATAGTAATAGCAATAGCTCTTTTCTAAGGTACACCGGCGGCGCCTTCACTACATCAAACAACTCAGGCGCAACGACTTTTACTTTTACTGAAAGGCAAATTGAGGAGGGGGTCAGAACAATTAGTTTGACGCCAATTTCTATTACGGAACGCGTTGGATATGAAACTGGGGTATCGAATTCTTATAATGTCCCGCCGACATATTTTCCTTTAACGTTTAATTCGGATAAAACTGATGTCAGCCCCGAAAACACCGGCTATGTTGTCAGTGGGGCGCACTACGAAAGCCAACCTGGGGATATACGCGTTTCAAAATACGCTCTATCCGATCTTTCTTCCTCGATAGGGCCCATAGCGGCTACTTCAATTTCAACTTCTATAAAGTTATCAACTACAACTGGGTCTTGGTTTAGCACTACTACTCATTACTTCAGCGCTTCTGGCCTATCGATTGTCGATGTGACGAGTTCTTCGTCTGCTACCACTTGGTATATTAACCCTTGGGGAAACATTTTCTATTTAAACGGCGATAAGGCGTATTTTTTGTATGGATATAACGGCTCCTCAAACGGTTTGTTTTTGGGAGAGATTGGCACATATCCTTCCGCTTATTTAGCTTTTTGCACTTCCAATCAATATATTGCTTTGCCTAACCCAAGTGGAAACACGTATGTTAGATATAATAATGGATGGGTAACAACGACCAGCTCTTATTATGCAACCACTTTTTCCAACATCTCCATACCATCCATATCATATAATGAAACGATTGCGTCTTCCCTTGAAGTTATTACCAGAGTACCTAAATATGATAGTTACGTAAGAATATCCGACGGTTATAACTATGAAAACAACGCTGTTTTTGACGAAATTGCTTCATTGAATAAGCATTCCGTCGAAGATTTGGGCCTAGAAAAGTATAACCGCGCCAGAACAAGCTTAAACGCTACCTTAACCGACGGTGTGAGCAATATTTACGGCCTTCACTTCATGGATGCCCAAATTAATGCTAACAATAAAATATCCATAGATAGATCGCTGGCGAATGGCGTCGAATATCTTTATGACAAGACCGATTCGACCAACCCCTATAAAATGTACAATTGGCAAAACGTCTTAGACGAAAACGACGAACCCGTCAAAGACGACGACAACAATTACGTTTACGAAAAAGTTTTTTCAAGCAACACAACCGGAAAATACGAATTACCTGAGGACTGCATAGACTTCAATTTGTCGAAAGCAGGTAGAATCACCTTCTTTGCCGGGAGCTATTTCGGCGGGAATACCGCCTTCTTCTCATTGCATCAAGTGTTTCGAAACGGCCCCGCGCTATCTTCCATTAAGGAAATTTCCCAAATATATCGCAACACCCTTTACAATTCGGTGACCAACCCCGATGTCCCCCATTATATTTATAAATATGCGGGTACGCCGGCTACATATTCCGCAACGGCTGAGGCGGGCAGAGTCGCGTTTAACGAGTCTACGGATTTGGTGTTCGATACATCTTGGATCACCAATCTTTCCGACTCTATGATCGAAAATGCGCTTTACTATTTCGAAATACCCGTAGTCGGTGGAGAGTATGCCTTGGGTTCTGTCCCTGGAAGGGACGGGGCATATCTAATGTATCTTGATATCGGCGCCGCGGCAGAATCGAACGAGATTACGATAGTGACCGAAAAAATCACCATAGATCAAGACGCCTATGTAGTGCCTAAGGGCATTGACTTCGCGGTTCTTCCAACTAGCGATAACGGCTTCGGCTACGTGGCTAAAGATGGCGGAGATATCGGAACGGTGGTCATCCCAACTGGTGTATATGGCTCAAATCTTATATCCTTCCAGTTAACTGGATCCCAACTAACATGCGGGCCTCCCTCCACCGGATCGATCACTACCTCGACATATATAGCGGCAACCGCAAGCATACAATGCAATGGGGAGCCTCTTACGATGACGGTTAATAAAAATACCAAAACCGTAATGGATAGGGAAACAAAGTATACTTATGACCCCGACAACGAATTGTTATATACCGATGTTACGACCAACACCACCGTCACGGAAAACGGGACATCGTCACGAACAAGCAGCTATATCGCGCCCCAAACGGAAGAACCTGTGGCCAAGGCGACCTATGAAAGCCGTAAATTACAGGTAATGGCCGGTTCCTCCTCGGCATATTTCCAAATCGAGTATAGGTCGCTAAAAACATCATCTGTCGACATTTCCTATTCTTTCACTTGTGCCGTAACCTCTGATGCCGTTGTTTATAATTATGTCATTAAGGTAGTAAGCAACGAAGCCTTCACCATATTTAGGACCGATACTAATTCGTTCCCCAATTTCTCGTTCAATGTAACGATCAGACGCGTTAATTCAACCGGAAAGGCGTTTGAAGATGTGACACTGGCGCAGGGAGGCAATTGCGCTATTTATAATCAAGCGGCTCCAAGCAATTAACCGCCACAATGATTTGCGGCGGTTTTTTGGTTCCCGTTTTTGTTTTCTTCGACCCTTTTTCTTGTTGCCCAAACAATATAGACTTTCCCTGCTATGAAAATTGGAGACAAAGAGTTAGATCATCGCGTAATTCTTGGCCCCATGGCAGGAGTGACGAACCTTCCATACAGGGAATTCATGAAGCCTTTCGGCGTTGGTTTAACCGTTTCCGA
Organism: Bacilli bacterium; assembly: GCA_024687185.1. GTDB lineage: Bacteria > Bacillota_I > Bacilli_A > RFN20 > CAG-826 > Alloenteromonas. Next base: position 12,408 of record JAILEX010000077.1, on the reverse strand, counting down.
AATGATCTCCGACTGTGGCATTTGCTATAACAACGAGAACACCCTTAGGTATCTTGCGACTTCTAAGGAAGAAGGACCTGTGGCCCTCCAATTATTCGGCTCGAAGATAGAGAGTTCCGTAAAGGCCATAGGGATTATGGAGGAAAGGGCCGCTTACGATATCCTAGACATCAATTTTGGTTGCCCGGTGAATAAGGTGACCAAAACCGGCGCGGGCAGCGCATGGCTTGCTAGACCCGAAGAGATGGAAGAATACGTTAAGGCCATCGTCTCCGCTTCCCATAAGCCCGTCACGGCCAAAATCAGGTTGGGCATCGACGATAAATCGATAAACGTATTCCCTGTTTCAAAGATGCTGGAGTCTGCCGGCGTTTCCGCGATTAGCGTACACTGCAGAACGAAGGAACAAGGCTATAGTGGCAAGCCCGATTATGAGGCCATTAGGGGACTTCAAAGCGAGCTGTCCATTCCTTTGTTCGTCTCAGGCGACATCTTTGATTTAAACGCAATCAAAAAGGTCGAGAAGATCTGCAAGCCCGCCGGATATATGGTCGCTAGGGGAGGAGTTGGTAACCCTTACCTAGTAACCCAGATAAACGCCTATTTGGAAGAAGGCAAGGAATTGCCTAATCCCAGCCTAGAAGAACAGGTCGCGTATGCGCGTACCTATATGAATAAGATGATAGATTATTATGGGGAGGCGACCGGAGTCATTCTCATGAGAACCGTCTTGCCTAGTTTCTTCCATGATTTCCCCCACGTCAAATCCATTAGGATTGCCATGATGAGCGCATACCATAAAGAAGAACTGGAACAGATATTCGAAGGTGCGCTGGATAGGATCGCATAATGGAAAAAGGACATGCCTCACACTCTTTCCCTGCGGTTTATGATAAAAACTCCAGGATCTTGATACTAGGCTCCTTCCCTTCCGTGGCCTCTAGGGCGATAGGCTTCTTCTATGGCCATAAGCAAAACCGCTTTTGGAAAGTCCTCTCCGCTTGCTTAAACGAAGAGTGTCCAATGACGATAGAAGAGAAAAGGGAAATGTGCCTTAGACACGGCATAGCCCTATATGATTCCATCGAAAGCTGCGACATCGAAGGCTCTAGCGACGCCTCTATCTCCAATGTGGAGCCCGCCGATCTAGGCCCCTATTTCGAGACGGGAAAAATCAAAACCGTCATTTTTAACGGTAGGGCAAGCGAGCGTTGGTTCCACGTCTACCAAAAGGAAAGGGAAGGCGTAAGCTATTTCCTTATGCCTTCAACCTCCGCGGCCAATGCAGCTACTTCGCTAGATAAACTAATTGCCAAATGGGGCGAAGTCATTAAGCCCTAGGCACATAAAAACCCATATAAAAAAGTTAAAAACCCCGCAAAAGCCGGATTAAAAATACAAAAACAAAGTATTTAAGGCGTTTTTGAAAGTGGTTTCTTTTCCTTTGAATTTTATTCAAATGAGTAGATAATAGTTCGGTGTCAAACTATTAGGATGCGAACTATTATGGAAGAATCGATCATAGACGAAAGCAAGAACCTCCATCGCAATCTCCGCTTCCTCCAAAAGGAAGTGTTCAACAAGTTTGTGGAATATGCAACCGCAAACCTACCTCCGGACCTTTCGGCCGTGGAGCATCGACTGATGATGTATGTCGGAGACCATGAAGGATGTTTGAGCGTGGATATCGCAGCTGCGATGTATTTAAAGAAGAGCACCATCTCGGGAATGGTGAATTCCCTGGTGGAGAAGGGCTTCATAAGCCTAAGGAAATCGGGCGAGGACAAAAGGAAGCTCCCGATCCACCTAACCGAAAAGGGCAACGAAGCCTATGAAGTCGCCAAAAGGAAATTTGAGGTATTCGATAAGCAATTAGAAAGCGGCCTATCCGAAGAGGACATCAAAACCCTATATAGGATATGCCGGGTCATAGAAAGAAACGTAAAGGAGGTGAGGGACGGTGACTAGAGAAGAAGAAATGGCTCGCCTAGAAGAGGTGAACCGCAAAAACGCAGAAGAGATCGAGCGATTAAAGCACATCCATTCGCTTCCGATCCTTATGAAATACGGGAAGGGCTATTGGAAATATGCGATCATCGCATGGGCGACCGTATTCGTTGAGGTAGTATGCGAAATCCTTATCCCCTTCCTAAGCCAATACATCATCCACTATATCTGGGACCTTAACGCGGTCACCAAAACCTATACCGATCCCTTATCCACCAACCTTACCTTGACGTCGAGTCTAATGGGCGTATTGGCCGTCATTAGCTGCACCTGTGGCATCGCCGCGGGATTTGCCGCGTCCAAAGCCGCCGCGGGATTCTCGAAAAACCTAAGGCAGGCGATGTATTACAAGGTGCAGGAATTCTCCTTTGCCAATATCGACCGTTTCTCCACGGCCAGTTTGGTCACCCGTATGACAACCGACGTCAGCAACGTCACCTTTGCCTTGCAGATGATCCTTAGGATGGTCGTGCGTGCGCCTATGATGATGATCGTCGCCTTCGTCATGGCGATTTTGCTTTCCTGGCAACTATCCTTGATCTTCGTCGTCTTGATCCCCTTCCTTGGGTTCTTCCTCTTTTTCATCTCGGCGAAGGTCCATCCGACTTTCGTGAAGGTATTCAATGCCTACGACGATTTGAATGCGTCGGTTGAGGAGAACCTCAATGGCATCAGGGTCGTTAAGAGCTTTGGCAGGGAAGATTTCGAAAAGGAGAAGTTCGGACACGTATCCTATTTCATCTACAAGAACTTCGTTAAGGCCGAGAAGATGCTTGCGTTCAACGATCCCTTGATGCAGTTCTCCATCTATGCGGCGATGATCGTCATCGGCTTCTTTGGGGCTCAATTAATCGTTGCTAGCGCTGGTGTGCCCGATGGTTTCGATGCTGGCAGCCTTACCTCGTTTATTAGCTACGTCATGATGATCTTCAACTCGCTTATGTTTGTTTCCATGGGCTTTGTCATGGTCATCATTTCCAGGAATTCCGCCGAACGTATCGCGGAAGTCTTGATTGAGACGCCCTCTATTGCCAATAAGAAAAACCCGGTTATGGAAGTCAAAGACGGGCAGGTTGACTTCGATCGCGTCAGCTTCCGCTACAACCAAAAATCGGAGAAGGAGGTCCTTTCCGATATCGACGTCCATATCCCTTCTGGGTCCGTCGTCGGCATCATCGGTTCCACCGGTTCCTCCAAATCTAGTTTCGTTAACCTAATCGCAAGGCTATATGACGTAAACGAAGGTTCCGTCAAAGTGGGCGGGGTCGACGTAAGGGACTATGACATTGCGACGCTTCGTGATTCCGTGGCGGTCGTGCTTCAAAAGAACGTCCTATTCTCCGGCACGATACGTTCCAATTTGCTTTGGGGCAATCCTAACGCCACCCAAGAACAGATCGAACATGCGGCCCATATCGCCTGCGCGGACGAATTCATCAATAAGATGCCCAAGGGATATGATTCCGTTATCGAACAAGGCGGCACCAACGTCTCAGGCGGGCAAAGGCAAAGGCTTTGTATCGCTAGGGCGTTATTAAAATCGCCTAAGATCCTAATCCTAGACGACTCCACTTCCGCGGTGGATACCCATACCGATTCCCTTATCCGCGAATCCTTTAGGACCGAGATCCCCGATGTGACGAAGTTCATCGTCTCACAGCGGGTCCTCTCCATAAAAGACGCGGACACCATCCTTGTATTGCATGAAGGCAAAATCATCGCCCAAGGCAATAACGACGAACTGATGGAAAACAGTTCCGTTTATCGCGAACTATATGAAACCCAACTCGGAGGAGGTGATTTCGATGGCGAATAACGCTCCAAAGGGCCGTAAAAGGCTAGACCTTAAGAGCTCTGCCAAAATGATGGGCAGAATCCTTAAGATCATGTTCAAAGGCCATCCGGTCTATTTCTGCCTGACCATTCCCGCGATCATCGTCTCGATGGCCGCCCAATCGATTGGCTCGTTGTTCATCGGCGAGGTTTTGATCAATAACTTCATCGACCCCTCCATCAAAGCCGGGCTTGGGCCTAGCGAGATTAGAGGTACCATATTCGGGATAGAGCTAGCCTTATGGCAGGCGATTCTTATCATGGGGGCCATCTATGCCCTAGGCATCTTCTGCGTTTGGGCATATCGCAGGATGAGCTGCGTCTTGGGACAAAGCGCCCAGATGAAGATCCGCAACAACCTATTCGAGAAGATGGAGTCCCTGCCCCTAAAGTATTTCGATACCAGGGTCCATGGCGACATCATGTCCGTCTATACCAATGACGTCGATACCCTTCGCGAACTTACTTCACGCGTTCTTCCGATGGTCGTCCAAATGGTCTTCTCCATGATCATTTCCTTTATCTCCATGGCTTCTACCGGGGCGTGGCAGTTGCTTCTTGTGGTCATGGGATTCTTCGTGATCATCCTTATCTCCATCGCCATAGTCACCTCCAACTCCTCCAAGTACTTCGTTGCCCAGCAAAGGGTGCTTGGCCAGACGTTTGGCTACATTGAGGAAATGATATCCGGACAGAAGGTCATCAAGGTCTTTAACCATGAGAAGGAAGCGGAAGCGCAGTTTGACAAACTCAATAACGAATTATGCGTGAATGCTACAAAATCCATGCAATTCTCCAGTATTTTGGGTCCGGTTACCAATAATCTTGGTAATTTGATGTATGTTGCCATAGCCTCCGTTGGGGCTTTGGTGATGACTCTAGAAGCCGAGGCCGGGAACCCCGTTTTACAGGTTGGCACGATCGTTTCCTTCCTTACCTTGGGCAAGGCGTTTGTCATGCCGCTTGGTCAGCTTGCCATGCAGATCAACATGGTCATCATGGCCATGGCGGGGGCTCAACGCATCTTCAATATCATCGATGAGACACCAGAAAGCGATGAAGGTTATGTAAGCCTTGTCTATGCCAAAGAAGACGGAAACGGCAATCCCGTCGAGTCGGAGTCTAGAACTGGCAGATGGGCATGGAAACATCCCCACAAAGCGGGTGGTGTCACCTACACTTGGCTAGCGGGGAAAATTACTATGGATAAGGTCGACTTCGGCTATGTCCCAGAGAAGATCGTTTTGCATGACGTTACCCTTTACGCCAAACCTGGGCAGAAGGTTGCCTTCGTTGGTCCCACCGGGGCTGGCAAGACCACTATCACCAACTTGCTCAATCGCTTCTATGACATTGAAGACGGTAAAATCCGTTTCGACGACATCAACATCAACAAGATAAAGAAGAAGGATCTCCGTCGCGCCATGGGCATGGTTTTGCAAGACACCAACCTATTCACCACGACGGTTAAGGAGAATATCCGTTATGGCAACCCCGAGGCGACGGATGAGGAAGTCGAAAGGGCTGCTAAACTAGCCAATGCGGACTCCTTCATCAGAATGTTGCCAGATGGCTATGACACGGTACTCCATTCCGCTGGTGCGAATCTGTCGCAAGGCCAGAGGCAGCTGCTCTCCATTGCTAGGGCCGCCTGTGCCAATCCTCCCGTCTTGATTCTCGATGAGGCGACCTCTTCTATCGACAGTCGAACCGAGAAGCTCGTTCAAAGCGGTATGGACGCCATCATGAAAGATCGTACCGTCTTCGTCATAGCCCATCGCCTTTCCACGATTCAAGATAGTGATGTCATTATGGTTCTAGAAGCCGGACACATCATCGAGCGTGGCACGCATGAGCAGCTGCTCGAGCAAAAGGGTAAATACCATCAGCTTTATACAGGCGGCAAAGTCGGGAAGTAGACTAAGTCGATCAAATCTTCAACAAAAGTCGCATTGCTTAAATGACTCTGTGACTTTTTTGTTTTGGAGCACATGCATTACATCGAATGTTTCTCACTCCTAAGGCAAAATACCAGAACAATTTCATTAATATATAGGAAAGTATCTATCTAATTGAATAGTATAGATTTATAAGAATATTTATAAGGTTATAAATTAATAAAAACCAAATAATTTTGGCGGAAATATTGGTGAATACGTCAAACCGTACAGATTCTTTAATGAGCATTGTTAGAGCATAGAAAAAACGAGCCCAAATTAGTTTATTGACGATTTTCTGGAATCGAATAATACATCCTATTTGCTTCCTGCAATATTAATAATTCGTTTCCTGCTTTTTTTTCGATTTTATTTGTAAATTAAATATTTCTATGTAAACTAGTTTTAGGATAAAAAAATATGGAATTACTAGGATTAGTTAATATCGGCGAAACTATTTTTAAAAAGACGAAGAATCTTTCGCCAGAGCTAAAATCTAATTTTACGTTCACAAAAGGAACTTACTTCGGAGACTCCTTCATTATTGCAAGGGCTACCGCGGTTTTTTCATTGGATGAACTGAGAAGATTTTATAAGGATTTGACTGACTCCTTTGATCTTCCTGTGTGCCTTTATCTGACTTCTTGCTCCAATTACGCTATTAAGGCATTGGTGAAGGATGGAATCTCTTTCTATGCGGAAAATAGATTTGCCTATTTGCCCTTTTTGACTATCTTGGGGAAAGCCTATAAGGAAAAATCGATGGCCAAAGTCGATAAACTCTCGATGGTTTGCCAACATCTTGTGCTTTATTTGATTTTCTCTGACAAGCGCTCTGTAACAGTTACCGAAGCAGCGTCGCTCATCAATGTCTCCAAAATGGCCATTTCCAAGGCTTTTGACGAGCTTGAAGTACTAAGACTGCCTATTCGTACGGAAGGACGCACTCGCGTCTTTAAATGGGACCTTCCTTGGGGAATGTTATTAAGGAACGTTTTGCCCAAGATGTCTTCTCCCGTTAAAGCCGAATATAGACTATCGGAGAAGGCCGATTTAAAAGCGACTTACCTATCTGGAATATCGGCGTTATCAAAACTTACTTCCCTTGGTGACAATTCCTATCAAACCCTAGCCATTATAAAAGACAAAAAATCACTAGAAAAATTAGATAAAATCGAAACAATTCCAGACTATGAAAAGCCGGAGATGATTGTTTCCGTCATGCGCTATATCATCCCTTATAAAGGCGGGTCTTCCATCGATCCCATATCGGCCTGGCTTTCGCTTCCAGAAAACTATCCAGGCGATGCAAGGGTGAGGTTTGAGACAGGCAGGCTATTTTCGAGAATAATCGATGGCTGGGACAGCTCCTGGCCGTTAATATAGGCCCCATTTCTATATATGCTCGTTTAAAAAAACGAGAAAATGCTGTATTCTTCTACCGCGAATTCCAAGGAGGTATCTTATGGAAGAAAAAATGAATGACCAAGAACTGGCCCGCTTCAACAAAATCGAAAAATATAAAGAACTCGGCGTCGATCCCTTCGGCTGCCGTTATGAATGGAAAGACAAAATCGCTGACATCCGCGCTCAATATGGCGAGTTAAGCGAAGAGGAGCTCCAACAGAAAGAGATCCCCGTAAATGTTGCCGGAAGACTTATGGCCATCCGTTCAATGGGAAAGGCTAGTTTTGTCAATATAAGAGACAATACCGGTGCTATGCAAGCATGGATGGGTTTAAATGTCGTCGGCGAAGAAAACTATAAGGTTTTCAAACTTGCCGATACCGGCGACGTCGTTGGATTAGAGGGAACTTTAATGAAGTCCAGAACTGGAGAACTTACAGTTCGCGTCTTAAAATTCACCCATATCTCCAAATGCCTCAAACCCTTGCCAGAGAAATTTCATGGCTTAACCGATACCGAGGAAAGATATCGCAAACGCTACCTTGATATGATTATTAATCCCGAGAGTAGGCGTGTTGCCATCCTTAGGTCTAAAATCGTCACTGAAATCCGTAGGTATTGTGACGAACTCGGCTTTGTTGAAATCGAGACTCCGATGCTTTCCCCTATTGCTGGAGGTGCTGCTGCCAGGCCTTTCATCACGCATCATAACGCCCTTGATAAGGATTTCTTCCTCCGCATTGCAACCGAATTGAATTTGAAAAAGGCCATGATCGGCGGCATCGACCGCGTTTACGAAATTGGCCGCAATTTCCGCAACGAAGGCATGGATACGACCCACAACCCGGAATTCACCACTATCGAGCTCTACCAGGCCTTTGGTGACCTACAATCGATGAGAGAGTGGACCGAAGGACTATTCAAAGACATCTGTGACAAAGTCATGGGGATAAGGGTCATTCCTTGGGGAGACATCGAACTTGATTTCTCCAAGCCTTTCAAATGGATCTCCATGGCCGATGCCATTAAAGAGAAAACGGGCGTTGACTTCACCCAAAACATCAGCTTTGAAGAAGCGGTCGAACTTGCCAAAAAGCACAATGTGCCTCTAGAGAAAAGCTGGAATTCCACCGGTTATATCATGAACGCCTTCTTTGAAGAATTCGTTGAAAAAGACCTGATTCAACCTACGTTTATTCATACTTATCCCATTGAGGTTTCGCCTCTTACCAAAAAGAACGAAGACCCTCGTTTCGTCGATAGGTTTGAGTTCTTCCTCAACGGTTTTGAATTCGGTAACGCCTATAGCGAACTGAACAATCCCTTCGATCAGCTTGAAAGGTTCGAAGCCCAACTTGCTGCGAAGGAAAGGGGAGACGAAGAAGCGAACGACATTGATAACTCCTTCATGGACGCCATGCGTTATGGCATGCCACCCGCAGGCGGAATCGGCGTTGGCATCGACAGGCTTTGTATGCTTTTCTGCAATGTCCAAAGCATTCGCGAAGTCATCCTCTTCCCGACTATGAAAGACGAGAAGTAATTCTAATTTAAAAATGGTCGAGAGTCGATGAAAACATCGGCTCTTTTTTAATGCTTATATTCAATAAAATATCACATATAATCGAATAAATTTAATTGGAATCAATGTTAAAATATCGTTCATTAAAATAGCAAAAACAAACCTAATACAAGTAGGTTATTTTGAATGTTTATTTGAACAAAAAATGAACATCGTTTTTCTTTGTCCGGGCACATTTAAATAATTGCAAAACCACATATTTGCCTCGCGTGCGCGCAAGGAAAGCGATTGAAACCTTAAGGTTTGCCCTCTATAATATTCGGGCTTTCTTTCAGAAGGATTGGAAGAAAGCGCATGACTTCTATGGTCGCACGGATCCCCCGAGGCGACCCATTAGTCCGAAACTAGGAGGTGCAATATTATGGGAAAGTACGAGATCATGTACATCCTCTCCGCCGATATGGACGAAGCTGCCCGTAAGGCCGAGATGGAAAAACTCCATGGCATTCTCAAGGATCAAAAACTTGAGGTTAAGAATGTCAACGAATGGGGTATCCGCGAATTTGCCTATCCGATCAAAAAGCTAACCAAAGGTTACTATGTCATCATCAAGGTGACTGGCGAACCTGCTGGACTCAAGGAATTTGATCGTTTAGCCAGATTGGATAATCAAGTTATCCGTTTCCTTGTTACCGTCGATCAAGACTAAGACCTATAAGGAGGCAAATCTATGATTAATAATGTCGTTATAGTGGGGAACCTCGTTGCGGATCCCCAATCCCAAACAACTTCGACTGGTACCAGTGTGGTGCATTTCCGCATTGCCTGGAACGATTCCTTCTCTCGCAGGGGAGACGACAAGGACAGAGCGTCCATCTTCCTTGATGTCACTGCCTTTGGCAAAGTTGCCGAAAGTGTTGCGAAAAACATGCACAAGGGCAACCAAGTTGGCGTCATCGGAAGACTTAATCAGAGAAAATATATGTCAACAAAGACCGGCACTGAAGTGACGGTTACCGAAATCATCGCCAATAGCGTTGAATTCGTCGGCCCCAAAGCGGCTTCCAAGACCGATGACAGCGGATTCCAATCCGATGTCCCCTCTACGCCCGTGGATACTGGCTTCGACGCAGGATTTGGCGACAACAGCAGCAATTCCTCTTCTTCGAACTTCAACATGTCTGACCTCGGTTTAGACGATGACGACGTTCCATTCTAAATAAGAGTTTTTGCCGCTAGAAAGGAATAATTAACAATGGCTTTTAAGAAAATGCGCTCCCGCAGGAAGCAGTGCTACTTCAAGAAGAACCACATCAAATACGTCGATTACAAGGATGTTGAGACCCTTCAGAAGTTCATCTCTCCTGATGGAAAGATCGCTCCCCGTGCCAATACCGGCACTAGCGCCAAGTATCAAAGACAGCTTGCTGTCGCGATCAAAAATGCACGCTACATGGGCCTACTTCCCGTCGTGAAGTAATCCCACATTTGTTGTCGCCGAACAAGCCCGTCCGCCCTCGGCAGGACAGAAAGTCCCGACCTAGGGCTCACGGCCTTCCTCGACCGACAACCGAGCCTAGCTCAATCCAGATCAGGTCCCTTAACCGGGGCCTTTTCTTTACGCTTCCGGGGGACGAAAAAAGGCCGAACCCCGGTATAGCAAGAAAGGAAATGAGGTTCGGCCCCAAAAAAGGGTTGGAGGGGTGGCTAAGCAGAGGCCCCTCGCTATAACATACGGTACGGTTTTAGAGAATTTCGCTATTAAATTAATAATTCGACGATTTTCTTTTTGTTAGGACGCGTTTTGGCTCGCCCCGGAAGCCCGCCACGAGGCGGAAACGGTCGGGTAAGCTAAAAGCTTAATAACTTCGACGGTTGGCCTTAAATGGCTCGTTTCGAGATCCGGCTCGGGGGCTCCGTTTCGCTCATGGTCGCGGCATTATTAGGCCATGGAACTCAAAGAAAGCAACAAGCAAGGAAAGCCGTCATACACTTGCTGCCTCTGCAAGAAGAGGTTCGAAGGCTACGGCAACAACCCAGACCCCCTGGCGACGGAAGGAAGGTGCTGCGACGAATGCAACCGGAAGGTCATCGAGGCGAGGATCCTGAAGGCGATGGAGGACTGGTATTGAATCCCGTGGGCTCGCGGAGGATGGCTATCGCGGCATAATTCAGGAGGACGGAGATTTCTGTCTCAAACAGGAAAAAGGAGGTCGTCCGTCTACATTTGTTGTCGCCGAACAAGCCCGTCCGCCCTCATCAGGACGGAAAGTCCCGACCTAGGGCTCACGGCCTTCCTCGACCGACAACCGAGCTCATCCCAATCAGATCAGGTCCCTTAACCGGGGCCTTTTCTTTACGCTTCTGGGGGACAAAAAAGGGCCGAACCCTGGATGAATAAGGAGGCAAAGGGTCGGCCCCAAAGCAAGGTTGGAGGGGTGGCCAAGCAGAGGCCCCTCGCCATAACATACGGTACGGTTCCCGAGAATTTTGCCATTGATTCGATAATTCGACGACTTTCTTCTGCCAGGACGCGTTTCGGCTCGCCCCGGACGGCCCGCCACAAGACGGAAACGGTCGGCTAAGCTTAAAGCTTAACAGATTCGACGGTTGGCCTTAAACGGCTCGTTTTGAGATCCGCCTCGGGGGCTCCGTTTCGCTCATGGTCGCGGCATTATTAGGCCATGGAACTCAAAGAAAGCAACAAGCAAGGAAAGCCGTCATACACTTGCTGCCTCTGCAGGAAGAGGATCATCGGCTACGGCAACAACCCAGACCCTTTGGCAGCTGAAGGGAGGTGCTGCGACGAATGCAACCGGAAGGTGATCGAGGCGAGGATCCTGAAGGCTATGGAGGACTGGTATTGAATCCCGTGGGCTCGCGTCCAAAGGCTTCCGCGGCATAATTAAGGAGGATGGAACTTTCTGTCTCAAACAGGAAAAAGGAGGTCGTCCGTCTACAGTTCATCAGAAAGATCCCGTTTGTAATGGGATTTCTTTTTCTGCTTTAAAACCTCTAATAACAAAAATGTTCTAGACTTGCGCATTTTTAAAAGCGCAACGATAATAGAGGCATGAACGAGCTTCAGAAGAAAAGGAAAGACCTAGGGCTTACCCAGATCCAGGCCGCGAACTCCTGTGGGGTTTCCCGCAGGACCTATCAGAACTACGAGGCGTCCAAAGAGAGTAACGCCACCTATTTAAGCCTTCTCCAAAAGCTGGACGAGATGGGCGTTTTGGATGGGAGCAACTGCATCGTCAGCGTCAGATCCATCAAGCAAGTCTGCCGGGAGATCTTTTCCCGCGACTATCCGGAGATTGAATGCGCCTATCTTTTCGGCAGCTACGCCAGAAGCGAGGCGACCGGAAAAAGCGACGTCGATATCTTGGTTGTCTGTCCTGCGATGGGCATGAAGTTCTACGGGATCGCGTCCGTTTTGGAAGAACGCCTCCATAAGCAAATCGACCTGCATACGCATCGGCAGCTTGTGAATAACGAGAAGCTGCTGAAGGAGATCCTGACCGAGGGGGTGAAGATCTATGGATAACAACAATACCCTCATTACCGAACGTCTTATCCTGCGGAAACTCAAGCAGGAAGACGCCGAAGCCATCTTCCACAATTGGGCAAGCGATCCAGAAGTGGCAAGGTATGTTACCTGGCCAGCCCACACCAGCATCGAAACGACAAACGCTTTGGTGA
>JAILEX010000069.1 GCA_024687185.1 Bacilli bacterium | reverse complement strand
GAGCTTAAGATCTTGGAAAAGAAGGTCGAGGAAAAGGGCGTTTGCTACGCCGTAATGGATGAGAACCACTATTACGATTTGGGCCTAGACTACGAACAAGCCGGCAACAAATCGAGCTTTTTGCTAGAAAACACCTCTTGCAACGTGGCGCTACTATTCACCTATCATAGGGACGAAATCCGATTATCGGCCAGAAGCAAAAGCGATTTCTCCGTGCAAAGGCTATGCGCGAGATTCGGCGGCGGAGGCCACCATCAGGCCGCCGGGGCCACCTTTAAGATAAAGGACCATAGGCCCATGGAAATCATCCTCTCCGCCCAAGAGGATTTGAAATAGCTGAGGAAAATATCTTCCTTAAAGTAATTTTTAGTTAGTCCCTATAGGATTAGTGTCGAATCGGGAGGTAATTATATATGAAGATTCTACTAGCTGAAGACGACCGCGACCTTTCCTCGACTATCGTCCGCGTTTTGAAGGCGAATAAATTCGACGTCGACCCAGTCTATGACGGTCAGGAGGCCCTAGACTATTTGGAATATGGCAATTACGATGGCTTCGTCTGCGATGTCATGATGCCTAAGAAAGATGGCTTCACCGTCGTTAGGGAAATTAGGAAAAAGGGCAACAACATCCCCGTTATGATCCTAACCGCCAAAGGCGAGATCGACGATAAGGTCCTAGGCTTGGATATCGGTGCAGACGACTATCTCACCAAACCCTTCATCATCAAGGAATTCCTCGCCAGGCTCCGCGCCATTTTGCGTAGGGGCGGGGACGTCAAGGAGGCCTACCACGTTGGCAACATCACCCTTGACCACGAAAACTTCTCCCTCACCGGTCCTAACGGTTCCCTCCATCTGACCGCGACCGAATATAAGCTACTTGAATACCTCATCGCCCATAAAGGCGGCGTCCTTTCCACGGAAAGGTTGCTTGAAAACGTCTGGGACTACGAAGCCGACGTCGGCATCAACGTCGTCTGGGCCTATGTCTCCGCCGTTAGGAAAAAACTTGAGGAAGTCGGCAGCGACATCGAACTTAAGGCAATGCGTGGGGTAGGCTACCAGCTATGCGAAAAGGCGGTAAAATAAGCCCTGAAAAAAGACTTAGGATCCTCTTCGTCGTCGTTGCGGAAGTAAGCGTCATCGTCCTCCTTACCGCAATCACCGTGGCGACGTCGCTGGTTTCGAACGCCTTCATAGCCAAAGACGCCGACGAGACGATCTCCTATATCCACGATAACCCAGACTACTTCTTCCCAAAGAAGGAGTCCGAGTCCTCTTCTACTACTTCTAGTACCTCTAACGCCGCCTATAACGACACTTCGACTGGCTCCGCGGAATCCTCTTCCATGGAAACCCCGCCCGCCCCACCGGATGGCGATGGTGGCCCAGGCGGAGGAAACATGGGGGACAATCCCCCGCCAAAACCCGATGGCAGCGCACCCTCTAAGGATATTTTGGCCGGTTTGCGTTTCTTCACCGTCGTCATAAAAAACGATGGCCAATATTCGACCAATACGACCTATAACTACGATTTCGATAGCACCACTTCCATCGAAGCGGCCAATAAGGTCGTTTCTAGCGGCTCCACCGCCGGGTATTATGGCGATTACCGCTATAACCTCTTTGATACGCAAGAAGGGAAATTAGCGATTTTCCTGCTTTGGACGGAGCGACTTGAACCCGCGAGGATCTTCATTGTGAACGTCGGCATCGGCATGGGAGTCGGCGCCATCTTGGCCTTAGTAGCCATCATCTTCGTCTCCAAACTCGCCGTGAAACCCGTTGAGATCGCCAACGCAAAGCAAAGGAGATTCGTCTCCGACGCCTCCCATGAGCTTAAGACCCCGCTAACGATCATCAGCGCCAATAACGAAATCTTGGAGATGATGTATGGGGAGGACGAAACGACCCAGACCATCGATAGGCAGGTCAAGAAGATGACCAGCATGATCCGCTCCTTGACAACCCTTTCCAAACTAGGGGAGGTCACCAAGGCCGAATTCGCCATGGTCGATCTAAGCTCCGCCTATCTAGATGTCTGCGCCGAATTTACGAAAACCTTCGAGCACGAAGGCAAAAGGCTCACCAACTCCATCCAAGAGGGCCTATCGATCAACGGTGTGGAAAACGACCTAAGGAAACTGCTTTCCATCTATTTGGATAACGCCAGGAAATACGCCAAAAGCTATTGCCACGTGACTCTATTCAAGGAAAAAGGCGACATCATCTTACGTTGCTCCAACGATACCCTAACCCCGATGGAAGCAGGAGAAAGAAACGAGATATTCGAACGTTTCTACCGCACCTCCGACGCCAGGGGCTCCAAGATCGAAGGCAGCGGCATCGGCTTATCGATCGCCAAGGAAATCGCCTCCATCCACCACGGCAGCGTCAACTGCGTCGTCTCTAATGAAGGCGAATTCATCATCTCGGCCAATTTCAAGGCCTAATTCCCGGTGCTCACTTTCTTAGGAGGCCCAGGGAAGACGTCCGCAGGAAAGCGGCTAGTCAAATACGAACCATATTGGAGTATGGACACCTCGTTTAGGTGAACGAAGCGGAATCCGTACTCCTTTTCCTTTTCCTTCCCCAGATAGGAACCGTCCAAATAGAAGCAAGTGGTATCCATGTATAGTTCCTTAGCCACTTTCATATCATGGAGTACGCGCCTATCCCAAAGCGCCGCCTTAGAAAGGAAGATAATGACGGTAATAGCCGAATAAATGCGGCTAGGTTCGAAGGAAATCCTGGCATGCTCCCTTTTTCCTATCGCTAAGATATTGGCGACTTGGTTGGCGTCAGATTTGCAATAGGAGGCGTAGACGAAAGGCTCATCCCCATCGTAGGAGCCAACCATAGGAAGAACGTAACCGGTCTTTGCCATACTTCAATTCTACTATCGCTTTGATTCTCTTCAATAAGAGTAGGCCCACTAATTGTATTTATTCCTAAGCTTAGCCAAGACATCCCATGCGTCTTTGGCGTTTTGCTTTTGCTTAAGTTCGGCCTTCCTTTTCTTTTCTGGCATGACGCCCAGTCTTTTTTCTAGTAGCCTCGCCAAGGTCGACAAAGTCCTCGATTTATATAAAGGGCAAAGAGAAAGCATAAGTTTTAGGTTAAGGCGATAAAAGACTTCCTCGGAGATCTTAAGTTCTAGGAAAAGATAGTTTTTAACTTCCCTCATCGAAGTCATCGTCTTAGCGGCATAAAGGCAATCGCAAATAGCCTTTTCCTTATTGGCCATCAGGAAGGAATAGGCGCCTTCCTGGAAATAGAAATTGTCCTTCGAATAGGCCCCAATAGGAATGTCGCGGTAATAGTAGGTCCCAAATTTGTTGACGAATTTCTTGCTTTTGTTTTTGCCTTTGCTCGCACTATAAAACCCATTTGGATTTTTGCTAGTTAGGCCATGGACAAATAAAGCGGATTCAAAAGAAAGATAAGACGGGGAGGAAATGGCATTTGCGAATACGTATCCAGGCGCGTTTTGATCATCGGTATAGATGCCTTTTTTAAGCATGATGAGGTTGCCGTTTTTCACTTCCCTGGCGACCTTTGTCTTAATATTTGAATACGATTGATACCTCTTTAGGATGTCTTCTCTTTCTAATATCATATTTTCTCCACTAAGTATCGCGAATAAGATACCAACTGGAGAAATTATATTGATATTATCGATATATGTAAATAGTACTTAGTGGAGGAAATATATTAATTTCAATACTATTCCGAACCCTATCGTTCATTTAAGGAGTGAACGGCATTTTTTATGGAAGCCTCTCCATTTCCGCCTAGATTACGCAATGGGTAATCAACCGTTTTGCGACTATATCTATTTCCTAAAGCATTGGAGGATTGATCACGCCTTTTCATTAAGGAAGCGAAAACCCCTGTTTAGGTCTAAATAGAGGCTAGCCGATGTTCTAATTTTTTATTGACGAACTTTCTCCCCCTAATTAGATAATGGAAACCCCAAGCTAGTTCCTCTTTGTGTTTGTGGGTCTCCACACTTCCTCTACACGTGCGCGAATCATTTTTAGAAAGAATTTTTTAAAACTGAATAAATCTTTAAGTAAAATTTTAGTTAGCCCTATTTAATATGCGGTGGATGGGGGGTCACCTCTTCCATCCAGTTGTTATATTGAAGATGGTTCGTTCCGTTTGACGCCTTATCGCCTGGATAACCCTGATACAGTTATGGGATGTCTGGGTTCAAGACGAAAAGGCGTCGGCAATGAGCCAATTCAAAAAGCAACATGAATGGACACCATATCGTCAATTAAAAAGGAGGAAAAATATGTTTGATTCCATTTACAACTCATTTGATAACTTCTTCATTGGGTTCTTCATTATGTTAGGGGTCGCAATCGTTGCCGGTTTGCTCTTCTCCTTCTTGATCTCGTTCAAGGTCAAATCCACCAAACGTTTCTTCATCATCTCGGCCATCATGCCCGCCGTCATCGCAGTCGTAGCGGCCATCACCTCGGTCAGCACCACCCTCGGTGCTGTCCTAGCCATCTCCGGCGCCTTCGGTCTCATACGCTTCCGTTCTGCTCAAGGCAGTTCCGAAGAAATCGGCGTCTTGGCCATCGAATTGGCCGGTGGCTTCACGATGGGTCTAGGCTACTTACTCCCTGGCGTACTCGTCCTCGTGGTCCTAGGTTTAGTGTTCTTCCTCCTTTACAGCTTCAACATCTTCTCCCACAAGGGCGGAACCACCGAACGCGTCCTTCGCGTCACCCTTCCCGAGAACCTAGATTACGCCCATCTTTTCGACGAAGAATTCAACCAGTTCACCAAAACCCACCAGCTCGTCCGCACCAAATCGGTCAATATGGGCTCCATGTTCCGTCTTGAATACGAAGTCGAACTCAAAAACGAAGACCTCGAAAAGCCCTTCCTCGATGCGATCAGGGTCAAAAACGGCAACCTCGAAGTCGCGCTTAGCGAAGCTACCAGAATCCAAGGTCAGCTCTAATCAAACAACCATAACGAAAAGAAGGCCACTTCGCGTGACCTTCTTTTTTTATAGATAAGGTTTAATCCTTTGGCTTTTGGGCCTTTCTTTGCTTATAGGCCACGAACGCCTCGTCGAATTCCTTGACGAATCCGCTTCTCATGGGCTCGGTAAGTTCCACATAACCCACAAGTCCCGTGGGTTCTAGGATCTCATAGGAGGTTAGGAAGGCGTTATCTTCAAGGGTGGCATTGGGGATATCGATTTGGTTTGGCGAACCGATGATCACCATCTTCGTGTAACGTCCGATACGGGTTACAAGGGTTTGGATCTCATCTAGGACCATGTTCTGGGCCTCATCGACCAAGATGATGCAGTCCTCGAAGCTCCTACCCCTCATGAATTCGGGGGCGAGGGGGATGATGTCGCTAGGAAGCCTTTGGTAGGCCTTGGGCATCATATCCTCGTCTTCCGCGAACCTTCTCCTACGCACGGGAGGAACGGCTTCGGAAGGGAGGTCTTTCCTAGAAGAATCCATCAAATGGTTGTAGTTATCGAGCAAAGGTCCTAGATAAGGGGAGAGCTTATCTTCTTCGGTTCCCTTTAAATAGCCAAGGCGATGGCCGATTTCCACCGGTTCCCTAACGTAATAGACGGTTTTGTACTTTCTTTTGGCACCCTTTCCCCTGACTAGGGATAGGGCTGCCGCGAGGGCGGCGAAGGTTTTGCCCGTACCCGCCGCGCCGTTGCAGAACACAACCGGTTTCCTCGTAGGGTCTTCGTTGATTTGGCGGATCAATTCCCTTTGTCCGGCATTGGACCCGAAATCGATTCCGAAAAGGACATAAGCACTGCTAGCGTTCATTTATGGTCTACTTCACCTCTCATTACCATATGATAACTCTTCCCCCGTTCTTTTTGAATGCCCGCACGTGTAAAGAAAGTCTTTTTTTACGAGGAGTAGGTTCTTTTTTCTAATCGGATACCAATAAAATAGGCGCGGATTTCACGCCTAAAATGTTCGAATTTCGATATTTAAACCGCGTTTTGCAGGGTTTATTGATGTTTTGGATGCGTTTTTAGGAACTCGTCCACTTCCTTTTTGGTGGGGCAAGAAATGGAGGCGCCCTTTCTAGAAGTCGAGATGGAGGCGACTAGGCTAGCGTAATCCAAACTTTCCTTGTCTAGGGGATAGCCAAGGGAAAGCCTATAGGCCAACGCCCCATTGAAGGTATCGCCTGCCCCGGTGGTGTCCTTGACTTCTATTTCTATCGCCTTGCCTTCTATTTTGGTAAGGCCATTTTGATAAAGCCTATAGCCGTCTTTCCCTAGGGTTTCCAGTAGATTGGAAGAGGGGATAGAGGAAATGGAAGGAACTTCCCTAAGCAAAGCGAGGAGTTCGCCTTCGTTAGGAGTGAGGATATCGACTAGATGGAGGTAGGGTAAGATTCCTATATCCATGGGCGCGGGGTCAAGGATCGTGATAAGCCCCTTGTCCTTGGCTTTGGCTAAGGCATATGATGTCGCATCGAGGTTATTCTCAAGCTGGGTTAGGAAGATATCGCCCTTTTTGCTAGAAGAAAGGAGGGAATCGACACTAGAATGGGAAATGGCCAAGTTCGCTCCTAAATCCAGCAATATGCGGTTATCGCCTTTTTCAAGCACGATGATGGCTGTGCCGGTAGGATGGTCGGATAGGGTGGATAAAAAAGAGCAATCAAAATCAAACCCGGCAAGGTAGTTTTTTATCGCATCCCCAAAAGGGTCTTTGCCTATTGCGCCCAATAGATGCACCTTCGCGCCGAGTTTACTGGCGGCTATTGCCTGGTTAAGGCCTTTACCCCCAATGTTATAGGTTAGGTTATGGCCGCGCATCGTCTCGCCTAGATTAGGAAAAACGTCGGATTCAATGCTTAGATCCATATTGAGGGAGCCCAAAACATAGACTTCCCTCATTTCGAATACCTCTCCAATGTCTTCTTCACCGTTTTGAAGAACAGCTTCCTATCGATATCCGTGGCCACATAGGCGTTGGCGGGCAATCCAAGGAAAGAGGAGATATCGCAATTGGTCCTACCATAGGAGGGGCCGCCGCTAGTATCGATACTGACATTCATCTTCTTGAAGGTGAATACGTCCTTATTCAATAAAGCGACGATTGTGGCGGGGTCATGGAGCGGCCCGCCTTTTAGGCCAAACGTCTTGAATTGGTTTTCGTTATAGACCTGCATCAGCGTCACAAATAGCTTGGCGGCCTTGTTTTTGACTTTTTTCATCTTCTTTATGACCTTGGGGGTGACCAAGGCCTTGCGGGTGACGTCTAACCCAAGCATGTAAATGGGTAAACCCGAGGAAAAGACGATATCGGCGGCCTCTGGGTCGCAAAGGATATTGAATTCCGCGGCAGGGGTGACGTTTCCCATGCCCATGGACCCACCCATCAAGACGATCTTCTCGATATGGGGTTTGACCTCGGGGTAAGTTTGTAGCAATAACCCGATATTGGTCAGTGGGCCAGTGGGGACGAGGGTGACCTTATCGTTAGCAAGAAGCAGGTCCTTCATCATCGTTATGGCGTCCCTTTCGTCGAATTTTCTTTCTATTTCCTTAAACGGGAAGCCATCCAAACCGGTCTCGCCATGGATTTCGGGGCAAGTCAAAGGAGAGCGTTTGATGGGCCTATCCGCGCCTAGGGCGACTGGGACATCTAATCCTAGATATTCCACTAGGGAAAGCGCGTTCCTTCCGGTTTTGCCTAGGGTTTGGTTACCGGCTTCTACACCGATCCCAAGCAATTCTAGGCCCTTACCCTTACCCGCTAGGGCAAGGGCGATCGCATCGTCGTGGCCAGGGTCGCAGTCCAATATGATCTTCCTTATTTCATCCATGGCTAAACCTTAACGCGATTTCCCCTTCTTGGATAGGAAAACATGCTATATCCTTATAGATATAAGATAGGGACGTAGGCCACTTCGATTTCGATAAAAATCCAATAAAAAAACAAAGTCAATTCTTTTGAATTACGGGTTTGTGCTTTATCATATTTCCACTATGGATATCCTTCAGCAACGCTTTTACATTTTAACGGCCTCCAATGAAGAGGGCGTCTTTCACGTATATTCCCCAAACGAGGTCGGAAAACCCGGTGATTTGATTGCCGTGGACGGCATCAAAAACCCGCTTGAAGTCACTATCGCCGACTATTATTCCATAGAAGAACTCGATATCCCCTTGGAGGATATGCTCGTCGTCAAAGCCGTTGCCAGGGAAGACGATGGCGAGCTTTCTAAGCGCACCATCAACACCATGAGCAAGGTCACCGACAAGGAAAACGAGATCCAAACCAAGGAAGAAGAGGAGGAAATCGAAGGGGAAAAAGAGGAAAAGGAAGAATATCTAGTAGAAGAGGAAGAGGCGGTAGAAGAGACGATCGACCCCGATAAGCTCTCCTTCTCGCTAAAGATGGATAGTTCCTTCTCCTTGGTCTCCTATGAGACCGATTTGGCAATCCACGCCTTCGATAGGGGCAATAAGACGATCGGGAAAACCGAATACGCCTTCATCCAGGAGCTTAGGCTCAATAACCCCACCGACTTCACCCTTAGGGGATTAAGGATCGTCTTCCGCTTCGCCGATGCCCTATTGACCTGCGAGGAAACATTACTTCCCGCCATCGAATACCGCGAGGAAATCTGGATCCGCATCCCCTTTATCAAAGTCGACCGCGAGGCTTTGCTATCTCTAGATGCCCCTTTGGCGAGTTCGCTAACCGTCGAACTATATTCCCCAAAAGGGAAGCTACTCGCCCAAAAAAGCGAGAATTTCTTCATTTTGCCAATCGGTGAGATGAACCATTTCTTCGAATATGACCCCAGGCTATGGTGCAAATTCGTGACCCCCGGGGCAAGCGAAATCAAGGACCTGACCGTCTATGCGGCCGATAAGACCCCCGAAAAGCATTTCCTCGCCTATCAAAACGAAGACCTTAACGCGATGGCGAAGGAACTCTCTTGCCTATATGAGACACTGGTGGAGGTAGGCATCACCTACCAAAACCCGCCGGCAAGCACCACCCCCTTCCAAAAGGTGAGGCTGCCTTCGCAGGTCCTCCTCGACCATAAGGGCACTTGCCTAGATCTATCGATCCTATTCGCCGCGATGGCCCAGGAAGTGGGTTACCACCCCTTGCTTTTGATATTCGATAAGCATGCGATGGTCGCCGTGTTCCTAGACGAAAAGGACAAATACGAAAACGCCAGGAACTCCAAACTCGGTTCCTTCTATAACAAGGTAAGCGGGAAAGGCGACGTCATCGTCTTTGACGCCGTCGACATGACCAATCCCGCCATCTCCTTTAAGCAAGCCATAGAGGATGGGCTTGAATACCTTCGCGTCTATAGCGGCGATTTCCTCGCCTGCGACGTCGAGCAGGCCCATAAAAGCATCTTCCTCCCCCTTGCCCTCCAAGGCCAACAAAGCGCGCTTGACCCAGAGGCACTATCAAGGAAGGCCAAGGAAGAGGAACTTAGCCCCATCATCAAGAACAAATATAACGAGGTCCACCACGAATCCAACAAGGACCGTTTCACCTTCTGGGAGAACAAGCTCCTCGATTTAAACGAAAGCAACCCCCTTGTCTCCTTCCGCTTCGCCCCCACCAATTTCGTTAAGCTCGTTAGGAAAAACCTAGGCGAATATCTTCTATCCGAGAAGCCCTTGGGACTACGCTTTATCGAAACCGGCGGCTCCACTAGGGCCGAACAAATCGCCGAGATAAGGAATAGCGACGAAAAGGCAATCCCCGCGGGAAGCGATTTGGATTACGGCTACCTGTTCGGCAAAATCCGTTCCTTCCGCTCGATCCTATCCAAGAACAATAGCGAAATCGAGGAGACGGGTGCCCCGACCCTATATCTATGCATGGGTCTATTGTCTTATAGGACTAGCGACTATAAGCGCAAAGCCAAAACCGCCTATGCGCCCTTTATGCTGCTCCCCATCAAAATAGAGAAAGTCGGTTTGGGGACCTCTTCCTACAACATGGTCTATGACTATGACGACGCCATGGTCAACAAGACCTTCTTCGAATACTATAAGCTCGAGCATCCCGATTTCGACGTCTCGCCCCTATATAAATCCGATCGCAGCATTCACGATTCCTTCCATGACCTCGTCATGACCTTCAAGGATAAGGTAAGCGACGACATCTCCCTAGACGAAACCGTCTGTTTCATCTCCAACCTCACCTTCGCCCACTTCATCATGTGGACGGATATGGTCCTAAGGAAAGACGAACTAAAGAAAAACAAGGTCGTCTCCTCCATCGTCAATAGGCAATCCATGTTGGAAGAGACCGGACTTGACGTGGAAACGATAGAAAGGGAAGAGCATTACCGCGATTTCGCGGCCCCACTTCCCTATGACTCCACCCAGCTTTCCGCCATCTTGGAGGCAAGCGAAGGCAAATCCTTCATCTTGGATGGGCCCCCTGGGACTGGCAAGAGCCAGACGATCGTCAATATCATCGTCAACGCGATCTACCATGGCAAAACCGTGCTTTTCGTCGCGGAGAAGAAAGCCGCGTTGGACGTGGTCGCCGATAGGCTAAAGAAGATCAAGCTCGACCGCTTCTGCCTAGAACTCCATAGCACCAAGGCCAATAAGAGGGATTTCTTCGCCAAACTTGGCGAATCCATCCGCCTAGGACCCACAGAAGGCGAGGGCAATTTCGTCTCGACCGTAAACGCCCTAGAAGGGAAACGCGCCGATATCAAGGCCAAAATCGCCGCGATGCACGAGGCAAAGGACTATTGCCTCTCCTTCTATGAAGCCATCACGGTCGAGCTAAATCTAGGCAACAAGACCAGGCCCTTTGCCTATCCAAAGGAACTTATCGCCAAGGTAAGGAGGGGCAAATACTTCGAGGCCATCGATTTCCTTAACCAATTCACTCTTCTTGCGAAAAACTATGGCAAGATAGAGGATAGCCAACTAAAAAGGGTTGGGCTGGACTTCTTCTCCTATAACGATGTGGAAGCCGCGGGCAACGAAATGGCCGATCTAAAGGAAGAGATCGAGGATTTCGTCCGCAAATTCGGCGTGTTGCTAGAAGGCTCTAACATAAACCTGCCTCTACGTAACGAATATATCTCCGCCCTTCTTGAGGCCTATGGCCTTGCCCTAGACGAAAACGTCTATTACGAAAGACTCGAAAACTACCTCACTCTCGACGATGCCCACATCTTCGATCCCCTTTTCCATAAGGCCGAGGCCCTACTAGACCTTAAAAAGAGCCTTGAGAAGGACTTCAAATTGGACGTCTTCGAATATAGCACCATCGAGTATCTGCTCAAAAGGCTATCCGACGCGACCTCCTTCTTCTCCAGGCTTTTCGCCAATAGGGAAGTAAAGGGTTATTTGGAAATCGGCCTTACCAGCGGAAGGAAAATCGACAAATACGAATATGGCTCCGTCTTGGAGAACATCAAAAAATACATATCCCTCCATAAGGACATCGAAACCGAATCCTTCGGCATCGACAAATACCTTTCCAAGGGCCTACTTGAGAATATCGATGCGTTAGAATCGACCAAGGAAGGGTTTATGAAGACCTACCGCCTTTCCACCCTTATCCGTTCGCTTGAAATCCTCCCAGGCTGCGAAGATATCGCCTCCAGTCTATATAACGTCGCCAAAAACAAGGACTTCAACCTCAAACGCCACTATGGCGTGATCATGGCATCCCTAGCGACACTAAAGGAAAAGGAGACCGCCTTCTTCGCCAAATACCGCCTCACCAAAGAGGACTTCGACTTGCCAAACGAGCTTCCGCTAGACCTACTCCTATCGATGCTAGAGGAAGGATGCGGCGAAGGAGGCGCCTATAAGCTGATCGACATCGCCTCCCTCAACCATTTCGCCATGGAGAAATCCAATAGGCTCACCGCCCCGATCATCGATGCCTTTAGGAAAGGGGCCATCCCCTTAAACGAAATCGTGCCCAGTTTCGAAGAGACCTTCGCCAAGGAGATCATAAGGCTATATTTCGCCTCCAACCGCACCATCAATGACTTCAATTCCTCCATTTTCGACCAGGAACTCGCCCAATATAGGGAACTCATCCAGCAATATAGCTCCCTCATCATCGAGGAAGTAACCGCCAACGCGACCAAAAACCTCGTCATGGGCAGATACGAATATAAGGGCTCTTCTCCCGTTGGAAGGCTAAAGACCATCGTCTCCAACGGCGGCAGGGGCACCACGATCCGCAATATCTTGGAGAGGTATAACGATATCGTCAGGGGCTATTTCCCGTGCTTTTTGATGTCGCCCCTATCGGCCGCGCAATACCTATCCGTGGACGATAACTCCACCAAGCCCTTCGACATCGTGATCTTCGACGAAGCCTCGCAGATCCCAGTCCATGAGGCCATCGGCCCAATCGCCAGGGGTACTTCCTTAATCGTCGCGGGCGACCCCAAGCAAATGCCGCCGACGACCTATTTCACCACCGACATCAACCTAACGGGCGAAGAACTAGATTACCAAGACGCCTCCAGCCTTCTAGACGAATGCATCGCCATAGACTTCCCGCGCATCCGCCTCTCCTACCACTATAGGTCGAGATATGAATCGCTTATCAATTTCTCCAATAGGAATTTCTATGATGGCGAACTCCATACCTTCCCCGCACCGATGAGGGGCAAGCGCGCCATCCGCTTCGAAAAGGTCGAATTAGCCGAGGCCAAGACCGATTCGACGATGTCAATAGAAGAGACCAAGGCCATCCTTTCGAGGCTTAACCGCATCTATTCCAAGGAACACAACAAGAATAAGAGCGTTGGCATCATCGTGTTCAACGTGAAGCAAAAGGAATCCTTGGAGAAGACGATAGAAGC
The DNA here is from genome assembly GCA_024687185.1 of Bacilli bacterium. Classification (GTDB taxonomy): domain Bacteria; phylum Bacillota_I; class Bacilli_A; order RFN20; family CAG-826; genus Alloenteromonas. The sequence continues at coordinate 8,962 of JAILEX010000069.1, read as the reverse complement.
CTACCTAGAGGAGGATAGGGCCCTTGCGAAGAAGATCAAAGACGCCGAAACCGCCTCTGGCGAACCCCTATTCGTCAAGTCGCTAGAAAACGTACAAGGCGACGAAAGGGACATCATCATCCTCTGCATCGGCTTCCGCAAAACCATCGCGGGCCGCGCCTTCGTCGTCGGTCCCTTGACTAGGGTGGGCGGGGAAAGAAGGCTCAACGTCGCCATCTCTAGAAGCAAGGAGAGGATGTATGTCATCTCCACAATCACCGATGACGACTTCGATTCCGATCCCTTCATCACCACAAAAGGCGCGTTGCTATTAAAGCATTTCATCGCCTACGCTAGGGGCGAAGAGGAATATAGGAACCTAGAGGAAGAGGTAAACCTCACCTCCTCCAGGATGAGCGTCGCCGACTTCATCAGGAAGGATTTGGAGCAGATGGGCTACCTTTGCGATTCCGACGTTGGCGAAAGCAAGAACAAAGTCGACATCGCGATTAGGGGCGAAACGCTCAATACCTATGCCCTAGGCATCCTTCTTGACGATGACCTAGAGGTCAATAGCGCCACCCTCCGCGACAAGGAATACGTGGAACCGACCGTCTTCAACCACCTCAACTGGAAGATCGTCAAGGTCTATGCCGTCAGCTACTTCAAGAACAAGGAAGCCGTGATCCGCAGGATCGTCGAGGCCATGGATAAGCCCTTCATCAAGATGGAGATGAGGATCGAGCCTACCCTCTCGCCCAAGGAAATCGACGTCTCCTATGACTGCAAACCCTACGAAAAGGTCGACATGGATACCCTCGACCCCATCACCTACCGTTCCGATATCGGCTACTCCAGGACGATCCTTAGCGACATCAGCCGCATCATCTACGTCGAAGGCCCGATTTGCCTAAGCCAGATCAAGGACCGCATCAAGGAGAAGGCCGGCCTGACCATGCTTTCTAGGCTTGGCCAGATATTGCTGGAAAGGGAAATGGCGAATTTCGAATACCTCAAAGACGCCGATGGCTTCTATTGGCCGCTTGATGGGAACAAGCAAATGCAATCCTTCCGCCTAGCAGGGGATAGGGAGCTATACGAAATCCCGCTTGAGGAATACGAATGCGCCTTCTTCCAGATATTGAAGCGCCAAGGCAAATTGGAGCAAAACGACCTCTTCAAGGCAACCCTAGAAGCCTTCCAGTACAAAGGCGGCGTGTTGACGAAGAAGAACAAGGAATACCTCACCAAGATCTACGAGGTCTTCCATAGGAAATACCCTAATATCTAAAAATACCTGCAAAACCCCGATATTCTTCTCGAATTGAAGGGTTTTTACTTTGTTAAAGAGGCCTATTCTGAACATAGTTCAAACCCCTTTTCCGCTTCTCCCTCGCCTTTTCTTCCAAGAAGAAATCGTCTAAACTTAATCTTTAGAAAGATTAGGCCAAGATGAACCAAGATTCCCCCTTAATCAAAACCCCCGCCTACCTAGAAAAAGGCGACGCGATTGAACTAATCGCCCCTTCTTTTGGCTGCACCACCGAACCCTATTCGACGCGCCTTGATGCCTCTATCAATAGGTTAAGGAAGGAAGGCTACCGCATCAAAGAGGGCAGGAACGTCCGCTTATCGGAAGGCATCGTCGCCTCTTCTAGCCCCGAAAATAGGGCCAAGGAATTCATGGACGCCTATCTAGCGGAAGATTCCAAACTCATCCTTTCCGTCGGTGGGGGAGAACTTATGGCGGAAATGCTGCCCCATATCAATTTCGAAAAGATCAAATGGGCGAACCCCAAATGGTTCATGGGCTTTTCCGACAACGCGAACCTAACCTTCCTTTTGCCAATCTTAGCCAATGTCAAAGCCATCTATGGCCCCAATGCGCCTAGCTTCTATGAAAAGCCCTTCCGCTTCGCTCAGCTTGACGCGCTAAATCTATTAAAGGGAGAAAAGGAAACCAAGGGCTACCCCAAATTCTATGGTAGGTCCAACAAGGATTGGCCCGCCCTATATAAGCCTAGGGCCAATAGGGAAAAGGTCATCGTGCCCCTTTCTTACGATAAACCCGTCGAGGGGATGCTTCTTGGGGGATGTCTGGATGTCCTTCGCGGCCTATGCGGCACCAAATTCGATAAGGTAAGGGAATTCGCCTCCAAACAAGAAGGCGTCATCTGGTTCTTCGAATCGTGCGACCTATCCCCCCTAGATATCCGCCGGGCTTTGTTCCAACTCGACCAAGCGGGTTGGTTTGCCAACGCCAAGATGTTCCTTTTGGGAAGGCATCTATGCGAAAACTGGCTCCATAACGACTTCATGGGCATTAACCCCCATACGGCCTCTAGCCTAATCCTTGGGGAAAAGAGACTACCGATGCTATTAGACATCGACCTAGGCCATATCGGTCCCTCCATGCCCCTAATCGAAGGGGCCAAGGCCAAAGTCGAGTATAAGGAAAACAACATCTTCGTCTCCTATTTGGAAAAGGAATAAGGAAAATGGGAGAAGAGATGGAAGGAAGAGATATCTTCGGTAGGAAGAAAAGCAAGCTGAACGCGGATTCCTATCGACTATTGGACATCATCATGATGACCTTTTTAGGCGCCCTTTCGATCATCCTCGTCTTCATGATCTCACTAGGCTATGCGCAGATCCCTACCTACATGCCCGTCATCAAAAACTGCGCCTATTTCGTTGGGTACCTACCCGCCTTTGCCTCCAGTTTGGTCCATGCCATCATCAATTTCGCCTGTTCCCATAAGGAGAATAAGACGCTGATGGATTTCAATGGCGTCCCCTCGGGAAAAAGGGGGATCGTTGGGCTATACATGGCCCTAATAGGAACCGCGGTGTCCCTGCTTTTCATCATATTGCTTCTTAGCGACGTCTTCCCGATGGAAGACTATCTCCTCGTCCTGGCCTCGCTTCCGATGGCCTTACTTCCCTATGTCTTCTTCCTTTTCGACCAAATCCAAAATTACGTTAAGGCGAGGGAAAGGAAAGGCTATATCATCTCAATATTCCTTTTCCTAGGTTTTGCCCTTCCTATTGGCATAGGCTTAGGGACCTATCTACCTGGCTATGGCGAATGGGGCTATTCGGCGCTATGCCTCATCCCCTTCGTCTATTTGATCACCGATTCCATCTCGATGAAGAAAAAAGGCACCGATATCGAATCTCTCGACGATCTTTGATGCCTTTTCCTTAAAAATTGGTTAGAAGGTTTTACCTTATTCGCCCTTTTCCTCGCGGGTAAAGAAATAGGTCCTCGCGCCAAAGTCCCCTAAGACCCTGACTTCTTCTCCTAATCCAGTCCCTCCCCAAAGCAAAGGCAAACGAAGACCACCGGAATTTAATAGCGATCCATTGGCCTTCCCAGAGAACTTCTCCCCGGGCATATTGATGCGCCTAGAGACGATATTGACGAGTTTGCCCTCTTCCTTCACGTGGATTGGCAAGACCATATTGACGAGGGAACCGAACTTCTTGGGGTCCAATCCGACTTCCCTGACGCCATAGGCATAGGTTTCTTCGTCCTTTAACCCTATAACCGGGAGATGCTCTTGCTTCACGCAGGGGGTTTGCACGCCTAAGACGTAGCTAATGATGGCATCCTCTTTCCCAAGCATCTCGACGATAAGGCGGTTATCCTCATATTGCTCAAGCAGATACCACCTTCCGAACTGAAGCGTTTCCCTATGGGCCTTATAGAATTCGATTTGGCTCTTGATGGCCTTCTCATCGATCGGGTCAAGGTCATTGAGGTTAAGCTCATATCCAAGCACCCCAACGCAGGCGACGTCGAATTTGGTGTCAAGGCTTGTCTTCCTCAATAGTTGGTGCGATGTCTTCCCCGAGACATGGTTATCCATGACGCTAGGCGGGTAGCCTAGGCCCATATTGGACTGGATGAAGCTACGCTGATAGCAATCGGTGTCGTCGCTGACCCAGCCTTGGCAGAAATAGGAGAACATGCCCAAATCGTTTCTAGCGCCGCCCGAGGCACAGTTTTCCATTAGTAAATTCGGATATTTTTCCCTCACCGCCTCCAAGATCTCATATAGGCCTAGGATATAGTGATGGAAATAGGCCCCATCTTTGGTATCGATAGAGGCGATCGTCCTATTGTAGTCCCATTTGATGTAATCGATTTCGGCGGAATCCAAAGTCTCGAATAAGCTTTTCTTAACGTATTCCCTAACCTCGGGATTCGTGAGGTCTAGGGTAAGCTGATTCCTACCGATTACCGGTGCATGTACCCCGTCTTTTATCGCATATTCGGGGTGGGCGCGGTAAAGATCGCTATTCTCCGAGATTGCCTCAGGCTCGAACCAAAGGCCGAACTGCATCCCCATCTTATGGATCTTCTCGCTTAGCCCCTTTAGGCCGTGGCGGAGTTTCTTTTTGTTGACTTCATAGTCGCCCAAAGAAGAGGTGTCGTCATTTCTTTCGCCAAACCATCCATCGTCAAGGACGAATAGCTCGACCCCTAGCGACTTGGCTTTCTTGGCAAGGGACAAGATCTTGCCCTCATCGAATTTGAAGTAGGTCCCTTCCCAGTTGTTATACAAAACAGGACGGGGCTTATAGGCGAATTGCTCGGGGACGACGTGGGTATTGACGAAGCGGTGCATCGCGTTGGCCACGCCGTTAAGCCCGTTATTAGAATAGGCCATGATGGCCTCGGGGGTCTCAAATTCCTCGTTTTGGGCTAGCTTGACCCTAAAATAAGAAGGATTGATGCCGGTGAGTAGACGGATCTCGCCATAGGAATTGTTCTCCACTTCCTCTAGGTGGTTACCGGAATAGATGAGGTTGAAGCCCATGGCCTCGCCGTGTAGATAGGAGGCTTCTTTTTGCTTCAAAATGAAGAAAGACTGCTGATAGTCGCAGCTGCTGCCAGTCGAGGAACCGAATACCACGTGGGTTTTCTTGACCTTCGATATCTCCTTATTCCATTCCCCGGCCCAGTTGCCATGGAAGGAATATAGCTCGTATCCCTTATCGTCAAGTTGAAGCTGCATCGAGGCGACCTTATCGATTTCGATATCGCCTTCGCCAAGATTATGGACTATCACGTACCTACCGATGACGTCGCTATCTTCATAGACGACATAATGGAGTTCCAGTTCCGCCTCCATCTTTTTGTCGGAAAGCAAAACCAATAGTTCTTCGGCCTCGCCATGGGGCGTGGGGTAACCCGCCTTTTTGCGGTGGGGGATGACTTCGATTTTCTCCACCCTAAAATCGAATACCCCACCCTTTGGGGAATCCATAATCAGGGAAGGGGAATGGTAATCGCCCAAAAACGGGGTGGAGAAATCGCTTGGGATATCGTGGAGGGAGATGTTTGGCTTCTCCTTATCTAATATCGCCGCGCGTCCCCTTGGCGCCCCATAGGAAGAAAGCAAGGGGGAATAGTCTTCCACGCCGACTAGCCTTGGGCCATAGTATTCGGTGGTCACCTTATCTAGGGTAAGCGTGGATAAAAGAAGGGTAGAGGAAATAGTGGATAGCTCAATGAGCCCGTCATGTAACGTAATCATGGGGAAAAGATACCATGAAAGGGTTTGCTTTGCCACTATATGTGTAACATATACACGCTTTTTCCCTCGCCTTTATTCCTGTACAATCCCTTCCATGAGCGTATATGTGATTCGCCATGGCGAAACGAGTTGGAACAAGGATTACGTAATCCAGGGAAGGATCGATATCCCCCTAAACGAAAAAGGCATAGAACAGGCCAAAATCGCTAGGGAAAAAGTCAAAGGCATCCCCTTTTCCCTTTGCTATTGCTCGCCCTTATCCAGGGCAATAGAAACCGCGAAGATCGTTTGCGAAGGAAGGAACATGGAAATCGTAATCGAGCCTAGGCTAATCGAGATGGCCTATGGCGAATACGAAGGGGTGTCTAGATCGGATGAGACCTACCTAAGGCAAAGGGTCAAGGTAGCCCACCGCTATAAGGGCGGGGAAAGCTATCTGGACGTGGCCCAGCGCGTCTTCAATTTCCTAGACGAATTAAAGGGAAATCATATCGGGGAAGACGTGCTTCTGGTATGCCATGGGGGACTAGGAAGGCTGATCCGCGCCTATTTCCTAGACGAGATGGAAAACGATGACTTCTTCTTCACGATACTGAAAAACGCCGAGGTGGAACGCTTTGAATTCCCTTCTAGGGACATCAAGTTCATCGAACCGCCTAGAAACCACTAAAAAGGCTAGACGTGAGCGATATCGTATAGTTTTCTGGCCGCGCCAAGGATATCAAGGGAAAAGGGATAGGAAGAGATCTCGGAATAGAAGGCATCGTAATGGGGATCGCCTTCTTTTTTCTGCAAGGCTTCCTCAATATCTTCCCTTATGGCCCCGGAGAAGAACATGATGGGCCCTAGATAATCCTCGGGGCTACCTTCCTTCTCCCCTAGATATAGGGCATATAGGGAAAAGAAGGCGTCGCTATAGCGTTCGGCCTCGCTTTCCTTTCCTTCGCCCCAGGCAGGGAAGGAAAAGATGGAGCCATCTTCCTTCTGCAATTCCCTTCTTTCATAGGCTAGGGCGGTGTAGACGATAACCTTGCTTGGGCTAGAAAGGGCCTCGCCATAAAGGAAATAGGCGGCCATTAGAAGCAAGCCCTCCCTATCCTTTTCCGATAGTTCCCCGTTTTGCTTCCTTGCAATGGAGGAAGCCACGTTTAGGAACAAGCCAAAGCTAAGGCATTCCTCCCTAAGGGGTTTGGGGTCGATATTCACCTGTTTTCTTTCGTTCATCTTCGTTTACCTGCCTTCTTCTTGGACTTCTTCTTTTTGTTTTTCTCCTCGTTATAGATCGGCCCTATCGAATATAGGAGGGTCGAGCCATCGTAGACCACGATGAGATGGAAGGGCTTCTTGGGCCTATCGTCCAGTAGAAGCGGGAAGAAAAGCCTATCGCCTTCCCACATCGGTAGGTCCATAGCCTTGGAAATCTTCACATAAGTGAGTTCGCCCTCGTCGCATTCTTTCATCTCCCCGTCATAATCGAGGCCCTTATAGACATAGATCCTCTCTGGGTCGCATTTGGAATTGATGAAATCGAGCTTTCCAAGGTACCTGGCCTTCTTTAGGTTCAAGCCGCTTTCTTCCTTGATTTCCCTTTTGATGCACTGCAAAGGCGTCTCGCCAGGTTCGATATGGCCGCCCATACCGATGTATTTGCCTTCGTTGACGTCATGCTCCTTCTTGTTCCTATAAAGCAAAAGCATCTCATCTTCCCTAAAAAGATACCCCAAGGTGGTGTGGTCCTTCTTCTTAATGGAAGATATCGCGTCGAAGATCGCCTTCCTTTCCCTGATCTTGGAAAGGATTTCGCCTATGACCCTATCGAGCTCCTTTTCTATCTCAAAGCCCCAATAGCGCAAAACAAGGTACCCTTGCTCCTTCAAGACGCGATTGACCTCCTCGTCCCTGGCCATGTTCCTTTTTATCTTATTGACCCAGAATTCCCGGTTGGTTTTGACCTTCTCTATGTTTTCCTCGTAATGGTAGCCATGCCAAAACTCGCTATCGGCGAAGATGGCGATCCTCTCTCTTGGCAATAAGATATCGGGATGGCCGATGACCTTGGAGGAATATAGCCTATAGCGGATCCCCTTCTCGGTTAAGGCCTTCCTAAGCTTCTTCTCGATGCCGGTATCCTTGCCCCTGATCGCGGACATGGTCCTATGTATAGTCTCTTTGTCGCGGGCCATTACCTTTTCTTCTTCCCCTTGGCCTCGGCGAGGGTCTTGGGCTTATCCTTTTCCTCCCCTAGCACGGAGACGGCCTTATCGATGGAGGTGACCGCCTTATCCGCGGAGGACCTCACCTCGTTTAGATCCATCTCGGAAAGGGTCTGCTCAAGCCTTTCGACTTTCTCGGTTAGACCATTCATCGCGGTCAATGCGTCTTGGACGCGGTCAAGCAAGCCACTCCACTTCTCCAGTTCCCTTTCGATGGTGTTTTGCAGGGCGAAAAGACGGTCCACGTCGCCGCGGAGTTCCTCTAATCTACTCTCAAAGCCATCCTCGACCTCGCTAATCTTAGCTACATCCTCACTTATCGCGGATAGCCTAGAAAGGGTATCCAAGGCGATGTCATCATGGTTTTCCTTCATATTCGTTTTCTCCTTTTGCCTTCTTTTTGGCGCAATATCCTTCTTATGCTCGACTCATAGCTCCTCACCACGAGGTTATAGGCGTATTTCCTTTCGATGTCGAGCAAATCGAAATAGGAGGCGCGAAGCAATTCCGCTTTTTCCTCCGGGTCGATTCTTTCATCCAGCAAAGCCGATAATAGCCTTTTCCTGGAATAGAGGTTCCTTTCCTCGTAATAGTCCTCAAGTACCCTATAGTCGCGGTAGCCAAGTATCCCCTCAATCGCCGCGACCTCGGTGAGTCTCGATTCGAAGGCATCGCGGTAGAACTGGCTTTGGACGAGCTTCTCCCTCGCCTTTTCGTGGGCGCTGCCCCTGCTATAGGCGCGGCTCGCCCCGACATAATCGCCTTTTAGGAACAAGGAATCGCCTAGATGGATCCAATGTTCCGGGTCGAGCTCGCCATCGAAGATTCGTTTGATGTCATCAATGGAAGTTAGGGGAGAAAGGGAGGAAAGGAAATGCTTCCTCGATAGTTCCCCGGCATCCTCTTCATAGATCACGACGCGGTTTTCGGCCCTGGTAAGAGCGACGTAATAACGGTTGAACATCATGCGGTGGACGGTCGATTTATGGCCGATCCTACCTTCGCCTAGCATCCCTTCGAATATCTTCTTGCTGCTAGAGAAGAAATTCACGAGCACGCAGGAATCCCATTCCCTGCCCTTGCTCTCCTCCACGGAGAAGAAATTGTCTTTCTCATACCCTTCTAGCAATGGGGCATATTCCTTTTTCGCTTGGTCGCGAAGAGTTGCCGAAGGGAAGATGAAGACCGCGTCCTTATCGCTATTTTTGGCCGAGACCAAAAGCG
>JAILEX010000016.1 GCA_024687185.1 Bacilli bacterium | reverse complement strand
TTTGGAGGGGATATAGGCCTTCACGTTGCGGAGCTTTAGGTTATAGGAGGCGTTGAGCATGCCGCAATAGGCGTCACCCCTATCGCTAGACAATACGCCGACGTTTTCTTCCGCGGCGGCGCAGAACATGACGGGTCCATCGAAATGCTTGGCAAGGAGGGTCTCACTGATTTCAGGGCCAAAATTGCCTAAGAAGACGACTAGGGCATTGCAGCCGTTTTTCTTGATGTCTTCTAATGCCTGCACCATGTGGATTTCGCTTTCGACGATGCAAATCGGGCATTCGTAGATGTCGGAAGCGGAACATTTGGCCTTATAGGCCTCGACTAGCGCCTTCCTGCGGTTCACGGAAAGCGCTTCGGGGAAGCAATCGCGGCTGACCGCGACGATTCCTACCTTCATGACGGGGATGTTTTCTAACATGTTATTTACCTCCTTTTTTGGCCGTAATAGGCCTTTGGTCCATGTTTTCTTTCATAATGTTTGTCTAGCAAATACTGTTGCATGGGTTTGCTATTTTTATTTAGGCTGAGGGTGAGGTAGGCCATTTTGGCGATCTCCTCTAAGGTAAGCGCATTAACTAGTGCCTCCTTAGGGGAATGGCCCCATACGAATGGCCCATGGTTTTTGGCTAATACGCCTGGAAGGGCGAGGTAATCTAGGTTAGCGAATCTTTCGATGATGACCTTACCCGTATTCCCTTCATAATCTTCGTTCACCTCTTCTAGGCTTAATTCCCTCGTAATGGGAACCGGTCCATGGAAGAGATCGGCATGGGTTGTGCCTAGGGGAGGGATTTCCATTCCCGCTTGGGCGAAACAAGTCGCGTAGGTGCTATGGGTATGGATGATCGACCCGATCTTAGGAAATGCCTTATATAGTTCGATGTGGGTTTTGGCGTCGCTAGATGGCTTTAAGTTACCTTCTATGACTTTGCCCTCCAAATCCATGACCACCATATCGGAAGGTTGCATCGTCTCATAGGGTACGCCACTAGGTTTGATGACCATTAGGCCCTTTTCCCTATCGATTCCCGAGGCGTTGCCCCAGGTGAGGATAATAAGCCCATGACGTTTTAAGCTAAGGTTTGTTTCCCAAACTTCTTTCTTTAATTCTTCTAGCATTATTTGACTTTGATGACCTCCGTGGCTTTCTTCTCTAAGGCTAAGGCGTCAAGGTATTTGGCGTAGAAGCTAAGGAACCCATTTCTTTCCTTTTCATTGCAACTAACTTCGTTTGAGTCGACTTTTGCAAAGATTTTGGAATCAAGGTAATCTTCTAAATCCTCTCCTTCTTCCTTATTTAGATAATAGGAGGCGAGCAGCGCCATGCCATATGGGCCGCCTTCTCCTGCGGCGGCATTGACCACGATTGGGCAATTCAATGCCGCGCTAAGCATCCTCTGTCCGACTTCCTTGGTCTTGAAGAAGCCGCCATGGCCAACGACTTTATCGATGGTCACCCCTTCTTCTTTTTCTAAGATATCGATGCCGATCTTAAGGGTGCATAGAAGCGAGAATAGGTGCATCTTCATGAAATTCGCCAACGTAAGGGCGCTATTGGGCGTCCTAACGATTAGGGGGCGTCCTTCGTTGATGCCGCTAATGGCTTCGCCAGAGAAATAATTGAAGGAGAGTAGGCCTCCTGCATCATCTTCGGATTCTAGTGCCTTAAAGAAAAGCTTTTCGTAAAGTTCGCCAGTTGGGATATTCCCGTTTCCTAAGGCAATGACTTCCTTAAATAAGGAAACCCAGTGGTTGATTTCGGTGGTGCAGTTATTGACGTGGATCAATATCGCGGGGTAGCCAGTGGGGGTAACGATGACGTCAAGTTCTGGATGGATACCGATCTTCTTGTCGGTGACGATCGTGGTGTTGCTGCTAGTGCCAAAGGAGGCGTTGCCAGTCCCCTTTCTACAGGAATTGGTCGCGACCATGCCCGTCTGCATATCCCCTTCCGGCGGGACGAGGGGGATGTTGCCGCCGAATTCCCCGCTAGGATCGAGCAACGCGGCCCCTTCTTTTGTTAGATAGCCCGCGTTTTCGCCGGCTTTTAAAGGGCGGGGAAGGATATCGGTGATCTTATGGGAGAGAGAACCATCGCTAAGTTTGGCGAAGGTTTCGACCATCTTCTTATCGTAATCGCCCGTTTCGGGGTCGATGGGGAACATGCCGCTGGCCTCGCCGACGCCGATGACCTTCTCCTTGGTCAATAGGTAATGGAAATATCCGGCTAAGGTGGTGGCGAAGCAAATGCGCTTGGTCTCTTCCCTTTTGTCCAATATGGCTTGGTAGATATGGGATATGCTCCACCTTTGGGGCACATGGAAGGCAAAGGCTTCGCTAAGTTTTTCGGAAGCCACGGGGGTGATGGTGTTACGCCAGGTCCTAAAAGGGGAGATGAGGTTGTCCTTTTCGTCCAATACGAGGTAGCCATGCATCATCCCAGATATGCCGATGGCGCCCGCACTCAATAGCTTTTCGCCCGTTTTCCTATGGAAGTCTTCCCTAAGTTTTTTAAAGCAAACGACGAGCCCTTCCTTCGCCTTTTCTAGCGAATAGCTCCAAAATCCGTCGACGTATTCGTTTTCCCAAACGTAATCGCCGCCGGAAACGATTTGATTTTGCTCATCCAAAACGACCGCCTTGATGCGGGTAGAACCGAATTCGATCCCAATAGAAAACTTCTTTTGGTCCATAGTTGTATCTCTCTATGGCAACAATATAGGGGAATTTAGTTTCCTATTAAAGGAAGCGATGTTCACAAAAATGGTAATTTTGGGTTTTGAAAAATGAAATTTCCTTGCCTATTGATTCAATGTTGCTTACATTAAAAACGGATGAACATCACTTACGATAAGGAAAGCCTCAGGAAGCTTTTGAAGGACTTCTATTTGATTTCGGGTATCAAGTTGTCGGTTTTCGACACCGAATTCAAACCGGTCGTGGAATATCCTGAGGATCCCGCCCCGTTTTGCAAAAATATAAGGCGTACCCAATTCGGGCTAGACGCCTGCCATAGATGCGACAAGGAGGCCTGCATCCGTTCCAAGGATATGGGGGAGGCCCATCTCTATACCTGCCATGCCGGGCTAAAGGAAGCCATCGTCCCCATCAAGATCGGCGGCACCGTCGTGGGCCATATGATCCTCGCCCAGATGATTCCCGAGGACGACCCGAACTTCTCCTTCGAAATCCCCATTTCCCTCGCGAAAAAATATGAGGTAAGCGAAGAGGAGAGCAAACTGGCCCTATCGAAGATGAAACCGACCTCCAACGAGAAGATCCTCGCGGCGATGAGCATCATGGAGGCGGTCGCGAGCTTCGTCTACATCAAAAACATCGCCGAATGGAAAAACGACGACATCGCCGGGGTCATCGACAAATACATCCAAGCCAACATCGGCTCGAAGATCACGGCCGAGGACATCTGCGAGCAATTCTCCATCTCGCGTTCCTACCTATATAAGATATCGGTGGAGGCGTTTGGATGCGGGATCAAGGAAAGGATCTCCTATTGGAAGATGGAAAAGGCCAAGCCGCTACTTAAGCAAGGCTATTCCGCAAGCGAGGTCGCCAGGGCCTTGGGCTATGATGACCCAAGCTACTTCACCAAGGTCTTCAAAAGGGAGGTTGGGATGAGCCCAAAGCAATTCGCAAGGAAATAAAAAAGCGAGGAAAACGTTTGTTTATGTCGGGGAAATTGAAGAATGGACCCGGTTAGTTAAAATGAAAGTGCTAAAGGAACATAGGAGGAAAAAGCATGATCAAAGGACCGTTCAATCCGTATCTGCCAGAAGAGGTCTACGTACCAGATGGCGAACCCCACGTCTTTGGGGATAGGGTCTATGTCTATGGCTCGCAGGACCTGAAAAACGGCAAATCGTTCTGCATGGGCGATTATGTCGTCTATAGCGCGCCCATCGACGATTTGTCTAAGTGGACCTGCCCCGGCGTCGCGTTGCCCAGGAAAGGGCCCCATAGCGCCAATGGCTCCAATTGCCTTTGGGCGCCGGATGTCATGCAGGGAAACGATGGCAAATACTACATCTATTATTGCTATACCTGGCAAAACCTCATCTGCGTGGCAAGAAGCGACAACCCCGACGGACCCTATAAGTATATCGGCGTCGTCCGCCACGAAGACGGCAAGCCCTATGGCCATAAAAAAGGCGATAACCATTGCTTTGACCCAGGCTGCTTCCGCGATGACGATGGCAAATGCTACCTATATTCCGGCTATTCTTGCCTCGACCCGATGATCAAACTCATCTTAGCCGTTAAGCGCGCCAGACATATCGGCGCATACGGTAACCAGGTCATGAGAATGAAGGAAGACATGATGACCATCGAAGAAGGCCCCAAGGATTTGATCCCCGGCAAGCTAAACGGCGTTGGCACATCATTCGAAGGACATGAATTCTATGAGGCGAGCTCCATGAGGAAATTCAATGGCAAGTATTACGCCATCTATTCCTCTACTTTGTCCCATGAACTTTGCTACGGCATTAGCGACTATCCCGATAGGGATTTCGTTTATGGCGGCATCCTTTGCTCCAACGCCGATATCGGCTATAACGGCAATACCGAACCCACGATGGATTATGGCAATACCCATGGTTCCGTCGAATATATAAACGGCAAATACTATGTCTTCTATCACCGTCAGACCAATCTCACCGAGAACAACCGCCAAGGCATCGCCGAGGAGATCAAGATGGATGAAAACGGCCACTTCTCCATGGTTGAGATGACCTCTCAGGGACTTCGCGGCAAACCCTTCGACGAAGAAGGCGAATATCCCGCCCGCATCGCCTGCATGCTAAAAGGCAAATCGCCCAACCGCAAAGTCATCTACGGCAAACCCAAATACGATAAGTTCGCCGATCACCCCTTCTTCGAATTCAAAGACGGCCACCAGATCGTCCGTAACGTCTGCGATGGCGCGAAAGTCGGCTATAAGTACTTCTCCTTCAAAGGCGAATATAAGATCTCCCTTAAGCTTAGAGGCGATGAAGGCGAATTGCTAATCGCCGATAACGAAGCGCTTGAAAATGCTTCCAAAGTCGAATTCAAAGGCTCCAAGGAATTCTCCTCTCTTGATATCGCCTTCAAGTTCGAAAAAGACGTTTCTCCCCTTTATATTTCCTATAAAGGAAAAGGAAGCGTAGAGCTACTTAGCTTCACCATTGCCAAGATCTAACGGAAGTTTTCCTTTCCTTTCCGCGGCGACCCCAAGAGGTTGCCGCGGTTTTTCTTTTACCGAATTACCCCTTTCTCAATTAAGCACATTTATGAGGGGTTTATCTTTAAGTCATGCGCAAATGAACATAATAATCATAAATAGGGGCAAATAATGAATTATTTCTCCTTTCTCTTGTTAAACTAGGGCCACAAACCCAAAAGGAGAATTATATTATGGCAAACCGTTTCTGCCTCAACCCCACCTCTTACCATGGTTTCGGCGCGATTGAGAACATCGTCCCCGAACTCGTTGCCCACGGCAAAAAGAAAGTCCTCATCGTCACCGACAATAGCCTCGTCAAATTCGGCGTCGTCAAAAACGTCACCGATTTGCTAGAGAAGGCCTCCTTCCCCTATGAAATCTATGACGAAGTCAAACCCAACCCCACCATCGCCAACGTCCAGCGTGGCGTAGAAGCCTATAAAAACTCCGGCGCCGACTCGATCCTCGCCATCGGCGGAGGTTCCTCCATGGATACCGCCAAAGGCATCGGCATCATCAACGAGAACCCCGAATTCGCCGATGTCAGAAGCCTAGAAGGCGTCGCCCCCACCAAAAACCACGCGACCTTCACGATCGCCGTCGCAACTACCGCCGGTACCGCCGCCGAAGTCACTATCAACTACGTCATCACCGACGAGGAAAAGAAGCGTAAATTCGTCTGCGTCGACGTCCATGACCTCCCCGAAGTCGCCGTCGTTGACCCCACCATGATGCTATCGATGCCAAAAGGCCTAACCGCCGCTACTGGCATGGATGCCCTCACCCACGCCATCGAAGGATTAATCACCGGTGGCGCCTGGGAGCTTAGCGACATGTTCCACCTAGAAGCCATCCGCATCATCTCCCATAACCTCCGTTCCGCCTTCGCGGGCGAAAGAAAAGGCAAAGAGGAGATGGCCCTTGGCCAATATATCGCCGGCATGGGCTTCTCTAACGTCGGCTTAGGCATGGTCCACTCGATGGCCCACCCCTTAAGCGCCTTCTATGACACCCCGCATGGCGTCGCCTGCTCCATCCTCCTTCCCACCGGCATGAAATATAACGCCCCCTATTCCGGAACGAAATACCGTGAGATCTGCCGCGTTATGGAAGTCGAAGGCTGGGAGAAAATGACCCAAGAAGAATACCGCGAAGCCGCCATCGCGGCCGTCCAAAAGCTTAGCGATGACGTCGGTATCCCCAAGGGACTAAAGGGGATCGTCAAAGAAGAAGACCTCGACTACCTCGCCGATTGTGCGATGGCCGATGCCTGCATGCCTGGCAACCCCGCCCCAATTGACAAGGAAACCGTCATCAAACTCTACAAGAGCCTAATGTAATTGCATACCGCCCCCTCTTAGGATTAACGTCCTTGAGGGGGCGTTTTCTTTTTCGCAAAGGGGTATCGCACCCTTTTTCCATGGTAAAATGTGGCCATGAAGAAGATTTGGCGATTATTCCTTTTACCGCTTTTGTTGCCCCTAATCGGGTGCTCTTTCTTTTCGCCCTCCTCTTCCTCAAGTTCCACTAGCGAATCCTCCGCTTCCATCTATATCCCCAAAACCTATAGCCTGACTTTGGAGGAAACCAATAACAACGTCGTCTTCACCAATACCGCCTCCGTGCCCTTTATCGCCAGAGTCATGGATAGCGATGGGATAGACGTGACCGAAAGCGTCAAAAGAAGGATCAGTTGGAGCGTAAGCGACAAAACCGTCATAGGAGTAACCTATGAAGGACGCGTTTCAGGCTATAAGGAAGGCGTCGCGACCCTAACCGCTTCCTTTGAAGGCTCATCCGATTCCATTAAGGTAACTAGCAAAGTCATGGCGAAGGAAGAATTCGTCCAGACCAGGAAATACGTGCAGATGTACCAAAGCGAAACCGCCTCCTTGCCCTATACCTGCACCACCAAAAACGCATCGGTGGAGGTGGAAATCGAAGATACCTCCGTCCTTTCCTATGCCGAAGGGAAGCTTTCATCCTCCAAGACCATCGGCACAACCAACGTCACCTTCTATTCCTATGAACCTAGCGGAGAAGAAGGCGCGGCAAGCTATGAATATAAAAGGGTGCCCCACGTCTTCGAGGCGAAGGTCATCCCCTCCAATAGCCCCTACTTCATCCTCGATAAGGAAAAGGCCACTTCGGGAACGGCAAGCGTGGCCAAGAACAAATATAGCGAGCTCGAATACAAAGCCCTTGGCATATCCGCCTACGACTGCTCCGAATTCAATATCACAGGCAACATATACGTCAAAGACGGCGAATATGACCTCACAACGACGGGAACCTACCAACTTGTCTTGGAAGTTAGGGACAACTATGGCCTGACCTCCATTTTCGATTTGACCTTGGAAGTGACCGAATACGAGAATAGATCCACCGACGCAAAACACGTCGGAGCCGACTGCCTTAATGCCAAGGTGACCTTAGGGACCAACGCCTCCACCTATAGCGCGGCGTTTGAGAAGGTGACGGTGGAAGCCTATTTCGAACTCGTCGGATATGACGAAGCCGATATCACCATAAGCCTCGAGGTTGATGTCGTCGCCTACGAATACCAACACGGCGAAAAGGTGGACGTATCCAAGCACTTTAGATGCAGCATGATCATGGGATTTGTCGGAAGGGCGAGCCTGTCCGATTCTTTCTACGTAAGCGAGAATAGGGATAGCTACGCCCTAGCCACCGCAAGCATAACCTACAGTATAGCCGTATACGGGTATCTATATACCCATGTATCCTATTGAGGAATCTATCGATAATCGATACACGTATGCCTTTTTTTAGGCGCCTAGGTTCCCTTCGCCTAGTTTTCTTATTAAAGAAGGCAAACCAAAGGGATCGGCAAAGGAGGCCTCCACCTGGTCTAGGATAACTTCGGAGAAACTCTCCTTGTCCTTTTTGGCATAGAGATGGATCACACCATCGTCTTTCGAATACAAAAGGGAGGAAAAAACGCCCAATTCGTCTCTATGTTCCCTTTCGAAGACCATAAAGTCCTTTTCGTCCACGGGTTTATCGAATTCATAGATGCAAGAGAATTCCACATTCGGGTCATCGTCGTTGACGCTAAAGAAAAAGGCGAAGGAACCGATTGGGTCTAGCCCAACGTCGATCTGGACGACGATGACGGAGGAATCTATCTCCCCATTAGACAAGTCAAGTGTCGTCTTGTAGCCGGCCGCTATGAAATGTTTGAGGATGGTATTGGCGATTTCTATCTTTTCCATTGATGCAAGTTCCTTTTTTAACGAGCGAAATTATAGTCGAGGGTAGACCGTGCAAACAAAGGATATTGAACAAAAAATGGGCTTATATTCCTAGGGAATAGGAGAATCGATAGACTTCCTTTGCCTCAAGGTGGAGAAGCGTCTTCTTCTTCGATATCTCCTTATCGCAACTATCGAAGTCAGGAAGGGACATCCAAGGCTCTAATGCGATATAGCTACCGGTCTCGGGGAAAGACCAAACCACGAGGTAATTGATCTTCTCGTATAGGAAGTCTAATGTCCTGCCGCTTCCCCTAACTAACCTAACGTGATGGAGACCTTCTCCTTCTACGCATAGAGTCTTATAGTCCTGGAAGGTTTTCTTATCGGTGGGAAGGTAGTCCCTTGTCCCATATTCTTCCTTTCCTAAGACAAACTCGCCTTTATCATCGAATACAATACGGGTAAGCTTGGTGGGTCTATCTAGCATCACCTTGTTATTGGAGGTATCAAGCTTACCGTCTTCTACCTTCGAATCCACCCTAAAGGCAGGATGGGCGCCTAAGCCAAAGGGCATGCTTTCCTCGCCCTTATTTTCGATTTCATAGGACACATGTAGGCGTTTTCCCTCTAAGCGATAGGTGATAGTAAAGGAAAAGGGGAAAGGATAATCCTTTAAGGTCTCTTCGCTAGATTCAAATAGTAAGCTCATCTTATCGCCCTTATTTTCTATTAGGGCAAATTCGTTATAGCGGCATAGGCCATGGTTTTTTAGGGAGTACTCCTTGCCCTTATGGGTATAGGTTTTGCCCTTAAGCCTAGCGATGAATGGGAAGATCGCGATATCTTGGCCCTGCCAGGAATCGCTTTCCTTTTGGTAAAGCAGCTCCTCGTTTTCCTTTTTATCATAGATAGAAGAAAGACATCCTCCTAAAGATGAGGCTTCAACACGAAGGTATTCGTTTTCGATTTTATAGACCATGGGATATCTCCTCGCTTACTTATCTATATATTAATATAAGGGAGGAGCGTTTGGTTTGGCCTTTCTTAGGCAGGGTTCTTCTTTTCGGCGATCTTCTCCACTAGGAAATAAACTAGATAATAGATCGCGACATAGGCATGCTGTCCTAAAATCACTAGGATCACATAGACGACGGGGTTCCCTCCAGACATATTCTCAAAGATGAAGAAGGGCGTACCGCTAGAAGAACGGAAGAACATGTAGTTTTCGTTTAAGGTGAAATCAATGATGAGGGCAACTATCTCGAATAAGGCCATCACGGCAAAGGTGATAAGCATATCGATCATTTTGAGTTTGCTAAGGCGGTTTGCCATGATATATACCGCGACGAATCCGGGGACGCAGTGGTTGATGAAGTTCCAGATGCAGTCATAGCTCCAGATGGGGTTATTGGCGAACACCGCGCCATTGAACCATGCCCCCATTAGCGCGGCGAGCAGTCCCAAGACGATTGAGAAATCAAAGGCTATCTTCTGTACCCTCCCCTTTCCCCACGCAGCAAAGGGAAGGGAAAAGAGCTGGATATCACAAAGGAACAGAGGAAGGATGCCGATCAATATGCCCCAGCCATCCCTGGCAATGTTGACGATGTAATAGGAAAGCTGGACGGTTAGGAAGATAATGGTCGCTACTTTTATCGGCAATATGCGTTTCTTTGTCTCCGCCCCTTTTAACCTAACGCCGAAAAATATGCCTAAGCCGACGAACAAAATAGTCACGATACTGGCAGCAACGATATGGGCCACGCCTAGATATTCGCCATGCCAATCCTCGGTAACGCGGAAGAATTCAGACCAAAATTGATTCATAACTTGTCTATTCCCGTGGGATGATTATAAGAATCACCACAAGTTTGTAAACATAATAAGCAATTATACATGTACCAAATATAGCTTACTTTATTTTTAAGTCGATATTAGGTTACAATTTGGTCACTATCCCACGAGGGTAAGATAGTTAGAGACCACGCTTATTTCATTACAAATCACGAGAAGATCTAATTTAGCTGGTCCAGGGGTAGAGGCTGTACTTATTTCTTAAGCCAAAAGCCGGAAGTCGTGGGTTCAACTCCCACTCGGTGCTTGCACCGATAGCTCAGTGGTAGAGCGCCGGACCCTTATCAGTCAGTCCATCCCCACCCTCATTTATTGTGCTTTTAAGGGGGTATCGATATGAATGAAGTTTTACAAACCTTATTGCTAGAGAAAAGACTCATTTTCGTTGCTGACCACAAAAGGGAGGAAGACGAAAAGAAAAGAGCCTATTTTAACTCCTATCTTCTTATTAACTTCGGCATCGAACTCGAGAATCCCGAGGAAGTCTCACAGGACGTTTTAATCCAAATCGATGGCTTGCTTCACCTCAACGTTCCCAAAAGCTTCTATGAATCCCCGCAGGACACCAAGTACTTCTCTTGCGAAGAGCTCCTCATTGAGCAAATCGTTTCCTATTGGTTAGGTTATGGAACCGATATCAAAAGAATCGAACTATTCAAAAAGGCCCTTCCTAAGAAATTTGTCGTAGGAGACGAGATCAAGCTCCGCCATTTCCGCGTCATTTTCGAAGAGGAAGCCAAGAAAGTCCTAGCGGAGACGATGAATAATTACCTCGACTATAGGCGCCCCTTCTCCGAAGAGGAAAAAGAGCGTTTCATCGTCCTTGCCCATGAAGGCTATTTCGATATTAGCAAAGATATCGCCTGCAAGGATAATATCTTCCCGCTTCTTCCTCTTTATCCCGAGCTTGCCGCTAGGATAGATAAGAAGGACCTCGTGAAGTTCTCCCTCGATTCCTTTGGGGAAAGAAGGGAGTTCCGCTTTGATAAGTCAAACGAAGAGGACCGCGAGGCCAAAAGAATCATCCTCGCCGCGTTGCCCTTGGTGAAGGATTGCCCCCTTTCTAAGCGCCAGGCCAAGCTTTTCAACAAAATGAAAAAGGAAATGACCGGCGTAAAAGGGAAGGAAGACAATTCCGAATCCGTTTATAAAAAGATGCTTTTCACCCTCAAAAACGGTGGACCCGTAATTGCCGCGGAGTATCTTGCCAAGCAAGGCTCTTTATTGGAAAGGAACTTGGTGTTCCTTCTTTCCCGTTGCGAAAAAGACTATGAGATTAAGTTGGTTTTAGAACAACTATCAAGCAAAAACCCCGCTGTTTTGATGCAACTTTATTACACTATTTTAAGCGACAAGGCAGGGAAACCCCGTACCTTTATCTATAGGTCGAATGGTAGAAACGTCTCCTATACAGAGGATGAAGAAGAAACCGAATACCGCAAATCGACTCTAACCTCAAAGCAAAGAGAAATCGTTGCCAGGGTTTTATTAAGCCGCATCCACGAACATTACATGGGGGCAGAAAGCCTAGGCAAAATCTATGTCTCCGAGGAGTTTAAGAAAATCGCCGTACCCTTATCCACCGAGGCGACTGGTAAAGGCGTGGACGTCTTACCTTCTGGAAGCCGCATCAAATTCGATGGCAACTTTATCCGCATCTTTTGCCATTGGAATGGTCCTAGGGACATTGATGCAAGCTTAGCCTGCCTAAAGGAGCTCAATGGCGATTATAGCGATAACGATAGCCTCCAAGTCCTTTCTTGGCAGACCTATTACTACAAGCCCCTAAACAACGCCGCACTTTGCTCTGGCGATGATACTTCTGACAACGGCGCCGAATACCAAGACATTGATATCAAAGGACTAATGGAAGATGGTTGGCGTTATGTGATTTCTGGAATCAATGGATATTGGGATGACCTTTCCATAGGCACCATCATTCAAGGAATACAAATCAAGAACGAAATCAACACCAAACCCTGGGACCCCAAAAACATTGAGTTCCAGATGAGCGTTAAGGCCGACGCGAGAAGCTTCGTCGGTTTCGCCGTGGACTTGGAAGCTAGGGAAATAGTCATGGTCAACGCCATCACAAAAGGCGGAAATATCTTCAACGTCCAACAACTAAAGGCATGCTCCCGCTACCTATCCAAACACTTCCTCGATATTAATATGTACGATATCCTAAGATATTCTGGGCAATTGGTAGCGACTCCCGAAGAGGCCGACATCGTCTTCGATAGGGAATATTCGAGTAAGGACAAGAAGGTCGTCCGTCCCTTCGACGTCGATTCTCTTATCGCCATTGTCAATAGAAAATAGACGGGTTTTGCAGGAAAAACAACAAAACTGCAGGGATATAAAAACGGGCGCCACGCGGCGCCCGTTTCCTTTTTGCGTATAGTGTTTGGCTTATTTGCCTGCGGCTTTGCCGCAATCCTTGTCGAACTCATGTAAGCCTAGTCCGCCATCTTTGGCGAAGAGGTCATACTGATCGAGGAGTTCTTTGGAGTGGCCTTCTTCCTCTAGTTGCTCATTGACATACCAGGCAATGAAATGCTCAACGAGGGTATCGCCGACTTCCTTAGCCTTTTTATGGATACCAAGGATAAGCGAGGTGACAAGCTGTTCGTGCTCAAGTTGATAGGCAAGAGGCTCACGAAGGTCTTTGTAAACCTTATTGGGGGCTTCGATCGGCTTTAGGCGGAAGGATTCGTCGCGGTCATGGAGGAATTCCATAAACTTCTCGGCGTGTTCGACTTCTTCTTCTGCCTGCTTTTCAAACCAGGCGTGGAGGCCGTGTAGGGATTTGGATTGGTAATATTCGGCCATATCGAGATAGATATAGGCGCTCCAGAGTTCTTTGTTGATTTGATCTTCGATGAGATCGCGTAATTCTTTATTCATTTCTTTGTCTCCTTTTTAAGACAATCCCATTATAGAACATAAATGGTGAAAGAACGTGAGAAATGCTTTAAAGTTGCTCTTATCTCCAAAACAGCAATAAGCGTTTTGCCTCTTTGTGAATAAAACGCTATTGGCTTTGAACATTCTCGTTTATGATAGGAAGATTCACGCCATCGAAGAATGCCTTCACGGCTTCCCTATGGTCTTCCGCAAACAAATAGGGGATCTCCTCTTGGGCGAAGAACCTAAGCTCAAAGGATTCCTCATCCACGCGAGGTTCCCCTTCTATGATTTCAAAGGCATAGAACGCGCCTATCACATGGGCTTGGTCGCCATTGGCCCAGACCATATTGTGGTTATGGAAAATGCCTAGAAATCTAGTCGGTCTAACAATGAGGCCGGTTTCTTCCTTTACTTCTCTTGTCGCGGCCTCCAAATAGGTCTCGTTGACTTCCAATAGACCTCCGATTAGACCCCATTTGCCGTTATCGCTTCTTCTTTGGAGCAAGATCTTGCCATCTTTCTCAATGACGCCTCCCGCACTATTGAGGATGATCTTTTGATTGCCAAGATACTTCCTGATGCGTTTGACGTAGTCTCTGGGTTCTTTTTCGTTCATGGATTTGGGCCTGCCATTCTTTTTCGCCTCATTGTTCCCCTTTCGCTGGGGGAAGGCAATAAAAAGAAAACCCTAGCCGAATCGCTAGGGGGATCTTTCACTATTGGTGCCCAGGGCGGGACTCGAACCCGCACGGACTCATCATCCAGTGGATTTTGAGTCCACCGCGTCTACCATTCCACCACCCGGGCGAATGACACCTTTCGTGCGAGAAAGATTATAAATATTGCATGCTTCCTCTTCAACCAAAATCGAAAGGAAGAGAAAAGCCCTCAGTCGCCATATCGGTTTCCAAGGGCTCTATATTAATGGTTCTCCTCCACCGGCATTACCCGAATGGAATTCCGTATCGGCGGTACCTCCGCCTCTCTCAGCCGCCAAACCAGGCAAGCTCCGGTTTATCCGATTAATATCAATGTTGTTCCCTACGCCAGCATTACCTGGATCAGGTTCCGTCCCGGTGGTACCCCCCACCGATCTCAGCCGTCGTGCTAGACAAGCTCCGGATGAGCATTAAGATAGTAGGGTCAATCCCCCTTGTCAAACCATTTTCATTTAGAAAGCGTTTACATTACTTTGATAGCGCTTTACTAGATTTTATCGAATGAAAATGTATGAAAACATTTTCATAAACCATTGAAAAAGAGCCTAAGGTTTCCCTTAGGCCCCCATGGCAACAAGGCTTGGAATCAGGAATCTTTGTAGATTTCCTTGATGTTGATCGAGGAGAAATGGCGAAGGTCATAGCCGTCGATCAGGATGAGGTGGACGATGTCGTCATAGTTGATCCTGCTATCGATGATATTGGCCTTTCCGATAAACATCTTGATGACGTTGTTGTGCTTGACCTTTTCTGTGAATTCGGCGAGTTCGTCGATCGTATCCTCGAATTTGCTATGGCTGCCAACCTGGGAGAGCAAGATGATGGGGATGTTGAGTTCCTTGGCAAGTTCGCTTAGTTCGGCGACGATGTTTTTGATCTGCTTCTTCTCCTCGGCCACGCTATCGGCTTTGGCGTAGGTGGCTTCCCTGAGCAAGTCTAGGTAATCGATATAGACGGCGTCGGCACTATCGGCTTTTATGCGCAACATGTCGGAGAGGGTATGGATATTTAGCCCGGACGCATCGACGATATTGAGGCGGAGGAGGGTGGACCAGCTCATGCCGAAGTGGTTGACGAGTTTATTGACGATGATGGATTGGCAATATTCGTAGGAAAAGAAGATGACGCTTTGGCCGGATTTTAGGAATTCGCTGGCATCATAGACGGTGATGGTGCTTTTGCCCATGCCGGACTTACCGGTAAGAATGGTCAAAAACCCTTTTTCAGATTTGATAATTTCCATAATGGTTACTCCTGTGTTTTGGATATAGCAATATTATAGAGAGAAAAGGGCAATTGAGAAGAAAGGAAAAACCGGCAGTCGTCACCGCCGGTCGAGGCTTTTATCCTATCTTATTGCCTTTCATGCATTTTTTGCACTTATACATTTCGCTATCGGCGTCATGGATCATTAGACGTAGCTCCTTCTTCGGCCTATCGCTTATCACGCCATAGGCGACCCTATTTTCAAAGCCGGTTTCCCTCAATATGTCCAAATAGGACTTTATGAGGGCTTCGACTTCTTCTTTTTCCTTCTTTTCGGCGAGAGCTAGGAATTCGTCCCCACCATAGCGGTAGACCTCAAAACCCTCGTCGGAGAATACCTTCATCCCCGAGGTGACCCCCTTGATGAGCCTATCCCCTTCTTCGTGGCCCATGGTGTCGTTGGTCTGCTTTAGGCCATTGATGTCCATAAAGATGACGGTGCAGGGATCCTCGCTATTTTGCCAAGCCTCGATCCTATCGTCCATATGGGTACGGTTATATAGGCCCGTTAGGGCATCGGTCTCGGATTTGGTTTGCAACCTTTCCTTCTCGCTGATTTCGTTTGTGATGTCGCTTACGAGGTTGATGACGCCTAGTTCGGGGTCATGCTTTTCGTTTTTGACGACCCTTGCGGTGATTAAACCCCTATACCAACGGTATCGGTTATGGAGGATGGTAGAACGGAAGACGACATCGATCGAATCGCCTTCTTTCATTTCGCTGAAGTCGCCATAATGGGTGGCTTCATAGAAATACTGCCTATCGTCGGGGTGGAGGGTTGCGACATAATCACCATAGGCCCTGCTCCATTTCCTATCCTCTTTGACCTCGACGAGTTCCTTTTCGCCATTGAAGACATAGTAGATGACCTTATCGGTTTTGGGATAGACGATGAAGGCAAAGGCGAAATTATGCTTGAAAAGGTCATGGATGACCGCGTTGGTGTTCTCAATCTTCTTTTGCCCTTCCTTAAGGAAAGTGGCGTAGACGGGGTTAACTTCCTCAATTAGCAATAATGCCTTTTTCTCTCCGTTTGGGAAAAGGATGCATTCATACCAATTACCCGCCTCGCTTTTGACCGTGACGACGCGCTTTTCCGTTAATTTATCCAAGATGCGGAACCTGGCGAACGGGGCTTTGTATTCGAAGTCGATGGCCTTCGATAACGCCATATAGAAATCGCTATAGACGGTGTGGTTTCCGATTTCGTCCATGATTTTCTTCGAATTGATGATCGGCTCGATCGTATTATCGTTTTCGTTTATCAAACCCGCATAGCAGAAAACTTGGGCGAAAAAATTACATAGCAAGGATTTGTCGACGTTCATGGCCCTAATTATAGCGCGCATGAGGAAAAGTGCATTTACATTTATGTCATTTCATCGATATTTGGTAAACTTCGTCCTAAAACGATGCATCAACTTGCCCAAAGAAAAGAACTTCCCTTCCTATCTAGGCGCTTAACCACTGGCAAAAACTATCTTATTTTGCTTTTTTTACCCCAAGCGCCATAAATTGGTCTAGACTATCTCCGCAAAAGCGGAGGGAAAGAAAATGAGAACCATACCCATTACACTGATCACCGGTTATCTAGGAAGCGGCAAAACCACCTTGATCAACCATATCCTCAAAAATTCCAAAGGCCACCACATGGCGGTCATCGTCAACGACATCGGCGAAGTCAATATCGATGCCGAGCTCATCGAAAACGGAGGCATCGTCTCGGGCCAGACCGACGACTTGGTCTCCCTAAGCAACGGATGCATCTGCTGCACTTTGAAAACCGACTTAGTCGAACAGCTCAATAACCTCGCGGGCGAAGGCAAATACGACCATATCCTCATCGAGGCTAGCGGCATCTGCGAGCCCGTCCCCATAGCCCAAACCATCACCTTCATGGAAAGGGAATATGAGAAGAGGAACCTAAAGAAGCCCTATTACCTCGATGCAGTCATCTCCGTCACCGACGTTCTTCGCCTTAGCGACGAATTCGGCTGTGGCGAATCCCTAAAAGACGTCAAAGAAGGCGAGGAAAACCTAGAAAGCCTCATCATCCAGCAGATCGAATTCTGCGACATCGTCTTGCTCAATAAGGCAAGCGAACCCTCCAAAGAGGAATTGGAGAGGGTCAAGAAGGCCGTCAGGGGAATCCAGCCCGGCGCCCTACTCATGGAAACCGACTACTGCAACATCGATATCGACGAACTCATCGATACCCACCTATTCAACTTCGAGGAAGCCGCCACTAGCGCCGCCTGGATCAGGGAATTCGAAGACGAGTCCACCGACGTCGAACACCATGATGAGGATGGCGATGAACATGAACACCATCACCATGACGATGATGATGACGACGATGATGAGCATGAACATCATCATGAAGAAGGCCATCATCACCATCATCACCATCACCATCACGAAGGCATCGATAACGAGGAAGAGGGAACCGCCCTTGAATATGACATCACGACCTTCGTCTATTACCGTAGAAAGGGCTTCGACTTCCGTAAATTCGACGAATGGGCGCACACCAACACCTATCGCATCATCCGTGCGAAGGGCATCCTCTATTTCACCGACAACCCCGACTACTCCTGCGTCTATGAATCCGCGGGCAGGCAACAAAGCCTGGCAAGCCAAGGCAAATGGTATTCGCTAAGCCTAAGCGAAAAAGAACTTAAGGAAGAGCTTAAGAACAACAAGGAATTCGCCCATGACTGGGACGAGGAATACCACGATAAACTCGTGAAACTCGTCTTCATTGGCCAACACCTCGACGAAAAATCGATTCGCAGGGATCTTGATGCCATCTAATCCATAAAGGCAAAACAAGTTAGTGCCCGCGACAAAAAATCGTGGGCATTTTTCTTTTTTCAAAAAAGAATATCGGGGTTTTGCGGGGATTTTAGAAAAAGAGCATTGTTTTTTATATAAAACCCATACTTTCTTCCTAAGAAAGATAAGTAGGATAATGTTGTTATGGAATATCTAAAAATCAAAGGGGTCGACGTTCAGGCTTCCCCCATTACGTTAGGTTGCGATAGCATCGGATTCAAAAAGGGCTACGACATGAATGACTTCCTCGACGAAGTCTATTCCTATGGCGTGAGAAGTTTCGATACCGCTAGAGGCTATGGCCAAAGCGAAGAGACGCTTGGGAAGTGGATCGAGGCGAAGCATAACCGCGATAAGATCGTCATCATCACCAAGTGCTGCCTGCCTTTGGGCTATATCGATAGGGTAAAGGTGAAGAACATCCGCAAAGACCTGGAGAAATCGCTATTGACGCTAAAGACGCCATACGTCGATTTGCTCTATCTCCACCGCGATTCCCATAAGGTGGACGCAAGGGAGTTGATTATCGAGATGAATGAGCTGATCAAAGAAGGCAAGGTAAAGGCGATTGGGGTCAGCAACTGGAATTGCGAGAGGATCAAACTCGCCAACGACTACGCCAAAGAGTATGGCCTATCGCCCTTTGTCGTCTCCTCTCCCCAATATTCGCTTGCAAACTTCGAAAGGGATCCATGGAAGGGAAGCGATGGCTGCGTATCGATCCAAGACAACAAAAAGGAACTCGACTTCTATAGGAACAAAGAGGTCGCGCTATTCCCCTACTCCTCTTTGGCCAGGGGTTTCTTCGCCGGGAAGGTGCCCTCTACCTCAGAAAACTTCGCCTCTACCTTGGATAGGGCGGCGAGAGTTGCCTATATAAGCGAAAGGAATATGGGCAGGCTTGCCAGGGCGGAAAAGATGGCCGAGGAAAAAGGCGTCACCCCCGCCGCCATCAATTTGGCCTATATGTTCTCCCAGGGCTTTGCCTTATCTTGCGTCATAGCCACCAGTAACCCAAAAAGGATGGAATCCAACCTTAAGGCGAGCGGACTACGCCTAAGCAAAGAGGAAATCGCCTATTTGGAAGGATAGGCCTAGATTACGCTAACGAAGAAGATGGCGAGGAAAGGTTCTCGCCATTTCTTTTTATAAGCAAAAGGAAGACGATGCCGATGGCCTCTAACCCCGCTATTAGGCCAAAATAGCCCGAATAAGTCCAGTTTTCATAAATGGAATTGCTTGCGAGATTGAGCAAGGTGGAGGTCAAGTGGCTTGAGGCGGAAATCACCACGAGCGCCTTCGCGAGGTTCCTTTCCCCAACGAGTTCCATCAGCAAATAGGATTCGAAGGCGAAGAAGAAGGCCTTGCCAACGCTAGACATGACCAAGGCGGAATAGCCTAGGCCATATGCGTTGAAGATGAATATGCCAAAGGAAGAGGCAAGGAAGATGAATAGTGCGCTAATGATAATCGGCAGCTTCCTTCCCTTTAACTTGTTCACGAATAAGGGGGTAAGCAGAAGCATCACGAGCTCCCCGCATATGCCAATCGACCTCGCAAGGGAATATTCGGCCTCCGTTAGGCCTAATCCCGTCAAACGGATGGGAAGAACATATAGCATCGCGTTGAAGGCACCGAAGAAAAATAGGTTGAAGAGCAAAAACATAACGAAGTTTTTGTTGAATAAGGGCTTCTTTTCCTCTTCGTTTCCCGCGGGGTTGTCCCTGCTATTTTGAAGCTTCCTATGGGATGGGATAAGGAAGGATACGCCAAAGGCAAGAAGGAAAAGCAAGGAAGCGAAATAAAAGCAGTCCCTTATCGGCAAGGCGCTTAAAACGAAATAGCCTAGCAATAGCGAAATGATGTAGCCGATCGTCCCAAATAGGCGGATCGTGCTGAAGGAGACGTTGGCTTTCTTCGCCAAAGGGGCCACATACCCTTCGATGAAGGAAAAGGGCGCGCTATCGAAGAAGGCGACGGCGATGGTGACTAGAAGCAGACTGACGAAATTATCGCAATAGCTATAGGCGAAGCTTAGCCCTGCCTCGAAAAGGGCGCATAGCTGAAACAATATGAGTGCCCTTTTTGGGTTCTTCGCGATTGGGGAAAGAAGGAAACAACCCAAAAACAAAGCGAAGGGGATTACTCCCAAAAGGATGGAGACCTGCCCCGGTTCCATGCCCCTTTCCATGAAATAGAGGGAATAGTAACTGGTGAGGAATGCATCCCCCATATAGAAAAAGAGATAGAGGGGGCATGTAGTCAATAACAGTCTCTTTTTGCTCATGGCGGCAATAAGGATATACCCAAGGAAAAGAAATGCATATCGCTTTTTGAAGTAAGCGCATTCCAAGCTAGCCTAAGGCTATTGTTTGCATTATTTCTCCCTTTGCTATAATGAATCAAAATAGCGCAAAGAGGAAAGAACCATGGAATTTGTCGGGGCGAAGAAAAGATTCGGATTCGGTTGCATGAGGCTGCCTATGAAAGGCGAGGAAGTCGACATAGAGCAATTCAAGGCGATGGTCGATCGCTTTATCGAAGAGGGTTACAACTATTTCGATACGGCCCACGGCTACATCGGGGGGTTATCGGAAAAGGCGCTTAAGGTCGCCTTGACCTCGCGTTATCCTAGGGACAAATACCTTCTTGCGAACAAGCTTTCCCCTTCCTATTTCAAAAAGGAAGAGGACATCATACCGTTATTTTTGTCTCAACTTGAAATTACGGGAGCGGGGTATTTCGATTATTACCTAATGCATGCGCAGTCTAGGAGGAACTTCTCGCAATATAGGGAATGTAGGGCCTATGAAACCGCCTTCGAATTAAAAAGAAGGGGCCTAATCAAGCACGTTGGCATTTCCTTCCACGATACGGAGGAGATGCTAGAGGAAATCCTTTCGACCTATCCCGAAATCGAATTCGTGCAGATCCAGTTCAATTATCTTGACTACTACTCCCCCTCCGTCCAAAGCAAAAAACTATATGAGGTCTGCGTCAAACACAATAAGCCGATCATCGTCATGGAACCCGTGAAGGGTGGGCAACTCGTGAATCTGCCAGATGGGGCCAAAAGGATATTCGACGAAATTAGGGGAGAGAAAAGCTACGCAAGCTATGCGATCCGCTTTGCCTTGCACTTCCCCCAAATCGCGATGGTCCTCTCTGGGATGAGCGATTTCTCCCAAATGGAGGATAACATTTCTTCCACCAAAGACTATGTGGACCTAAGCGAAGATGAGATGAAAGCCATCGAGGGCGTTAGGGATATCCTAGCCTCGCAGCAGATCATCCCCTGCACCAAATGCCGCTATTGCGTCACCGATAACGCCTGCCCCATGAATATCCAAATCCCAGACCTATTCGCGGCCTATAACGATAAAAAGAGCCTCGACCAATGGGCGACCAATTCCTATTACAATACGCATTTGACCGGAAACGGCAAAGGGCTTGCAAGCGAATGCATCGGCTGTGGCGGATGCGAGGCCGTATGCCCGCAAAAGCTCCCGATCAGGGAGTGGCTAATCGAAGTCAAAAACGAATTCGAGCAATAAAAAGGAGGCTTTTCGCCTCGAAGATGCTTTTTTTGGCGCGCCTGACAGAATTCGAATCTGCGGCCTCAACCTTCGGAGGGTTGCGCTCTATCCAACTGAGCTACAGGCGCGTGCTTTCTTTTTTGCCTATATAGAAAAGGCAAATGCAATTTTACTCTTTTCTACCCTTGTGTTGCCAAGAAGATTCCTTTGAGGGCGAAGCGAAAGAAAAAACCTCGCGTATCCCCAAATAAATAAGGACAAACGAGGTTATCGGACTTATTTAGTGGCCTTTGATCTCGGAAATCTCAAACTCATAGCCGGTGCGCATGTCATAGTCCTCGCATCCGCATACCGGGCATTTGTTTTTGCTTTCCGCGACTTTGAACTGCGTCCCACAATTATGGCATTCGCCCATCGCGGTCACGAAGTCGATGACGAGTTTGCAGTCTTTTATCATCTCACTATCCTCAATCGCGGCGGGCCAGCATTCGTACATAAACCTAGGTACGATGCCAGTGGCCTCCCCAACGGTTAGGGTGACCTCGTGGATGACGGAGAGGTTATTCTCCTTCATGAAGTCCTCGAGGGTGCGGATGATTTCGACGGCGTAGCCTAATTCATGCATAGGGGTTTAGTCCCTCTTGAAGGCGCCGACGGCGATCTTGACGGCGCGTTTGACGGTATGTCCGGCGGCCTTAGGCAAGATCGAGGAGAAACTAGAGCCATAGATGTTGGTCTTCTTCACTAGATGCGCCGCGTCGAATTGGCACTTGATGACGCATTGTCCGCAGCCGACGCAAAGGTTGGGGTCGACGACCGCCTTGCCGCAAGATAGGCATCTCGCCGCTTCCTTTTTGATCTGCTCTTCGGTGAGGATGCCGCGGTTATCCTTATAGGATTTGGTATCGACTGGGCCGACGGCGGGGATTTGACGCGGGGTGGCGTCGAAGCCGAGGTTATCCTTATCGATGTTATCGATGTCGATCTGACGGAAGTCACGGAGATTGCGTCCGGCTTCCAATAGCTGTCCAGGCTGGACATAGCGATGCAAGGAGATGGCCGCCTTCTTGCCGGTTGCGATCGCATCGATGGCAAAGCGGGCGCCATGGTAGCAATCGCCGCCGACGAAGATGTCGGGATCGGCGGTTTGCAAAGTGGAGGGATCGGCCAAGACGGTATGGCGCGGGGAGAAGGTAACATCGGTTCCTTCGAATAGTTTCCTATAGTCGAAGGCCTGACCAATGGCGAGTAGGATGGCGGTGCCATCGGCTTTTAGGGTGTCATTTTCGTCATAGCTTGGGTTGAACCTGCCGTCTTTGTCCTTAACGGATAGGCATTTCTTGAAGAGGAGCCCCTTAAGCTCGTTGCCCTCAAGGAGGATTTCCTTAGGACCATAGCCGTTATGGATGCGGATTCCCTCTTCTTCCGCTTCCTTGATCTCATCTTCGCTGGAGGGCATTTCGTTGCGTTGTTCTAGACAATATAGGTCAACGGTTTCCGCGCCTTGACGAAGGGCGGTACGGGCGACGTCCATGGCGACGTTGCCACCACCGACGACGATGACGTTGCCATGTAATTCCTTACCATGGCCAAGATTGGCCTCGCGGAGGAAGTCGATGCCTCCGACGATGTCTGGATGGTCTTCGTTAGGAAGGCCTAGTTTTCTGGAGGCCTGCGCGCCGACTGCGACGAAAAAGCCTGCAAAACCCTCTTTTCTTAGTTCGGGGATGGTGACGTCCTTACCGACTTCGACGCCGTTTCTAAACTTGACGCCCAATTCTTTGATGATATCGATTTCGGCGTCGACGACGTCTTTTTGCAAACGGAACCCAGGGATGCCGAACGTCATCATGCCACCCATCTTCTCCTCTTTTTCGAAGACGGTGATGTCATAGCCGTCCTGGGCCAAATAATAGGCACAGCTAAGTCCCGCGGGGCCGCCGCCGATGATGGCAATCTTCTTATCGCTATAATCATGCCTCTTCCAAGGGATGAAGCGGTTTTCGGCATGGAGTTCCTGCTCCGCGACGAATTTCTTGATGTCATCGATGG
This sequence comes from Bacilli bacterium, assembly GCA_024687185.1. Classification (GTDB taxonomy): domain Bacteria; phylum Bacillota_I; class Bacilli_A; order RFN20; family CAG-826; genus Alloenteromonas. The sequence goes on along the minus strand of JAILEX010000016.1, from coordinate 8,297 downwards.
CAACCGCGTTATCGATGCTGCCCCTGGTGCAATGGAGTTCGCAGGGATGGTAGCATACGCGACCGCATACGGCTGGGAATGGGTTTTCGTGTTTGATCAAAGCCAAGGCTTCGCGATATCTGCCGTTGGCTGCCATTTTGATATAGCCTTGTACGCCAATATGGGCGGGGCACCAGCTCTTGCAAGGCGCGGTACCGGTCTCTTGGACGATTTCGCTGCGGGTGAAACGGTAGTCGGCGTTACGCTCGGCAGCGGCGTTGGTATGGGAGCCTAGGGCCTTTTGCATCTTTAGCTTCGGCTCAACCTTTTGCGGAAGTTTGGTGCCTAGTTTGATGGCGTTGACGGGGCAATATTCGACGCATTTGCCACAAGCCACGCAATTGGCGGCGGTGACTTCGCAACGGTAATTGGAGGCGACGGCCTCGTTGGTCTTGAATTCCTCTACGGGACGTAAGCCAAAGCAAGCGCAGCCACAGCAATCGCAGATCGCGGTGGTATTGCCTTCGCCCAATCCTTCGATAGAGGGGATGCAGTGCATAAGACCCTCTTCCTCGCAGTTATGGAGGATCTCTTCGGTCTCCTCCCTAGTGAGTTCCCTATCTTTGCCCGTGCGGACGAAGAACTTGGCGGCTTTGCCTAGCTTCACGCATCTATCGTTGGCAAGATGGCCGCAACCTTCGCCCATTTCGGTACGACAGGTACGGCAAGAGCATTCGCCGACGGAATAGTAGTTATATTTGTCTAGGTAATAGGAAAGGGTGTCCCTGGGGTCTGGTTTTTCGTCTTTTGGCAAGGCGCGTTCGATTGGGATGACCCTCATTAATCCATAGCCATTAGGGAGCATCGGCCCCATGGTGGACAACCTATCGTGGGTATATTGGTTGAAGGCGCGCCTGATTTCGGGATGCTTTTCGGCATTGGGCGAGATGACCATGATCTCAAGTAGGCCAGGGGCGAAGATCGGACAGAAATATTCGAAGTGCCCATCTTCCTCGATCAGGTCTTCGCGGATGACGCCCAAATAGCCTAAGTGGGCGCCGACTTCGTGGACCTTTTCCATGCTCCAGCCAAGCTTTTTGCAAACGTATTCATCGGTCCTTATCTTCCTTAGGCCCAAGGAAAGAAGGAAGTCGCATTCCTCATCGCTTACGGAGCCGGCGAGGGCATAGTATTCGGGCGCGTTGGCGTCGATTTTATTGATTAGACCGCTAGGACCGCCGATCATGCGGGCGACCTTGACGATCTTTTTCCTCAAAGGCTTATCGCCATCGGCGACTGGTTTGCCTTCCCAAAGGATTACGTTTTCTCCGGATTTCATAATTGCTTCTCCCTATTCGACCGAAAGAACCATCTTGGTGCCCGAGATGGTCATATATAGCTTCGGGCATTTGCCGTTTAACACGAAATAGGCGTTGGAACGGAAAACCCTGCCGTTTTTCTCTATCTCACCCTGGACGGTGATCTCGGTCGCGGAGACAGGGATGACGATCTTCTCCTCGTCTTTTTTCCAGACCGCCTTTGGCCGTTCGTCGAACAAAATGGTCACATCGTCGTTACAGCCTAAAACGCCGATGCGCTTAACAATCTCAACCTGTTTCATGTTTGCATTTTATGCCGTTTCGTCTAAAGGAACAATAATTAATTAAATAATTAAAATATGTATGTGTACTTATGTTATAAAAAAACCACCCTTGCCTTGCGGGCTTGGGTGGTTTCGGCTTTAGGTTTTAACTGAATCAGCTTTGGCAGAATCAGCTGGCGGAAGAGGAATCAGAGGATTCTTCTTCTTCCTCCGCGTTTAATCCGAAGGCGTCTAGCAGGTTGTCGCCAATGTCGATTTTGGCCTCGCCGGCACTAGAGATGGTAGCAATGACGCCCTGGTAACAAGAGGTGGTTTCACTGAGTCTGACGCGTTCAACGATATAGAGGCTGATTACGCCTTCTCTTAGGCCGATATAACCTTCGCAATATGGCGCGTTTTCAGGATCATCGAACAAACCTGTATAAGCAAACGGGCAGAAGCCAGAGAGGATATCGCCTAGGGCTAGGTCATCAAAGCTAGCAGTGTAAAGGTAGATCCCTTCCATGGCTAAGGTCAGGCTGGCGGCATCGAGGACGGTTTCGGTGAGGGCCGCGATCGGGCATTGGTTGATAGCAACCTGTGTTTGGGCGGGATTAGTGAAGGATTCGGTTCCACTTACCGGAGCATCGCCTTTGGTGAGGAGGTGCTCTTCATTGGCGGACAAGGTATAAACGCCGCCATTGGTGGTGTCGGTATAAAGGCCGCCGAAAGCCAAGGACTCGCGATCGAGCGCGCCTTCATCGGTAAGGCCAAAGGAGGCATAGGCCATGGTATCGCCATCAACAAGGGTTTCACCGATATTATTGAGGCTATAATAGTCTTCAATGGGTTCGAGGGTCTTGGAGAACACGCCAATTTGCCAATCGACAATGAAGTTGTTCGTGGCAAACGCATTAAGGGCGCTGACGATCGGGGTGACATCGGTGGTCTCGGGCGGAGTCGCGCTCTTGACCGCTTCCTCTAAGGCAGCGACCTTGGCGCCATCGCCAACGGCAATCGAGAAGGTGCACTGGTTGGCATCTCTAGAATCATTGAACTTGAGGGTGCCATCCAAGGTGCCCGATTTGGAAAGGCTCACTTCGCCATATACGCCGGTATAGCCACTAACGTCCATGCCTAATAAGGTACCCAAGGTAGAAACGACCAATTCTGCGTTTTCGGTATAGAAATAGACGCTTCCATCGTCATTGGCGGCCTCGGTCCAATTGGTGACGTCAAGTAAATCCGAAATGACGAAGTAGAGGTTGATATAAGCGGGATCTACGCGTTCAGTGAGGGTGACGCTACTGATTTTCGCAAGTTCCGCGGCGACGGAGGTCATGTTTTCGGAAGGAACCGCGTTGCCCTCGCTATCGGCGAAGGTAAAGCCATAGGTATTGCCATCGGCGGCAATCTTGATGGCGTTATAACCCGGTTCATATTCACCCGTGACCTCGTCCCAGTCATGATAGATCCAGTCAAGAACATAGTTGGGGTTGCAAACCAATCCCATGACATCGGTTTCAGAGAACTTATCGTTTTCGGTAACCTTGTCCCAAGAATTGTTCTCGTAGTAGGACCAGGTGGCGTCGATGAAGTAATTGTCGGTGACGCTGTCCGCGAAATCCTGGAGCGCCTTGCCCTCTTTGGACATGGCGGTGATGTTGATGGTGCCGATGGTCTTGGTCTTGTCGCCGTTAGGAACGGTAACCTTGACCGAGGCTTTGCCGGGCCCGACGATGTTGATAACACCATCGCCGATGGTGGCGACTTTCTCGTCACTGGTTTCTAGATTATAAAGGGTGGCGTTCTCGGGAGTGAAAGCGCAGACATCAGCGATCTTGATGGTGCTGCCAACCAAGACGATGTCGGGTTGGGTGATTTTGACGCGGGTCGGCGCGACTTCGGTTTCTGTGGAAGTGACGACTTCCTCGCTCGTGGTAGTCTCGCTGCTGGAAGTGGGTTCGGCGCTAGAAGTAACAGAAGCTTCGCTGCTGGAAGCTCCGCCGCAGGCGCCGAGTCCCAGGGTTCCGGCTAAGGCGAGAAGACCAAGTGCAATGTACTTGTTTTTCATAGTTTTCTCCTTATTTATCCTATATTGGATTATTCCCTAACTAAAGTATGGGTGAGACAAAGGATAAAACCTTAATCATTTTTTGCAAGTCTTTTCGCGCTTACGCATGTAAGGAATCCTCGAAAAGAGCGTAGGCTATGCCTAAACCTGTTTAAATAAGGATGACAAAAAGAAACCTTTTATTATAATAACTAGGCTTGAAAAGGAGCACACCATGAAAAAAGTAATATTCCCATTGGCTAGTCTCACCCTCATGATGACCCTAGCTTCCTGCGGTGGCAGTCCAGCAACCTCATCGACTCCTGCCGCCTCATCCAGCCAAGAGGCGACCACCTCTAGCGCAGAGGCCTCTTCCAGCAAAGAAGAAAACCCCTACGCCGACTATAAGACCCTAAAGGATTTCGAAAGGGGCGGAAGCACCTACACCGATTCCAAAGGCCAAGAGGTTCCCTTGACCCGCCATACCCTAGAGGCCAATGCGGGCAGCCCCTGCCTTCCTTCCCTGGGTGAGCAGCGCATTCTCGTCGTCCCCCTCGGTTTGGACGATGACACCATCACCTCTCCCGCCTACCCCTCGATCGTCGCAAGCGGCCGCACCGACATGCAGACCGAAGAAAGGCTTGAGCAAATCGAAAACATCTTCTTCGGCGAAGCCGATGGCAAAGGATGGCAATCCCTTAAGTCCTTCTATGAGACCTCTTCGTTTGGCAATCTCACGATCACCGGACAGGTCATGAAGCAAGATGGCGGCTGGTACCGTCCCGGCAAGAAACCCAAGGACTATAGTTCCACCCAAGCCCTAAACGACATCAAGACCTTCTATACCACCGAATACTCCAAGGAAAACCACGGCGCATTGGGCGAAGACGCCCACGAATGGACCTGGTTCGACCAAGACAAAGACGGCTATATCGATACCATCTGGATCGTTTATAGCGCGCCTATCCACGCCTACGAGCCTAGTGCCACCAGTAGCAACTACTGGGCCTATGTCTCCCGTACCAACAAAACGGCCAGTAAGGCAAGCCCCAACCCCATGTGCTACGCTTGGGCATCCATCGACTTCATGGATCAGGGCGGCTATGAAGAGGGTACCGACTTCCACACCTTCATCCACGAGACCGGCCACATCTTTGGCATCGATGACTACTACTCCTATGACGACACCGAGGCGCCTTTGGGTGGCATCGATTTGATGGACCATAACATCGGCGACCATAACGCCTTCTCCAAATGGCAATATGGTTGGAGCCAACCCTACGTCGTCGACGATAGCGCCTACATCGAGATGGAGCCCACCACCACCAGCGGCGACTCCGTCATCATCCCCGCACCCGACTGGAACGGCACTTGCTATGACGAATACATGCTCATCGAATTCATTAGCCCCGTCGGACTATGTTCCGAATATAAGGGCGGCTATAGCAATACCACTGGCTACACAAAGCCAGGGCTTCGCATCACCCACGTCGATGGCCGTGCCTATAAGAGCAAGAACACCGAGATCCTCTCCACGCCCGAGGAAGTCGCCACCGCGACCACGATGAGGGTTATGAATACCCCTTCCGGGCGTGGCTATCCGCAATGGAAGGACACCTTCACCAACAAGGAAACCGGAACCGACCGTTCGATGTATATGATCAACATCATGCAGGCCTCCGGTTTCTCCAAGGACAACAACCTCCTTGTGATGTCCGGCACCTCGACCAACAATGATCTCTACACCAAGGGCTTCACCTTTGACCTAACCCCTTATTATGACTCCTCTTTGAAGGCCGACTTCAACGATTGGTATTACCTAATGCCGTCCTATTCCAACCTCTGGAACAAGGCTCAGGACCCCCTCACCCGCGAAGTCGACGAAACCTGCACCTTCAATTACACCGTCGAAGTCCTCGACGTCACCAAGGAAAAGGTTAAGTTCGTCATCGAGAAGCTCGACTGATCGCCTTCCATTCAAAAGCCATAACGCCAACTGCGACTAGTTGGCGTTTTTTTCTTTCTTCCAAAGGGGTTTTGCCGTCTTTTGTTGGGGAAACGTTCCACCGCCATAAGGACAAAGGGTTTATGGGCCGCCTTAATGGAAGTGGCCCCCATTTTGGCATAGAAGCGGCCTTCTAGCCTTATTGGCGTGCCCTAGGAAGTAATATGCCCCAAAAGGGAATCGGCCCTAGAAACGGCCAAAAAGAAAACGGCGTTATCCGCGCCGTCATCATTGGAAGGTTTTTACCTATTGGCGTACCAAAGGATCAAAAACACCAGCATCAAGGCCATGTAGAGCAAACCTATATACAAAAGAAAGGTCGCGCTTATCCTCTTCTTCCCTCTTTTCAATTCCCTATATTCGCTATAGGTTTTGGGGAGTTTGGAGTTTTTGGTCGTCGGAAAGAAGATCGTGTTGAACAACAGTCTTACCGAATAGGTTATCGCGTCAAACGCGCCCCAATCGCTCACCTTCACCAAACAAAACACAAGGATATATAGGACTCCGGGAAGGGTGAAGGTATCGGTCCATATCCTCCATTTCTCCGTCTCATAATCCAGTCTGAGGCCGTCTTTTATCATAAAAAAGGAACCGACCGCGATGGGGATGGAAACGACAAACGCGATGAGAAAGCCAATAAGATAGGCGTTTCTACGCTGCTTTTCCTCTTCGGTCAGTTCCTTCTTTTTATTGTCCATAGCCAGAGTCGTAGCCAGAGGCCAATAAGGCCCTATATTCCTTCTCTTCCTTTTTGTTGCAACGGACGAAGTGCCCGGGTTCGATTTCCACTAGCGTCGGTTTGTCCTCGCTATAATCATGGGATGCGGCGGGGTTATATTTGATCCTAGTACGGTTTTTCTCGGTATCGGGGTCGCAGTGGGGGACCGCGGAAAGAAGGGACTTGGTATAGGGGTGGAGGGGGTGGCGGAAGAGTTCGTCGCTTGGGGCGAGCTCGACGAGGTTGCCGAAATACATAACCGCGATCCTGTCGCAGAAATACTTAACGACGGATAGGTTATGGGCAATGAACAATATCGTTAATCCCAATTCGTCCCTAAGATCGTTGAGGAGGTTGATGATCTGGGCTTGGATGGAGACGTCGAGGGCGGAGACGGGTTCGTCCGCGATGATGAGCTCGGGGTTCATGATAAGGGCGCGGGCGATGCCGATACGCTGGCGCTGGCCGCCTGAGAACTCATGGGGATAACGGTCCGCGTGCTCGGGGAGCAAGCCGACCTTGTCTAACATCTCGTTGACGCGTTCCTTGATATAGGCCTTGTCATGGACGCCATTGATGCGAAGGCCCTCGGAGATGATGCCGCGGACGGTCATACGGGGGTTGATGGAGGCCATCGGATCCTGGAAGATCATCTGCATGCCAGAGGTGATCTTGGCGTGCTTTGCGGCGTTTAGCTTCTTCTTATATTCTTCGTAGGTGGCTTTGTCCTCGTCGCTAGCCAAAGACCTTCCTTGGTTGGTCTTTTCCAAGAAGGAGGCGTATTCCGCCTTGACCTTGGCCACCTCTTCCGCGGCGAAGTCCTTATCGACGTTGGCGTTATCGCGCTTGGCGGCGATGATGTTCTTCCTTTCGCGGTCGATGATGGCATCGGCCTTGGAGATCTCCTCCTGGCGCAAACCCTCGTATTTGGCCTTGACCTCGTTGATCTTGGCCTCATCGCCGGAAGCGGCTTCGATTTCGCTGGATTCGGCAAGGTCATACTCCTTGAGTTTGTCCTTCAGCCTAATGCGGGTGTACTTGATCTCCTTCTCATTCCACCTAGTGCCCGCGCCGATTCTGACGCCTTTGAAATAGACGTCGCCGGAAGTGGGCTTATACAAACGGATGATGGTCCTGCCGATCGTGGTCTTGCCGCAACCGGATTCGCCGACGAGGCCGAAGACCTCGCCCTTATAGACGTCGAAGGAGACGTCATGGACGGCTTTGTTGTATTTGAATTCGCCTTTGCCGCCGAGTTTGAAGTATTCCCTAAGATGGCTGACGGAAAGGATGACTTCCCTATTCTCGTTTTCCTCTTTTTTCTCATCTTGCCTAGCAAGGCGCTTTTGCTTCATCTCTTCCAAGAGGATGTCCTCCTCATTGGAGCGAGTCGCTTCGTCATGCTCCCTCTTCGCGAGCTTTTCCTGTTCCTTCTTTTCCTCTTTCGTAGGTTCAATCGGAGCGGAATCCATGGGTTTTGCATACTTTTTGGCGACGGACTTGGCCATTAGACGCTTGAAGACGATGAAATAGCCAACCGCGAGAACCGCGATGAGGGCGACGACGATTAGGAAGATGCCCCAACCGGGGAACCCATCCAAAACGAGGGGTAGGTTATAAACGGATTTCATTATTCCTCTCCTCCTTTCTTGGCGGATTTCCTATTTGCCTTGCGCTTATCCATGGCGCGCTTGATACGCTCGGTGACGATCTCGGGAGGCACGGCCTTAGGCGCGTCTTCCCTTAAAAGCCAGGTGGCCGCGTAATGCGAGTCGCTGACCGCGAATAGGGGAGGTTCTTCCTCGAAGTCGAGGGCAAGGGCGTATTTGTTTCTCGCCGCAAAGGCGTCGCCGACGGGCGGCAAGACCATATTGGGCGGGGTGCCTGGAATCGCGTCGATCTTTTGCTTGGTGTCTAGGTCAGGCATGGAGGAAAGAAGCGCCCAGGTATAGGGATGGCG
>JAILEX010000101.1 GCA_024687185.1 Bacilli bacterium | reverse complement strand
CACCAATACGGGCTATTCCCTTTACAACTCGTTAAAGGACGAAGGCTTCGAGATCAACGACACCGTCTATAACAAAATCAAGGAAGTCGGCTACAGGGCGAAGAACAAAGACATCGCCGAAGTCGATCCCAGCATCTATAGCGCAAGCGACATCGGCGACTACAAAGACGCCGCCATCATGGTCATCTCACGCTATGGCGGCGAGGAAAACGACCTTGAGCTCGTGGACGACTATGGCGTTCCCGAACTCTCCTTCCACGAAAGGGAAAGGCAGACCATGGAATTCATCAAGGCCCAGGGCTTTGAGAAGGTCATCGTCATCCTCAATACCGGCTACACGATGGAAACCGGTTGGCTCAAGGACTATTGCGACGCGGCATTATGGACCGCCTTCCCCGGAAGCTATGGCTTCAAAGGGGTCGCGCAGATCTTAAACGGCAAGCAAAACCCGAGCGGAAGGCTCGTGGACCTGTATGCCGAAAACATCTTATCCGCCCCCGCGATGGCAAACTGGGGGGACTTCGGCTTCTCCGATTTGCCTAGCAACAACTACCATCACGAATACATAGTCTACGCGGAAGGCATCTACGTCGGCTACAGGTATTACGAATCCCGTTACGCGGACCTAATCAATGGGAAGCATAACGCTAATAGCAGCGTCGGGGCGAAAGCCTCAAGCGGGGAATGGAACTATGCGGAAGAGGTCGTCTACCCCTTTGGGTACGGCCTAAGCTATGCCTCCTTCTCCTCGACCTTAGATTCCGTCGATTGGGATAGAAGTGCCAAAAAGGTGACCGCCAAAGTCACCGTTAGCAACACCCATCCATCCGTTTCCGGCAAATATAGCGTACCCCTATACGCGTCTTTGCCCTATAGCGATGGCGGGATCGAAAAAAGCGCCGTCCAACTGATCGGCTATGAAAAAACCGATACCCTCGCCCCCGGGGGAAGCCAAACCCTCGAGATCGTCGTCGACGATTACCTATTCGCCTCCTATGACGAAAACGCGACCAATGGGGCGGACACCACCAAAAAGGGCTGCTACGTCTTCGACGAAGGCGATTATTACTTCGCTATCGGCGAAGATAGCCACGATGCCCTCAATAACGTCTTATCGAGGCAAGGGGCAAGCGGACTCTATGACCAAAACGGCAATGCCGTCGCGGGAAACCCTGCAAAAGCCGCCTCTTTCCACCTCGACGCGAAAGACAATACAAGCCACGCCACCTCTAGCGTAACAGGCGAAATCATCTATAACCGTTTCCAGGAAGTCGACGTCAATTACTATATCCCAGGCGCTGTCGAATACCTGACTCGCGAAGATTGGGAAACATTCCCAACCGCAATCACGGACCTCAAGGCCGCCGATGATGCAAGCGGCACGATCACCAAGCACATGACCGCCTCCTCTTCCCTTTATGAAACTCCCGCGGATGCCCCCTCCTATAAGGACTTCAAGCATTCCCAGGATGTCACGATCATGTTCAAGGACACCGCTTCCTTCGAATATGACGACGAAAGGTGGGAAACCTTCCTCGACCAGCTAAAGCCCGCCGAACTCTCCGCTATCTGCGGCGAGAAGATGGCCAACGACGCCATCGAATCGGTCGGTTATCCCGCCAACACCTCCGGCGATGGCCCCGATGGTTTGCAAGCCGGCGGTACCCTCCATCCAAGCGAAACCCTCGCCGCGGCGACCTTTAACAAGGAACTGCTTAAAAAGCGCGGCGAATTCCTAGGCGAGGACGCTTTATACGTCGGCTTCTCCATGGTCTATGGCGGTGGTTGCAACAACCATCGCACCCCCTATTCGGGAAGGAACTTCGAATACTATAGCGAAGATCCCATAGTCTCCTACTTTTGTGGCAGGATCCAAGGCGCCGCGATGACCTCCAAGGGTTTGATCAGCGGCTTCAAACACTTCCTTGCCAACGACCAGGAAACCAATAGGCATGGCGTCGCCACGTTCATGACTGAGCAGACCCTGCGCGAATTGACCGCCAGAGGATTCGAAGGCGCGTTGACCGATGGGGCCGGCTTAGGCAACATGGGTGCGTATAACCGCATTGGTCTGCTCCCCACTTCTTCCTGCAAGGCCCTAATGACCGATGTGCTCAGAGGCGAATGGGGATTCAAGGGGATCTCGATCACCGATAGTTCCAAGGACGCGACCACCTACCTCTTCACCGCCGATTCAATCGATGCCGGGACCACCTTATTCAATAACGATGCCAATAGGGCAAACGATTGCAAAAACCTCCTTATCAAACAACGTGACGGCCATATTTGGCAATGCGTTAGGGAACAAGCCAAGAACTTCTTCTACGCCTATTCCCGTTCTAACGTCATGAACCACTTCGCCGACAGTTCCTCCTCTTCCGCTTCCTCCACCCCATGGTGGAAGCCCACGATCATCGCCATCAACGTCGCCCTAGGCGCCATATTGCTAGGATCGATCGGGGGATACGTCGTCCTCTTATTGAAGGAAAAGCGCAAAGAAAAGGAGGTTGCCTAATATGCTAAAGAAACTCTTCCTTAACAAAGGCCTCCGCTTCTACCTCGAACTGGTGGCCGGGGTCATCGGCATCGTCGCCGCGATCATCTTCTTCGCCATGGACCGTCAGCTCCTTGGCGGGGAACTCGGATTCGCCGACATCAGCCATTTCACCCTCATCTTCATCATCGCGGGAAGCGTGGTCGCCTTATTCGACGCCTTCTTCCCGCTTCCCGGCGTTGGAATCGTCGCGGCGGCACTATTCGGACTTGGCGTTGGCAACCACCTTAGGCTTGCCTGCTACCCCTTAGCCGACCTTAGCCTAGCCGTGCCCTTCTTCACCAAAGACGTCATACTCGCCCAAAAGGCGGTAACCCTCTTCATAACGTTCCTGGTGGTGTTCATCCTCCTCGCCATCATGGTCGTGGTCTCCAATTTCCTAGGCAAGAAGAAAGCCTAAAGGAATCCTAGGAGAATTCTCCTTTCTCCCCCACCCGAGCTTCGGACCTCGGGTGGGTTTTCTTTATCTACACCCTTACCATCTAGGGCATAAAAACATAGGAAAGTGCTGGCAGAGGCATCAAATAAGCCCCTAGGGCCCAAATCTCCCAATAAGGGATATTAATCCCCGTGATAGGCATCTTGGGCCTAGAAGCCCGTTAAGGGCAATTCCAATGGCCGATGGACCCTCGTTTCCCTTTTCATATGCCAATAGGCTAACCTTAGGGGGCAAAGCGCCAGAAATCATAAAACACTATGGCAAAGAAGCATTTGATGTAACGGAAGGGCACATCATGGTAACCTTAAAATTCCCTCTTCGTAATCAAAGTCAAAGAAAACGATTTCTCCATTTTAAGCAAATCGCAACTTCTAGTTTATAAGGCCACACAAAATGATCCCTTCATCACGACTAAGGGCATGGAGGACGTCGTGGGGCTTAGGCAATCTAGGATCGCCACCATTTTGAAAGAGCTTAAGCAACTAAGCAAAATCAAAAGGGTCGGAACGAATAAAAACGGCCATTGGGAAGTGCTTTAACCCTGCAAAAGGGCGATATTTTTTAAAACGCGGATATTTTTCTTTCTCGCATCCAAACCTTAAGTGGATAATAAAGCGAATAACAAAGCGTAAGATAAGCGTAAGATAAACCGAATAATAAAACGCCCCCGGCGAACCGGGGGCAGATCAGTCAAGGAAACCTAATTTAGGCGGCCTTGGCCTTTTTCTTGTTGAGGACGATCGTGACCACCAACATCGCGGCACTGGCGCCGGCGATGATCGCGCTGCCGATGCCTAGCCACTTCGTCAGCGTGAGGTACCACTCCTCGCTGACTTTGATGGTGGTGGTATCGACATAGCCATTCATCGCAAGGGAGTGCGAGATGCTATAGACGATGTGCTTTGCGGCTTTTTGGACGGCACGGGTCATGACGGGATCGCTTCTATAGCCATCTAAGGTAGCCATGTTCTCACCATAAGAACCATCCCAGAGGTCTTGCCCGGCGAGGACGCCCGCGGCGGGATCCATATAGGAGGCGAAGACGGAGCAGTCGGTGATGGCCGCGCCCTTCATGCCCCATTCGTTGCGTAAGACGGTGGTCATGAGCGAATAGTCGCTGCCGGCCCAGACGACGCCCATCCTGTTGAAGGAGGTCATGACGCCGCTTCCTCCGCCTAAGGCGGTGCCTTCGAAGGCACGGAGGTAGAGTTCGCGGATTGATTGTTCGTTCGCCCAGGTGGATAGGCCATAACGTCCGGATTCCTGGTCGTTTAGGGCGAAGTGCTTGGTGAAAACGTAGACGCCTTTGCTTTGGATGCCCGCGACTTCGTGTTCTTGCATGTGGCTAGAAAGGACGGGGTCTTCGCTATAGTATTCGAAGTTCCTTCCGCAATAGGGGTTGCGGTGGATGTTGCTGCCAGGGCCATATAGACCTGCGTATTTGGCGTTAAGCATATCCTCGCCAATGCATTCGCCCATCCTCTTAAGGAGGGAAATGTTGCGGGTGGAGGCCATAACGTCTTCGGAGGTATAGGCCATGCCATGCGCGCCTTCTGCACCGCCAACTAAGCTTGCGGTGAAGCCCTGAGGACCGTTTTCGTCCTTGGTGGAGGGAAGTGCCATGGAGGAGACGGGTAAGGTGACGTGGAAACCATTATAGATGAGGTTGGTGAGTTCGCTATAGGTGGCTTGGCTCACTAGCTTTTGATACCTTTCGTCGGTTAGGTCCTCGACGGTGCGCAACATAACGGTGGTGAGACCGCTATCCACGCCCATATCGGGAAGGGCTTTGCCGATATATTCGGAATAATGCTCCTCCATCATCTTTTTGACCCTAGCGGTCCTGGCTTCGGGGCTATAGTCCAAACCATCTTTCCACATCTTCTCGTTGATCTTTAGCGAGACGGCGGCAGTGGGGAAGGTAGCGTTCCAATTGGAACGGGTAAGATAGGTGATTTTTTGATCGCTAGTGCCCTCATAGCGGTTTAAGTCGACATGGTCGAAGGCGTTGGTGATTTTATAGCCGGTCTCTTCGCTTGTGCTTGCGGTAATATCGTCGACCCCGCTCACAGACCACGTCTTAACCAAATTCGAATTGCCGGCAGCATCGACTTTATCGCCATAGCCTAGGAAGGTTAATACGTTGTTATTGGCATCGTGGGCGTTTTTGCCGACGGTGAAATGGTAATCGCCATCGAGGATAAAGGTCTTTTTGCCATTGGTGTCATAAGAGGCTAGGTCGCGCTTTTTGACGGTGACGGTGACTCTTTCCGATTCCCCGGCGTCAAGTTCGGCGGTCTTATTGAAGCCGCCTAGGACGATAGCGGATTTCTCAACGGAATTCTCCTTATCGTAATCGGTATAGGTCGGGGCGACGTAGATCTCAACCGCGTTTTTCCCAGAGACGGATCCGCTATTGGTGACTTTGACGCTAGCTTCGATGATATCGTCTTTCTCCTCGATCGTGAAATCGCTATAGGTCCAAGAGGTATAGGAATCGCCATAGCCAAAGGGGAAGGCGACGTCGTCGCCATAGGAATAGCCGCTTGTGTTGCCTTGTCCCATGACATAGTCGGCGTAACGGGTTTCATAGTAGCGGTAACCGATATAAATGCCTTCTTGGTAAACGATATAGTTCTCGTTGCACTTATCGCTATCGCCGGCTTTGTTATATTGGACCCAGGAGGTATCGTATTCGCCGGTTGCGCCCTTCGCAGAGCTATTGGTGAAGGCCCTTAAACCGAAATTTGCGATACTGGGTGCGCTTAAATTGTCTTTTAGGAAGGTATCGCTAAGCCTGCCAGAGAAGTTGCGCTTACCAGAAAGAAGTTCGGCGACCGCGGTCATGCCGGTCGTGCCGACGCCACCGATCCAAGCGCAGGCATCGATATCGTATAGGTCGCTATCGAGGAAATCGAGCTGGAGGGCGTTGGAGCCATTGAGAAGAACGGTGATGCTGCTAACTTTGCCAGCGTCTTTCAATGCCTTTAACCCGGCGAGCATATCCTTTTCGTTCTGGTTCAAAACGAGGTAATTGCCGTTGGTGCCGTCGCTACATTCGGTCATGGGAAGGTCATTTCCTTCGCCGCCGCTTCTAGATAAGACGACGATGGCATTGGGATAATTGGACATGCTGGCTTCGATATCGCTGGTCATGACTTCGGCCCAGGGGGCTTCGTTGATCTTATATTGGTCGATGGTGCCACCCGTTGTGCCCGCGTTGACCCTGCGGTAGGAAGAGAGGTCTTGCAAATACCTCTTGTAGAGGTCGACGTTAGTGGAGGTGCCTCCGAATTCGGTATTCATCGCCTTACGGAAGTTGATGGCGTCGTTGGTGGAGACTTGTCCTGAGCCGGTGCCGCCATAGATCGGGTCTACGCTAGAGGTGGAGAATAAAGAGAACTTGGCGTCGCTAGAGAAGGGCAAAAGGCCATTTTCGTTCTTTAACAAAACAGCGCCTTCCGCCTCTAGTTCGGTGCAGAGTTTGCCTTCTTCTTCGACTTGTTTCTCGACGGAAGAGAATTCGGAAGTGAAGTATTTTACGTTTTCGTCTAGTTCGGCGACGTCGGTTTTGATGCCTAGTGCCGAGTTGAGTTGGGGACGGTAATTCATTAAGATCGAATTGCCAATGAAACCTACCGCGGTCAATGCTCCGAATACGGCGGTCAATGCAATCCAAGGTGCTTTTTTCATTTGTCTTTCCTTTCTAATTAAGCAAATTCCCCCGTCAGTGATAGGCCGACGGGGGAATGGAAGGTTATATGGTGATTAGGCTTCCGCGGTGGGGTCGACCCAAGAGAGAGTCGCGGTTAGGTTGATAGGATCGCCAACGGCGTTGCCATCGGCATCCTTGGCCTGGTGCGCCCAGGTCCAGGTGAAGGTTTCGTGTTCGCCGTCTTTGACGCCTAGGATGGATTTCTCGCCGATTGTGATGGTGTGGAGGTTATCGCTACCGACGGTCCAGGAGCCGGTATAGCTTCCGCCGCCATTGCTGCCGCCGACGCCATAGGTGATGGCGACGGAGAAGTCGCTATTGAGCTCGAACTTGGCTTCGCCCGGGAAGGTGCCATAGGAGCCGAAGTTGACCATCCAGGCCTGGCCTTTGTTGTCGCCATCGGCATAATAGACGGAACCCTTATAGGTTTCGGCGACGGTGACGGTGATGGTACGGTCCTTGTATTTTTTGACCATGGCGTTTTCCCAAGCCTCTTCCGAACCATGGACGATGGTTTTGGAAATCACGAGGTCGACGCTACGGGTATAGCCGCCGGCGAAGGGGAAGCTATAGCTTTGGAGGACGAAGGCGCCGTCGCTATTCTTATAGCCGGTGAACTTGGTTCCGCCGATGCTGGCTTCAAGGGTTTCGATGCCATCGTCGTCGGTGACTTTGTATTTGAAGGAGGTCGGTTCTTCTTCGACCTGTGGGAGGTTCTTATTGTCGCCTCCAGACTGGACGAGGGCCTTATAGAGGACGCCAGTATTGTCGCTATACATGAGTCCATAGAACTCGAAGGCGCCAAACATGTCATAGAGTTCTTCGTAGGAGGCAGTGATCTCGTAGGCGATGGTGGCCTTGGAATCTACGGAAGTGACGACTTCGCTAGTGGTGGAAGCGACGCTAGTGGCGGCTTCGCTAGAGGAGGCGGAGGAGGTGGAGCTGCCGCCGCAAGCGACCAAAAGTCCGCTGGCGAGCAACATGCCGAATGCAAATGATTTCTTCATATTTCTTTTGTTCCTTTCAAGGTTTGGCATTAATCTATAGGGTTTCCCTCTCCCAAAACCGCGCTCTTCAAAAACTGCGCTTTGTTTGTCAAAAACTGAAAGGGCTCGCAAGGAAAGGATTTATATAGATACGCGCGCCTAAAAAAGGAAAAAGAAAGGACCCATACATCCATAAAAGGGCTTCTAAACAAATAAAAATAGGGCAACCGCCCTTAACTAAGGAATAGGAAAAAAGGTTATTTCGCGTTAATTGATGTTTCCCTTTTGGGGCATATCTTCCTTTATTAGTTCCTTCCCCCTATTGGGATAGACCTCATATAGGGAAATTGAGGAGGAATCGGTCGTATAGGCGTATCGCCCGTCTTTGGGAAGGAAGACGTCGACGCTATTGTCCGCGTATTTTTCCCCGGCCAATACGCTTTCCGACATATCGCCTAGTTCATAATGGAACATCTCCTTGCCAAGGCCATTCTCATATACGCTTATCTTGGTGGAGGGGGAAAGATGGAGGGCGTAATAGCAGCCATCGTTAAGTTTGGTAGGCTCCTCCTCGAAACGGGAATCGCAGCAAAGCAAGGCGTTATAGGTCAGTTCCATATTATGGGCGTGGAAGGTATTGAGGAGATTGTCCCTATCGAATACCTGGGCGCTTAGGTCGGGACGGTCCTTAAATAGGTTCGCAAGCACCCCAAAGAGGGGTTCAAGGGAGGCGATTATCTCCTCCAATGCCTCTGGATCGGTCCCTTCCTTATCGTAGAGGGCGGAGACCAAAAAGCCGCAGTCCATGATGAAATCGGTGATATGCCCCTGTTGGACTTCGTTGGAGATCATCGCGAATAAGGGGGTATTGAATATCAAATCGGTCAATTCGTCGAGGTCGAATGGGGCCAGTTTCGGGTTGGCTCCGAATAAGGAGGCGACGAAATCCCTGACCCCATCCTCGATGAACTGCGAATAGGTATGCCTATTGATGGTCAGGTCCACGTCGGTTTTGCAAAAGCCGTCGACGAAGCCTTGGAAGAACCTGGCCATGGAGGGGTGAATGGCGTCCCTAGGGAGGTTATTTTTTATCGCGGCCTTCTCGCCGACGTCATAAAACCTCCAAAGGTCCACGTTATATAGCCCAGCGTCCTCATAGCCCCTATCCATATAGTGGTAGCGCTTGACCATCCTTTCCCTATCCCTTTCGTCATAGAGGACGTCGGTGAGCCTATCGGGGATATAATGGACGCTTCCATAGCGGGTGAAGCCGATGTCGCGGGGGATGAGATAGGTGAATGGGTCATTGAGGTTCAATACGCTATGGATGCCCTTATAGGTCTTGCTAGTTGCCTGAAACTCGGGAAGATAGGCGGAAGAGGGGGAATTGAAGCAATAGTCATAAAGGTCGTCTTCGCCATAGGAAAGGGTTTCTAGTGGCCTTTCCACCAATAGTCCCCCGAATAGGTTTGCGACCGCGCCACCCCTAGAAAACCCTGACGTCCAGAATTTGGCCTTCCCAGAGATGCCATTGCTTTTGATATAGGAAGAAAGGCCTTCGTATACCTGCTCCGCGGCGACTTGGAAGCCATAGGCGTTGCCCTCGTCGCCGATTTCCACGTTGCCCGCGTTTTCCGCGCCATAGTCGGCACCCCTGATGGGGATGGAGAATAAGGTATAGGTAGTCCCATCGATAGAGGTGATGGTCTTGCTTGCGATCCCGAATCCGATGGAATGGATCTCGGCCTTTTTGGTGCAATATTCGTTGAAATATTGCCTAGAGAAGCCCGTTTTGTCCCAATAGTCCTTGCTTTGCCATGTCTTCTCCTCCTGCTTCTCATAGTTATAGAAGAAAGTGCCTGCCAAGGATACGGAGGCAAGGGCGAGTTCTTCGTGATAGGCGGCGTTATCCAAAAAGAAATAGGAATCGGAATAATAGGTCTTCTGGAAGGTTCCGACATAGCCAAAACTCAGCTCGTTTTTTTCCATGCTCGAACAGCCTATACAAGATAGGAGCAGGGGCAATAAAACTAAAGTTTTCGATAGGCAATTCACGGTAATAATGATAACTTATTTCCTGGAAAAGAAAATCCGATGAGCTATAACAAACGCCTATTCGAATTGCGGAGAAAGAGGGGACTCTCGCTTTCTAACGCCTCAAAGGCCATCGGCATTTCGAAGTTTTCCCTCTCCCTATACGAAAGGGGGCTATTCAAACCCAACAAAAAGGCCCTAGCAAAGCTTTCTTCCTTCTATGAAGAGGATATCTCCCTAGAAGGAGAGGAATCCTATCCCACCCCCATCATCCCCCAAGGCGACCAGTTCGCGCCAAGCAGAAAAAGGCGCATCATCCTAGGCTCGATCGCGCTAGGGTCTTTGCTATTATCCATTTTCGGAGGGTCGCTATTCGCAATGTGCGTCAATGGCGAATCCAACTACGGGGAAATCCATGACGAACTCTCCGCCACGGCCATGAAAAAAGGCGGGGTGGGACATGACGTTGTGACCGCGCAGACCTACCATTACCTAGAAAAAAGGGAGGAAAACCTAGAGGAACCCTTTGAGGTATACGCCGAGAAAAACGAAATGGAATCGACTTTGTATTTCTATGATAGCCCAGGCTTCCTCCATTTCTCCGAGGCCACTTATGTGACCAAGACGAAGGAAAAGGAGAAGTTCACCTACTCCTTTGGCAAAACCCTGATGGTTTCTTCCTATGAATGCGAATTCACCTACACCAAGATGTATGGCGGCATCTTCCTTAGCGCGACCTTCGATTACCTTAGCGGCGATATCACCGAAATCAAAACCCTAAAAGTCGTCGAAGACGCGCAAAACGAGGCTAGCGAAGGCTTCGTCCTAAGCAAAATCAACCGCTACCTCGACCAGATGGAGGATGGGTTATCCTCGCTAATCGAGGAAAGCATAGGCCAAGAAGCCGCCTTCCACGACGAATTCCTTAAAGCAAGGGAAAGGGGACGCGTCATCAATTTGGCCTACCAATCCGTCGGACTGACCATGCTTTTCCTCTTTGGTATCCTTTTCTTTGTGTTTGCGATCCTTTTCGCCCTAAACGCCATCTGGGCCTATGAGGTAAGTAGGAGGATGGACGTAGAGGAAAATAGGGAATCGTCGATCTCCTTGCCTAACGACATCAATATTCCCTTTGGTTTGTCCCATAACAAGGCGATGCTAATCGCGATCGTCCTCACGGTAATCAGCTACCTTTTCATATTCGTCTCATTGCTATCGAAGATCGGCCTATTCCCCGAGGTATTCTCCTACGTCTATATCGTCGATATCGCCCACCACTACAATATCGGGGCCCTTATCCTATGCCACCTTCTCGTCTATATGACCTCGAAGGACATTAGAAGCCTAGGCAAACTCGCCATAGTCGATGGTTTCGCCTTCTTGGTCCTATCCGTGGTGGAATCTCTTGTTTTGATGGTCGCGGGCATGTGGGGATTATCGATTGAGACGCTTATGGCCAACTATATCCCCGTCAACATCAGGGGCCTATGCTTCGCCTTGACCCTAATGGCGATCTTCCTTTTCTATGATCCCAAGTTCATCAAAACCAGGGGAAATCTGGCCAAGGCCATCTACCGCTGCCTCTCCATTCTCCCCCTTGCCTTCTATTTCCTCTCCCTCCGCCTTGGGGTGAGCTTCCTAATCGACTATGGGGTGGAGACCAATATCTTTAGGAGCATCTGGTTCCCCACGACCTACTTCGTCTTGATGGCCTCCCTTCCCGTCTCGATTGTCCTCTCCTATCTCCATAGGCTTTTCATCAAGCTCAAATACAAGGATAAGGCCAAAACCTTCCTATATGGGGAAAGGTATGGCCTAATCGAAAAGATCATCTTCGCCGCGATTTGCGTTGTCACGGTCGCCTTGGACTATGCCTTATCCACGACCCAAACCGCCTACTATATGAAAATAGGAGGCAACTATTGGTTTTTGATCCTTGCGGTTTTGCCCTTTTTCATCAAAGCCGAACCGACCACGTTGGAGGATTACCGCTTGGCCCGTAGGTCATGAAAAACCTGCAAAACCCTGATATTTATTCTAAATTCGCGCCCTT
>JAILEX010000093.1 GCA_024687185.1 Bacilli bacterium | reverse complement strand
GAGCTTCTTGGCATCCATTAGGCCAAGACCGGTGATGGCCTGGACGGCCTTGATGATGGCGACCTTGGAGCCAGTGCCAAGACCCTTGAGGATGAGGGAGACCTCGGAAGGTCCCTTGGCCTCGACGGCTTCTTCTTCGGCGGCTGCGGGGGCAGCGGCGGCAACGGCGGCGGTGACGCCGAATTCGGCTTCGACAGCCTTCACGAGTTCGTTGAGCTCGAGAACGGTCATCTCCTTAAGAGCGGCGATGATTTCTTCGTTAGTAAGTTTCATGACGTTGATCCTCCTTTTCGATCAAGCTTCGGCCCCAGCGGGGGCATCTTTGTCGGCGACGGCCTTGACGGTCGCGGCGAACTTTTGAATTGGTGCATTCAAGCACGATAGCAACATGGACAACATGCCATTCTTATCAGGCAACGCAGAGATGGTCTTGACTCCAGCGGCGTCGAGGGCTTTGCCTTCGGCGATACCGGCCTTAACCACGAGGTGCTCATGGCGCCTGGCGAATTTGAAGAGCGCTTTGGGTCCTGCGCCGAGTTCTTTGGAGAAGACGAACGCGTTGGCACCGTTGAGGGCTTCGTCAAGCGCGGGCTGATTCGCATCGGCTAGCGCACGGCGGACCAAGGTGTTCTTTTCGACGACGAGGCAAGCATCGACTTTCGCAAGGTTCTTGCGGAGTTCCTGCATCTCGGCGACGGTGAGGCCTTGGTAAGAGACAACGGTGAAGGATCCACTTTCACCAAGATTTTTCGCAATCTCGGCGACGACGGCCTTTTTGTTCTCTAGGACATTGGGATTCATGTGTACTACCTCCTTTCTTGTTGTCGATTTCTCGACGGTTTTATGTGAAGCTTCAATACAACTAATCGAGTTTCTGTAGCAGATTCGCTTTTCCTCAGCAGGGTGGATGGATTAAGGCAATTGCCCCCGGCTATCTTAGGTATAATGAGCGTTTCACCAAATTTAAGGTCTTCTCGGGTCTTAGGGATTAGCTACGGCCGGGGAAGGTGATCTTCACGGCGGGACCCATGGTGGGGGAGATGGCCGCGGAGAGGATGTAGGTGCCCTTCACGCTGGAAGGACGGGCTTTGGAGATGGCTTCGGTGACGACTTTGAGGTTATCAACGAGCTTTTCCTCGCTGAAGGAGACCTTGCCGACGGGCATCGCAAGGTTGTGGAACTTGTCGACGCGGTAGGCGATCTTACCCTTCTTGATTTCGGCGACGGCGGTCGCGATGTCCATCGTGACGGTGCCGGTCTTGGGGTTAGGCATCAAGCCTTTGGGACCGAGGACACGGCCGATCTTACCGATCTCGGCCATCATCTCGGGGGTCGCAACCATGACGTCGAAGTCAAACCAGTTCTGGGTGGTGATCTTCTCGATCATTTCCTTGCCACCGACGAAGTCAGCGCCGGCGTTCTTGGCCTCTTCCTGCTTGGTGTTGGTAACGACGAGGATTCTCTTCTCTTTGCCGTTGCCATGGGGCAAGGTGAGGGTGCCGCGGATCAACTGATCGGCGAGGGTGGGGTTGACGTTGAGGTTGAAGCTGATGTCGACGGAGCCATCGAACTTGGAATAGGAGAGCTCCTTGACCATCTTGACCGCTTCTTCGATGCTGTAGACTTTGGAGAGGTCGTATTTCTCCACGGCAGCCTTGTATTTCTTTCCGAACTTCTTCATGTCGATTGCTCCTTACTTGATGGCAATGCCCATTTGACGGCAGCTGCCAGCGATGATCTTCTTCGCGGCTTCGATGTCCTCGGTGTTGAGGTCGGGAAGCTTGTACTGAGCGATCTCGGTGAGTTGGGCCTCGGTGATGGAACCGACGATCTGCTTGGCGTTGCCGGAAGCCTTTTCTAGGCCGGCAGCCTTAAGGACCAATTCGGCCACGGGGCTGGTCTTGATGACGAAGTCGTAGGACTTGTCTTCGTAGGCGGTGATGATAACAGGAACGGTCTGGCCCCTCCTGTCGCCGGTCTGCGCATTGAAGTCGGTGCAGAACTTGGCCATGTTGACGCCAGCGGAAGCTAGCTTAGGTCCTGGATGGGCATTGGCGCCTGGCAATTCCATCTTGACCACTTTGGTGATTTTCTTTCTCATGATGGTTTCTCCTTTACTGTGAGTTTGATCATGCTGTGGTTAGTTGGGCCCTCACCATAGGACCCTCCCACGCATAATGCCTGCAAGTCGCAAGGCTTGCATATGTTACGCATGTGAACGGGTGAATGCAAGCGATTTTTTTATTTGTTTGCGAATTTGTGCGTGAAACCCGCACAATAATATTTTCATTAATTTTGTAAATTTATCCGATATTCAAGCGTTCATTTAAACTATAGAAATCAACCAATGATTTTTAAAAATTTAGTCGAATCCTACTTATTTTGTTTCCAAAATGACGTGTTTTTTGCAAAGAAAAACAAGGGATATTTTGAACATGAATCCGCTCGTTATCCCTTGTATTATAATTTTAGTCAATTCAATAGGTTTAAACTTTTATCGTTTTAAAGTGTAACAATAGGCTTGACGCGATGGCTAATATCGCTACGCCGCTATCCCCTAACACGCTCACCCAAAGGGGTAATTGCCATGTTCCCATAGCAGAGGCAAGCACGCCTAAGAAGACGATGATGAACTTCGCGGCAAGAGAGAATACCACATTGAAGATGGCTCTATTTTGAGTGGCCTTAGCAATCTTTTTTAACGCCAAGAACTTAAGCGGATCATCGTTAAGGATGGCTACATCGGCATTGGCAACGGCTAGGTCGCTCCCTAGCCCTCCCATTGCTACGCCTACATCACTTGCCACTAATGTCGGGGCGTCATTGATGCCATCGCCAAGATAGGCAATCGTTCCCTTTGACCCTACTTTATGACCCTCGATATAGGCTAGTTTTTCGCTTGGCAATAGCTCGCTACGATATTCATCGACGCCTAGAAGTTCGCCTGCATTTTTAACCGCGCCAGCTTGATCACCAGAAAGAAGAACGGTTTTGATGCCATCTTTCTTTAGCTCATTAACAAACCTTACGGAATTTTCCTTTAGCTTATCCTCGAATACCGCATAGCCTAGGTAAACACCGTTTTTCGCCACGAATATCGCGGTTTTATCGGTTACCAACACCCCTTCTTTTATCTCGACCTTCTCTTCTTTTAAAAGAGCAATCTTGCCAGCAAGAAGGGTTTCGCCCTTATAGATGACTTTGATGCCCTTACCAGGGATCTCGGTATAGGATTCATATTCGTAATTGATCCTTTCTTCACCATTAAACACGGCTTTTGCCAAAGGATGTTCACTGCCGCTTTCTGCGATTTTCAAAGTATCTAACAACTCTTCCTTTTCGACCTCGTTAGGGCAAAGTTCGACTAGGCTAAGCTTACCTTCGGTCATGGTGCCGGTTTTATCAAAGGCCACGGTATCTAGGCTATTTAAGGCATCGAAATATGCCGCGCCTTTTACCAAGACCCCGTTTCTAGAGGCAAGTCCTAACCCCGCCACATAGGCTAGAGGGACGGAGATGACGATGGCGCAGGGGCAAGATACGACTAAGAAAGCAAGCGCGCTATAGATCCACCTACTCCAAATATCGCCATCGCTTATCCCTAAAAATAAGGGAGGGATAACTGCGACTAATAAGGCAATAGCCATAACGATAGGCGTATAGATTTTGGAGAACTTCGTGATGAATCTTTCAGAGCGAGACTTGCCTTCATTGGCCTCTTCGATCATCTTGGCGAGTTTACCAACGGAAGAATCATCGTATTCCTTATTGACCTCTACTTTAAGAGAACCTTCCACTAAAACCGTGCCTGCATATATGGGCGCGCCTATTTCCTTATATATAGGATTAGATTCGCCAGTTAAGGAAGACTCATCGACTTCGCCTTTTCCTTCTTTGACGATGCCATCGCAAAGAAGCTTTTCGCCGTTAGCGCATAAAACGATGTCTCCAATAGAAAGGTCTTTGCTTTCCTTTTCCTCGATTCTTTCTCCGACTACGACCTTTGCCTTATATTCTTTTAAATCGATCGCGTTAAGGATGGCTTCCTTGCTTTTATCCGCGGCTAGATCCTCTAAGACCTCACCGATTTGGAACAACAATATGACCAATACCCCTTCCATATATTCGTTATGGCTTGGTCCAAATAGCCTTAGGCAAAACGCCCCAATAGAAGCCAAAACCATCAAAGTGGCCTCGCCAAAGAACTCATGTTCCTTGAATATCCCTTCTATCATCTCAAGGATGATGTCATAGGAAATGACAAGATAAGCCACTCCCATTACGATTAGATTCACATACCAGGGGTAGCTAGTTTCGTTAAATACAACCATCCCAAGGACGATCAAAGCGACCGTCAAAGCAATGCGAATACCTAGGATTATATAATCCTTCTTGCTTCTTTCTTCTTCCATAAGCGTAAACGACTTTCTAAGCTATCTATCCATCTTTTCCTCGACGTGTTCCCTTACTACCGAGATAAGTTTAGAAACATGTTCGTCATCTAAAGAATAGATAACGGAGGTACCTTCTTTTCTATAGGTGACTAGATTTGCCGCGCGAAGAACCTGAAGCTGATGGGACACCAAAGACTGGCTCGCGCCCACCTCCTTGACGATTTCAGAAACGGACTTCTCCTCATCTTCAAGGCAGATAAGGATCTTAAGCCTAGTGGAGTCGCTTGCGATATGAAGCATATTCTCCATCATGTCGATCATTTCTTCGCTAGGAATCTTTGCCATATAGGATCACCTCCAAATATGAATGGATTTTCATATTCGCCATTATTATATGAACGTACATTCATATTTCAAGTGGTAATTTTGTTCACGATTTAAATGAAGAAAAACACAAAAATACTTGATGAAACCTATTGTTTTTATTACTTCGATCAGTTTTTGAAAGCCGACATTCAGTTTTTGAAGCAGCCGCCAATTTCCGTAAGTCTGTTTTTATTATTTACGTACAAAAGGAGATACTGTCTCATGAAAAGAAAACACATTTTGTTTCTAGCGATCCAAGGCTTTGTCGCGGCAGCGGTCATCGGCGCCACGATCTATGGCAATATCTTCGCCGCCTCCTATGATGGCGCGCTCGATTCCTACTTCGGAAGAATCGGCTACATCGCCCCATTAGGAAACTATAAGGCAGAACACGAATCCATGGATGCGGTGCTTGAGGATTACGCAACCAACTTCAATTACCAAGTCGCCAAGGAAGGATCGATCTTGCTTAAGAACAACGACAACGGGTTACCCATAGCGAGGAACTCCAAGATATCGTTATTCGGATCCTCCTGCGCTTTTTGGATGGAAAGGGAGAAAATCGCCACCGGCAAAGACTCCATTTTCATCAACGGCATGCGCGAGGCCTTCGAGGTCAATAATGAGCTAAGGAAGCTCTACCTTACCAGCGCACACACTAATTGGGGCATCGGCGACAACAAGGGCGACGGCAGCAAAGCCGGCACCTGGACGATCGACGAAGTCCCCCAAAGCGAATACACGGATGCCGTGAAAGCCTCCTATAGCGAATATAACGACGCCGCCATCGTCGTCTTCTCCCGCTCCTCCGGGGAAGGCGCGGACTTGCCCCGCAACATGGATAGGTTCGGCGGAAGCGCAGATGAACATTATCTTGAACTGAATAAAGACGAAAGGGATTTGCTTCAGGCCATCCAAGACGCGGGATGCTTCAAAAAAACGGTTGTCATCCTCCATACCAATAACCCCATGCAGATGGATTTCCTAAATGACTATGATATCGACGCGGTTGTCCAAGTCGGTGGCACGGGAAGTGGGGAAGCCGCGATCAAAGGCATCATCGAACTGCTTGTCGGGGAAGCAAACTTCTCGGGCAGGACAGTCGATACCTATTGCTTCGATAACCTTTCCGCCCCCGCGATGCAGAATTTCGGGGACTTCCGTTACGTGGATTCCAACGGAAATCTAAACGGATATGCCTATGTCAACCTCGCCGAAGGTATCTACGTCGGCTACAAATATTATGAGACGCGTTATACCGATGTCTCTTTAGGCGCGTCTAACGCCGGCACCTTCGATTACGATACCACCGTCGCCTATCCTTTTGGATATGGCCTAAGCTATACCGAATTCAGCTATGGCGAACTATCCGGTTCCTACAATTCCTCTACCGACAAGCTCTCCTTCAACATCGAAGTCACCAATAGCGGAGAGGTGGCTGGCAAGGAAGTGGTCGAGCTTTACGTACAGGTCCCCTATACCGATTACGATAGGACCTATGGGGTGGAGAAAAGCGCCGTCAGCTTAGTGGGCTATGGCAAAACGGAATCCCTGGAATCGGGGAAGAAGGAAAAGCTATCCTTTGAGGTGGATAGGGAACGCCTTGCCTCCTTCGACGCCAAAAACAAAGGCACCTACATCTTGGAAAAAGGCGACTATAAGTTCACCGCGGCGAAAAACGCGCATGAGGCAGCAAACAATTTCCTTAATGGCGAAAACGTATATACCCATACCCTTTCGGAAAACGACTTCACGACCTACGCGACCTCCGATAACAATACCCAAGTCACAACGTTGTTCAACTCCTCTTCGCTTGAGGATTCCACTTATCTTTCCCGCTCGAATTGGGCGGCGATGGATGGAGACGGACTCACCTACGCAACGGGGACCAAAGACGGGGTAAGCGAAACCACAAACGCCGCAAAAACCGTGCAAACCTCAGCTATTTCTTCTAATCACAAAGAAAAAATCACTGCAAACGGATGGGAATCTAGCGGCAATCCCAAAGCGAAAACGGACTATCCGGAGGTAAAAAACGAAGTCGAAAACGGAGTCGAGTGGAAGAACCTGCTTGGCAAGAAATTCGACGATCCCCTTTGGGAAGACCTGCTTGACCGCGCCTCTTTCGATGAGGAATACGCGATATATAAAAATGCGGCTAACGGAACCGCGGCCATGCCCTCCATCAACAAACCCCAGACATTCGGCGCGGACGGCCCAGAAGGGGTCTCCCACAGAGTCGGCGGGGCCGAGATGATGATCGCCTGCACCTATAATAAAAAGCTAATGACAAGATATGGCGAACTTAATGGCGACTATGCTTTGCTAAAGGGCACTTCCGCCTGGTATTCGCCTGGCATGAACATCCATCGCACCCCATTCTCCGGACGTAATTACGAATACGTCTCCGAAGACACCTTCCTTACCGGCGACTTCGCCTGCAAAGTGATAAACGCCTGCCACGAAAAAGGGCTCATCAACGTCTTGAAACACTGCGCGATGAACGGTCAGGAGACCAACCGCCAAGCCAATAACATGGTAGCGACATACGCCGAAGAACAGGCGATGAGGGAGACCTATTTCCGCCCTTTCCAGATGGCTGTTGAAGACGGAAATTGCTATGGCATCATGGCCGCCATGAATCGAATTGGCGATATCCCCGCCAGGGCCAATTACGCACTTAACGTATCCGTCATTAGAGAAGAGTGGGGCTTTAAGGGCTTCATCATCACCGACTACAACAACATCGGCGAAGAGGATAGCGAAGCGTGTCTATCCGGCGGCATCACCGTCCAATTCGCCGGTATGGGTAACCCGCTTGCAGAAACCGAAAGCAATGGCGTGCGCTACCTAATAAGAGAAAATACGCACTACGTCCTCTATTCTTTGCTTCATTCCAATGCCGCCGCAGGAATTGCCGAAGGGCAGACCTCCTCTGAAGGCGTGAAGGTTTATGTGCTATTGCTCATCGCTCTTGATGCAGTCGTCGCCATTCTTGCCTTAGGCGGCGTGACCCTCTCCTTCTTCCGCTTCAGGGCAAAGGACAAGGAAGGAACCGACGTTGCCGTTGTCAAAAGGTTCAACGTTGCGACCATTATCTACCTAGGCGTATTGGCGGCGGTATTAATCGCGGCAGTCATCATCTTCTTCACCTGGGCGTTGCCACTACTACAATACGCATTCAATATCGTGTAATCCCCCTTCCTTTAACTCGTTCATTAACCAAGAACAATCGCTCGGTCTTTCTGATCGGGCGATTTTCAAACTCATTCTCCAAACAATAAACGGAAGCTCTTTTTTGTTCCCTTTTGTAAAGGGAAACAATGACTTATATTATTTTTATATGATGAAATCCAAAATACTTGCAAGAATCCTCTTACCCATAATCGTCGCCTTTTCTTTAAGCGCCTGCGATTTATCTAGTATTTTTTCCTTTAGCAGCATAGAAGGCTCTTCGACCCCCACTTCCTCTTCTTCCGCCTCTAACGAAGAGGACAGTTCTAACGAAGAAGATAGCTCAAAGGGAAGTAGTTCTTCCTCTAGTTCCAGCTCAAGCAGCTCTTCCAAGGAGACTCCTCCTAGCGAGATTTTCGTCCATACCGATGAAAGACTCGTAGAAGGCAATAACGACTATAGTTATAAAATCACTTTGCTCCCTGGGGAAAAATATGAGATCAACGCCGATTTAGGCGATTATAGCGGAACGACCTATTACATCGAATATTCCTTTGTCGGGGAAAGCAATTTCGTCACCTTGGATGGATCTACCTTAGTGGTTGATGATTTTGTACCAAGCACCCAGATAGAAACGTTGAAGTTAGCCCTTAAAAAGGAAGGGTCCAGTTCCAATTACGATATCCGCTTTATCTATGTCACCGCCGAAGAAAGCGATATCGACTATGAAATCACCTTCGATGACCCCGATTATTTCCTAGTAGAAAACGAACGTCATTATCTGATGCTTAGACCGGGTGAATCCTATACCCTTAAGCCCATTCTAAAAGGCATCAACGCCTTGGTGGATTTCACCTATCAAACCTATGACGATGAACCCGTCATGGAGATAGAAGATAGCGGCAAGGTCACTATGGGCGAAGACGTGACTATAGGAGAGCGTAGCGCCATCCACATCTCCGCCTACTATAGAGACTGCTACCTCTACACCGACTTTATCTATGTGGAGGCATGCGAAGACCATTGGTATATCAACCTTACTTTGGAAAGCGCCGACGAAAGGGTTGAAGTGGAACGCATGAGCTATTCTACCTACGATTATAGGGTCACTATCCCCTATGCCGGAGTTTATTATGCCCTTCCCGCCGTCGAAGTTAGCGGATGCAAGGATGAAAACGCAACGCTTAGATACGAGCAAGTCGCAGGGGAAGAGGACATCGAATTCGATATCGATGAAAGTAAGTCCAACTTTAGGCTAAAGGCAACCTCCAGCGGCTATGTCTGCTTTGCCATTTCCTTATATGGAAGCGACAACGCCCTTTTAAAACAAGCCATAGCCAAGGTATACCTATCTCGTTTAGGAAGGGGCGAATTCAAGTTCTATCTAGGCGAAGAACAAACCGAGGTCAAAGACGGCGAAACCTTGACTCTTCAAAAGGACCTAAGCTTCGTCTATTCCCTCTATTACAACGGTAGAAAGATAAATGGCGCGGCCGCTACGCATGAAACCTCCGACGAATCTTGCGTCAAACTGAATAGCTCTGCGATGTCCATAAAAGTCCAAAAGGTCGGCGAGGCCGTCATCACTTTCTCCTTGATCGCCTACGATGGTACCAAAACCGCCTATGAATATAGCATCTCCATCAACATCGTCGTCGTCGACAATAGTGTCATCTCCAAAATCTATGGCTCCAGCGGAGCGGGCACCTTCTATTATGATAATGGCAAACTAATCACCGCCGGAAAGATCTACGTCGAATATGATACTGGCTACACCAAGGTCGTAAATGGCGATGAAAACCTAAAGACCCTCATCGAGGATACCGAGGATGAAAATGTCAAGAAACTAACCCTCACCTACGAAGAAAACGGATACACGGTGTCCGTAACTTACCTTATCGGAACCTCTTCTACAAAGAAAGACATCACCCATACCTATGAAGATGTAAATCAAGCCTCGTTCTATGGAAACGTCTCCCTTAATGGCGACTTGAAAGTCATCGCTTTGCCCATTTGGTTCTCCGATAGCAGCTCCTTTATTAGCGAAACATTAAAAGACGAACAAGGGAAAACCCAAAAGGAACAGGTCTTAGAAGACATCCATACCGGTATCTTCGGCGAAAACGATGAGACGGGATGGAGAAGCGTGAAGACCTTCTATGAGGAAGAATCCTTCTCCGCCATCAATATTAGCGGTGACGTCGCTTCCTGGTATGAGGTCTCCAAAGCCTCCACCGAATTCGATAGGGATGACTATGACACTTGGATCGAAGTGGCAGACGATGCCTTAAACGCCCACTTCGAAACCACCAACACTTCTATTGAGGATTACGATGGCAACGATGACGGCATCGTCGACGCCATCATGCTCTATTACGGCGCCAACTATGTTGGAGCGGATAAGAATAGCCGCGCCTATTGCCTCAAATACTCTAGGCCCCACGCCTATAGCCATATGCGTAACTACACCTGGAATAGCGCATTAGCCAACTATGGTCTAACTACTCTTGATAGCCAAACCGAGCAATTATCCACCCCCGATCTAAGCGATTTGTCTTTGAAATATGGCGACTATAAGCTCAATAACGTCACCGACATCCATGAATTTGGCCACGTACTAGGAGTAAAAGACTATTACGACGAAAGCAGATCCGACGCCAATAATTACAACTCTCCCGCCGGCTATTTCTCAATGCAAGATAACAATAGAAGCGGCCACGAGCCTTTTAGCGTCATGGGCTATGGTTGGGCTGACCCCTATGTCTATGATGCCTCTGCCATTTCTAGCGGAACTACTTTCGATGTAACGATCAATGACTTCCAGTCCTCGCATGACTTCATCATGCTCACCCCAAGCTTTAACGAAGAGAACCAGATGTTTGATGAATACCTATTGCTTGAACTCTTCTCCCCAACTGGGCTCAATGAGTTCTATGCCAATAAGTATAGCTTCTCGACCTATGGCATTAGGTTATGGCACGTCAACGCCATAATGACAAGCCTCAATGGCGCCCACTATTACTCCAACAATTCCGGCAGTGGATCCGAATATAACTTGTTGCAGTGGATTAGGGATGACAAAACCTCCGTCTTCCGCAAAGATGGCAGCTCCCTCACCTCGAATGGAGCGTTGCTATTTGAAGAAGGCGAAAGCTTCGATATGGATGCCTATAAGAGCCAATTTGCCAATGCGGATGGCCTTCTTGACGATGGTAGGGACCTAGGCTTCTCCTTCAGCGTCGATAAGCTTGACATAAGAAGTAACGGCCAAGCGTCCGCCACCATCAAAATTACACGTAACTAAACCAAAAAACCTGAAAAACCCAATTTCTTCTGTATACCCCGCGGCCACCTGCGGGGTTTCTCTTATATAAAGAAAAAGGCCAGGATCCACATGGGAACATGACCTTATTAAGCTTTTTATAGAAGGTTATTTCGCGGGCTTAACGGGAACTTTCTTGAAGTTCGTAAGTCTGACGATGCCGCCACGGAACTTAACGGAGACCTGGCCTTCGATAAGAGGACGGAGGTAGTCACGGAAGGCTTCGCTCATCCTGGTCTTATCCTGCATGAACTCAGCGGGGATCTTCCTTTCGGCGTTGGCGACTTCGCTTAAGGGAACGAGTTCGAAGCGGCCGACATAGGGCTTCTTGCAAACGCGCTTCATAACGATCATCTTACCAGTCTCGCCTCTAACGGCACTTCTAACGGCAAGTTCACCAACTTCAATGGCTTCATCCCTATCGTTGCGGGAGAGGAGGAAGGGGTTCGCCCTCTGGTAGAGGGAGAGCTCGACGACGCGGGAATTTAAACCAAGTCTTTCCTGAAGCAAAGTGGCAAGGGCCTGACCAGCGCCAGAGAGCTGGGCGTGGCCGAAGGAGTCGACTTCATGGGCCTGTCCACGCTCGAATTCAAGACCTTCGGAGATGACGACGATCGCTAGACCCTTCTTATCGTTGACTTCCTTGACGTCCTTGAGAAACTGTTCAGGATCAAATTTGTTCTCGGGGAGATAGATGAGGTCAGGGCGGCCATCATCCGGGACTAAGTCGGCGGCAGCGGTAAGCCAACCAGCGTTCCTACCCATGACTTCGATGATGTGGACTTTGCCTTTCTTATAGCAAAGGGCATCTTTGGAGATGGCATAGATCGAGTTGATGACGACTTTGGCGGCGGAAGCATAGCCAAGGGTGTGGTCAGTGCAGGCAAGGTCGTTATCGATGGTCTTGGGAACACCGAAGACACGGACGTCTAGACCTCTTTTTTCGCAGAGGATGGAAATTTTGTTGCAGGTGTCCATGGAGTCGTTGCCACCATTGACGAAGATGTATTTGATTTCGAAGCGCTGAATGTTCTCAAGGATCTGTTCATAGACGGGATCGTTGATGTCCTTAGGAAGCTTCCTTCTGGTGGTGCCAAGGGCGGCGCCAGGAGTCTGGATAAGGAGTTCGATATCTTCGGGATCCTCTTCGCGGAGGTCGAAGAGCTTGCCATCGACTAGGCCTTCGATGCCGTTGATGGAGCCATAGATGTGATCGATCTCTTCGGGAAGACGGACGGCTTCTTTGTACGCGCCATACAAAGAAGAGTTGATGACGGAGGTAGGTCCGCCACTTTGGATGTAAACCATGTTTTTCATGAATAATTACCTCTTTTGGTTTTGCGGGTATATTTAACCACAAAAGACCCTCTCCTCTCTACGAGAGATTTCAGGGTATAAAGTTAAACGAAAACAATACGAAAAACCGTTCAGAATAAAACAAAGCCCGGCATCGATTCCAAGATAAATACCTGGTTTTTGCGGGGCTTTATGTTCAAAACTCCAATTCGCGGATTATTTCCCTTTTTAGCGCATCCATTAGGATTAGGCGGTTATCCTCCATTATTCCATACCCCGGGCCGTCGTCTCTAGGAAGGGAAATCGAGCCGGGATTGAAGTAAATGACCCCATCTTCCTTCTCTAACATCTTCCTATGGGTATGGCCAAACATCACGATGTCGCCGGGCGGGAAAGAGATGATTGGAGGACGGTGCATTAGATAAACCGTGTGAAGGCCGTTTCCAAAAGGGATGTTTCTAGTCAAAGGCAAAGGGATACCAAGGGTGCGCTCATCCATCGAATAGTCGCAGTTTCCCCTGACCCCCAAAATACCACACGTCAAAAGCTTTAGTTCCCTAGCCACGTAGTAATCGTCTTCGTCATAGCCACCATGAAGAATATCGCCTAATAAAATAAGGCAATCTGGCTTTTCTTCCTTACAAATGGAAACAAGCCTATTGACCCCTTGGGTTGATCCATGGATATCGGAGAAAACAACGTACTTCATTTCGAGGAAATCATACAGGAAAACTGATATAGTATGCACGCTATGAGCAACGCAAGAGAACATTATGAAATCCTAGAGGACGCCTTTGAATACTCTATGGACAATTGGCTTAGGCTAGACCTAGCCGACGGCAGCAAAAACGAAGCCAAGACGATATCGATCGCCGCCGCCTTCCTTATCGATAACCTCTTCGCCAAGGAAAACGCGGGAAGCGAACTAACCGCGCTTGCTAGAGAAGAGCTTGGAAGCAAATTCAACCCCAAGGACCTAACCGAGGAGGCAACCAAAATCCGCCTAGGCATGAGCGGGGACGAATTCGCCTCGGGGAAGAGTCCGTTAAGGGAATATCTATATTGGATCGCCCAGGATAAGGAAGAGGTCCTAGAGGCCTTTAAGGACAATGCCGGTAGATTGGCCCTAGTATATGCCGACGAACTCGCCACCTTAGTCTGCGTCGAACATCCTGAGGTAGAGAAGATCCGCATCTCGGAAATCGTCTTCCTTAACGCGGTCCACGCCCTCACCCTCATCTATAAACAGGTCATGAAGCAAGACTTCTATAGCCTTGCCTCCATCGCCTTCTTTCAGGATATAGAAGACGAATTCGAGCTAATCCGCGCTAGAATCGACGATTGATCCACATAATAAAGCCGGGCGGGGCGACCCGCTTTTTTTGATACGAAAAAAGAGGAACCGCGTTTGGCTCCTCTTTTGCTTTCTTTTTTGGATCAGACCTTTTCGATTTCGGAGAACTCGACATCGACCGGAGTCTCACGTCCGAAGAAGACGGTCTTGACGCGGCAGGCGCCGGTTTCCTTATCGATGGAGAGGATCGTGCCTTCGGTGCCTTCGAGAGGTCCGTGGATGATCTTGACGAGATCGCCAACCTGATAACGGTCATACATCGCTTCGTCGACCATGCCCATTCTCTTAAGGACGGGTTCGATCTCTTCGCGGCTTACAGGGGTCGGTTTCTGACCGCCACCGCTAGAACCGATGATACCGGTGACGCCCGGGGTGTTACGAACCATGTACCAGGATTCGTCGGTCATGATCATTTCGATGAAGATACAACCAGGGAAGAGGTTGGTGACCTTCTTCTTGCCGGTAGGAACGCCGTCTTTATAGACTTCCTCTTCCTGCTCGGCGACGAGGACGCGGAGGACAAAGTCCTTCATGTCGGTGACTTTGCCGTCTTTGCTCATCGACGTATTCTGAATACGCTTGCGGATGTTCTCCGCGGTTCTGGCTTCTTGCCTAGAATAGGTGGTTACGATGTACCACTGCTTATCGCCATATTGATCAGCCATTGCTTACTTACCTCCAAACGCGTCGCGGAGCTGTTGAATCATGCTGCCGGCGGCAAGGTCCTCAAGGGAAAGGATAAGGGCCGCGAACGCGGTGATGACCACTACTACGATGGCAGTCTTGATTAGATCGTCGCGCTTAGGCCAACGGATGCGCTTGCCTTCCTTCACGACTTCCTTCATGTATTTGACGGGACTCATTGGAATCTCCTTTCTCACTTGCCTTGCTTATGCAGGGTGTGCTTTCCGCAATGCGGGCAGAATTTGTTTAGTTCCAACCGGCGGGGATCGTCTTTGCGCTTAGGCACGGTGTAGTTCCTGTTGAGGCATTCCGTGCAAATCAAAAAAACCTTTTCCCTAGCCATGTTGTCAAATCCAGCGTGTCAACTATCCTCCCTATGGGAGAGTTTGTCAATGGGATACTTATGGCCTAAGAAAAGGTTCGTAAGGGATAAATTCAGCCTTTTAATTGGGTTTTTGCAGGCTTTTTAGTTATTATCCGGGTCAATATCGGAGTCAGAAGGAAGGTCATTATTTTCTTCCTCGAATTCCTTAATGGAATCATCTTGCTCCTTGATCCAGGCTTTGATGTGGCATTTGGCGAGCCTTACGCGACGGCGGATCGTGCGTGGGTTTTTGCCTTTGGCGCATAGGGTTTCGCTAGTCCCATAGCCTTTGATGGAAAGCAAGATCGTCTCCTTCCAATCGTCGATATCGGGTAAGGGGACATTCTCTAGTTCCTCTAGGATCTCATTGTAATTGAAGTATTCCACCGGCTCATTGAGCGGTCCCGAAATCAATTCGTTATAGCCCATTCCGCCATCGCCTTCCTCGACGTTGCCAAGAAGGGTATCCAAGGAAATCGCCTCGCGAAAATGCCTTTCCTTGTAGTAGTTTCTTAGCATGTCGAGCGCCTGGCGTTTCAAGACGCTGCAGAAGTAAGTCAGGAACTTGACGTCCTTAGCCCTTTCAAACTTTGCCTCGGCGGCGAGATAGGCCATGAAGAAGCATTCGTTGGTCTCCCATTCGTCTAGCAGCAGGGCGACCTGCGGAAATACGGTGTCCCAGATCGATCGCCTCATCTGGAAATACCTGACGGAAAGTATGTCTCGGGCGGTGATTATTCCCTTCCTAAACAATTCGAGAAGCTCCTCATCGGTCATCTTCTCCAGGTCCTTTCTATTGACCATCCTTTTTAGCGTCTTTTTGCTTTGTTGTCCTTTTTCCTTTGACATTTTTATGATTCTCCCTTAGGGGGTTTAGTTCTCATCTTATAGAGGGCAAGTCCGGCTTCAAGGAAAATTCAGTTATATGCATAAAACATTTTTTCTATATAGAAAAATAAAATTAATGGAAAAAATGCCGATAACATCGAAAAAAGCCCCAGGTTGGCCTGAGGTTAGATGGATATTTTTCCGTCTTACTTTTTCTTCTTTCTTAACAAGGTGACGCCTGCGAGCAATATCCCCGTCGCCACGCTTGCGTTAAGGGAATTGACGTGCCCAACCATAGGAATCTTGACTATGAAGTCGCTGTTTTTCAAAACGAGGTTGGAAATGCCAAAACCCTCGCTTCCAACCACGATTACCATGGGGCCGGAATAATCGACTTCATCGTACTCCGTTTTCCCAGAGCCATCGCTAGAGACGACCCAGAAACCGTTTTTCTTTAGCGTTTGGATGGCGTTAGTTAAGTTGGCTACCGTGCAGATGCGCACATAATGGATGGCGCCCGTGGAGACTTTGGCCACGGTGCTATTCACCTTGGCCTCGCCCCTATTCTTCAAGATGACGGCGTCGACCCCAAAGGCATCGACGGAACGAAGTATCGCGCCCACGTTATGGGGATCTTCGATGCCATCGAGCATGAGGATAAGGGGGTTTTCCTTTTGCTTGCATTGCTCTATGACCTCGGCGAGGGTATATTCCTTCACCTCGTGGCAAATCGCGACATATCCTTGATGGGAAGTGGACTTAGACAAAGCGTCCAACTCATTCCAGGATACTAGGTTTACCTCGATCCCGGCGGTTTGGGCCTCTTTGACGATGGCGTCGTTTTGGTATTTGGAGGAAACGAAAAGCTCCACCGCCTCGCCGGATCTAACGGACTCCCTGACGGTGTTTTTGCCGAATACGGTGATGGTGCCTTTGTTTTCGGACTTCATTATAAGATTCCCTTTTCGATGAGTTTGGCGCGAATGACGTCGCTTCTTTCGAAGTCCTTTGCCTTCTTCGCGGCCTGATATTCCCTATAGAGGGCTTTGTTTTCCTCGTTAAGAGGGGTCTTTTTGACGCGGATTCCCAAAACGTTTAGATAATCCTTAACGTTAGCAAAGCTTTCGCCTAGGGTCTCCTTATCCAAAGGATTGGTGCGTAGCGCCTGGTTTAGACGCTTTAATTCGGCGAGGAGTTCGGCGATTGCGTTAGGCGTATTCAAATCGTTGCATAGCTCTTCAAAGAACTTATCTTGGTTATTAGGAACCAAAGAGGATAGATCGACATCCGCCAACTGCAAAGCCACCTCGGCTTGCTTGTAGGCGGTTTGGATCTTCATATAGGTCTTCTGCGCTTCCGCGATCGTCTCCGCGGAGAAGGTAAGGGGAGCCCTATAATGGGTATTCAAAACCATCAGGCGGAAAGGCATGCCGCCATATTCCTTCACGACGTCTTTGGCCAAGACGACGTTACCAAGGGATTTGGACATCTTCTCGTCGTCGATATTGATGAAGCCATTATGGAGCCAATACTTGGCCAGGCCATTATGGTTATGGGCCCTAGATTGGGCGATTTCGTTTTCGTGGTGGGGGAACTTTAGATCGAAGCCTCCGCCATGGATATCGATATAGCCGCCGTTATTATGGAAGATAGAGGAAATCATGACGCAGCATTCGGTATGCCAGCCAGGACGGCCGACGCCAAAGGGCGTATTCCATTTGATGCCTTCTTCCGTTTTCTTCCACAAAGCGAAGTCCACGGGCGATTCCTTTTGCGAATTGACCTCGATCCTAGCCCCGCTAACGA
Source organism: Bacilli bacterium (assembly GCA_024687185.1). Lineage (GTDB taxonomy): Bacteria > Bacillota_I > Bacilli_A > RFN20 > CAG-826 > Alloenteromonas. The sequence continues at coordinate 17,720 of JAILEX010000093.1, read as the reverse complement.
GTTTGGCAACGGTATTTCCGCTGAGTTCGCCATATTGCTCGTCGGAGTTGGTTCTGAAATAGACGTCCCCTTCCGCTTCATAGGCGGAGCCGTTTTTCACTAAATCGTCGATATAGGAGATCATCTGCTCCATATATTCGGTCGGTTTGGGGGTGATGTCCGGCTGGAGGGAGCCCACCTCGTCGGTGAGGCGGCGGAATTCGGCGATGACCGATTCGGTTAGTTCCTTCTCGCTGATCCCAAGCTCTTTGGCGCGGTTGATGATCTTATCGTCCACGTCGGTATAGTTGGAGACGAAGGTCACTTCATATCCAAGACGCTTAAATAACCTCCTCCAGGCATCGAAGACGATGACGGGACGGAAGTTGCCGATATGGGGGTCGTTATAGACGGTGGGTCCGCAGACATAGATCGAGACCTTCCCTGGGACGACCGGGACGAATTCTTGGAGTTGGTTTCCTAATGAGGAATACAAATAAACTTTACGCATGGCTGTAGTATACCCCACTGCAACTTTCTTTTCTTTAAAAAGGAAAAGAATGTTCGTGGCGAACCCTAATTCAAATAATGGCTTTCCTTTGTAATAAAAACGCGCAAAAAAACGCGCAAAACCCCAATATTCTTTCTAAATTCGAAGGATTTATCCTAGTACGATCGCCTTTAATTCCGCTGGCTTCCCGATAAAGAATTTCGCCCGCGCAACATTCGATTCGTCATATACGCCATAGCCATAGCCGCATAAGACGACGTCCATACCCGCATTATCCCCGGTATCGATATCGACATAGGAATCGCCAACGTACAATGACTCGTTCCTATTTAGGCCGTATTTATCCACTAGCTCATTCACTTGGTAGGGGTTTGGCTTTAATGGCGTGCCTTCCTTTGCCCCCAATACCTCAAGGAAGAGATCGTCAAAATGGTCATGGACGATAAAATCGGCCAACTCATGCGGCTTATTGGTGACCACGAATAGGCGGACGCCACTATGCTTAAGCTCAACCAATGTTTCGACCATCCCATCGAATGGCTTCGCGTGGTCATTTTGGTATTTCCGATATAGGGGCATATAAAGGGATTCGACTTTATTAAGAATAGCCTCATCATCCCCTTTTTCCCTTAAGGCCTTCTTCACCAAGACCCTCGCGCCGTTGCCGATGAACCTAACCACTTCCTCATCTTGATAATGGTAGGGAAGTCCCGCACTAGCTAGGGCCTCATTGATCGCGATTGCTATATCGTGGATGGTCATAAGCAATGTGCCATCCAAATCGAAGAACACGTTTTTATACATGGGGCTATCCTAAACTAGAAAGGGGGAAGAAGGAAGTGGATAACGCTTCCTTTTGCCCTTTTTAGGCCCCTGGGGGAATTTTGTTGCCGTTAAGGAAGAAATATTCCCCCTTCTACTACTCGCGCCCCTAGACGCTTAAATATTGCTATATGGCCATTTACCCTACAAATAGAAAAGGGCCGCTACTGCGACCCTGATCGATTTTAGGTTAAGCGATGCTTATTTGTCGGACCAACGGACCAAGACGACTTCGGCATCGTCACCACGCCTGGAGCCTAGCTTGAAGGACTTGGTGTAGCCACCGTTCCTATTCGCCATGCGAGGCGCGATTTCGCCAAATAGCTTGGTGAGGGCATCCTTGCCGTCTTTGCCGACGACGCCGGGACGGACGACCCTAGCGGCTAGGCGGCGGTGATGGAGATCACCGGCCTTGGCATAGGTCACTAGCCTATCGGCGACGTGCTTGAGTTCCTTGACGACGCCACTGGTGACTTCGACTTCCTCATTGAGGATGAGGTCGGTGACGACGTTGCGGAGCATCGATTTGTTTTTGCTGGCGGTATAGCCAGTTTTGAAACGCACACCGGTTTTGCCGTGGACGTTCTTTCTTCCTTGAGCTGCCATTGTTATTCTCCTACATAGTCACGGAAGTGGAGGCCGATTTCGGCGAGCTTCTCCTTGACTTCCTTTAGCGACTTCTTGCCGAGGTTACGGACCTTCATCATCTCGTCTTCGCTCTTCTGGGTGAGTTCCATGACGGTGGTGATGCCCGCCCTCTTAAGGCAATTGTTGCTGCGAACGCTGAGATCGAGTTCTTCGATCATCATGCTCTGATATTTGTTTTCCTCAATCTTGGGTTCCTGTTTGACGAGGTTGACCACCCTGACGCTTTCCTCGAGTTCGGAGAACTTCTGGAAGTGCGCGATGAGGAGCTGGCTTGCCATGGCAACCGCTTCCTGGGGACGGACGCTGCCGTTGGTGGTGACTTCTAGGGTCAGCTCATCGAAACGGGAATCGTGTCCGACACGGGCCGGTTCGACACTATAGGCGACCTTGGTGACGGGGCTATAGTTGGAATCGGTGGCGATGGTGCCGATGGATTCGCGAAGGACGCGGCGCTCGGCCTTGTTGCCGTCGCTAGTGACATAGCCGCGGCCCACGCCGACATAGATCGTCATGCGGAGGTGGCCCTTGTCGTTGATATGGGCAATCTCGAGATCGGGATTGCAGACTTCCATAAGCGCGGGGAGGGGAAGGTCGCCGGCGCGAAGGACGGTGGGTCCTTTGACGTCGACGTCGATTCTCTTGGTCTCGACGGTGCGGTCTTCGATTTTAAGGACTAGGTCCTTGAGGTTGAGGATGATGGCGGTGACGTCTTCTTCAACGCCGGGGATGGCGGTGAATTCGTGACGGACGCCTTCGATTTGGACGGCGTATACGCTAGCTCCGGGTAAGGCGCTTAGCAAGACGCGGCGCAAAGCGTTGCCCAAGGTGGTGCCGAAGCCTCTTTCCAAGGGACGAACGACGAACTTGGCATAGTGGGCCAAGGGATCTTCGACCGGAGTGGTGATCTCAACGGGTTCGAAGGGATTGGGGAGTTTTAGCTCCTCGACGGAGCGAATGTCGTTTTTTGCATTTGCCATAATTGCGTGCTTTTCCTCCTAATTATGTGTGCACTTGTCTTCGTTCCGACAAAACAATGCGTTGTCGGGGAAGCGAACTAGCCGCGGGGGCGCTTGGGCGGGCGGCAGCCGTTATGAGGAATGGGGGTGGTGTCTTCGATGCTTAGGACCTGTAGTCCGACAGTCGTTAAGGCACGAACGGCGGATTCGCGTCCGGCACCGGGACCCTTGACTTCGACGTCGAGGGTACGGAGGCCTTGGTCAAAGGCGGTCTTGCCGGCGGCTTCGGCCGCGAGTTGGGCGGCGAAGGGGGTGGACTTTTTGGCGCCTTTGTAGCCTAGTGCACCGGCAGAGCTCCAGGCAATGACGTTGCCCTGGGGATCGGTGATGGTGACGATGGTGTTGTTGAAGGTGGCGTGGATATGGGCGACGCCACGGGTGAAGGAGCGTTTGATCTTCTTCTTGCGGGCGGAAGTGGCTTTGCCCTTCTTAGCGGTTTTTGCTGCAGCCATGTTAGAAGTCTCCTTTCATTAGCGGGTGGCCATCTTCTTGTTGGCGATGGTCTTCCTGCGGCCCTTACGGGTACGGGCGTTGGTACGGGTCCTTTGACCACGGACGGGCAAGCCCTTTTTGTGGCGCTGGCCACGGTAGCAATTGATTTCGATGAGACGCTTGATGTTGAGCGCGCTTTCCCTGCGGGCATCACCTTCGGTGTGGTAGTGGGTGATTTCCGCACGGATGGCGGTTAGCTGTTCATCGGTGAGGTTTTTGACGCGGATATCTTCGCTGATTCCGGTCTTCTCTAGGATTTTCTTCGCGGTGGTGGGCCCGATGCCATAGATATAGGTCAACGAGACGACGACGCGCTTTTCATTGGGGATATCAACCCCAGCAATACGTGCCATATTCTTTTAATTTCCTTTCTTCCTTAGCCCTGACGCTGCTTATGCTTCGGGTTGGGGCAGATAACCATGACTTTGCCATGGCGCCTAATGACTTTGCACTTGTCACAGATAGGCTTGACAGACGGTCTGACTTTCATTGTGTGCTCCTTGTAAGCTTCTTGTTTTAGTTCCTATGACGGAACGTGATGCGCCCACGTGTTAAATCGTAAGGTGAGAATTGAACCGTAACCCTATCACCGGGAGAAATGCGAATGTAATTCATACGGATTTTTCCCGAAACGCAGGCTTGGACTACGGGGCTGTCCTTGGTGGCCAGCTGTACCTTGAAGTTGGCATTGGGTAGACATTCCAACACCACTGCTTCCACTTCGATGCAATCTTGTTTGCTCAAGCGCGAACCTCCTTTGTTATCTACTTTTAGAGTTTACTTAGAATCTCGTAGCCGTCTTTGGTGACGGCGAGGGTATTCTCGTGATGGCTTGTTAGACCTCCGTCTTTGGCGACGACTGTCCAGCCATCTTTGAGCACTTTCACCTCAGGGCGATGCTCGAGGATCATCGGCTCAATGCAGATGGTCATCCCTTCCTTCAATATGGGGCCCGTGCCGGGTCTGCCATAGCAAGGGATGTAGGGGTCTTCGTGCATGGAACGTCCTATGCCATGACCCGTATAGTCTTTTACGACCGAGCAGCCATATTTCTTGGCCGTTTCCTCAATCGCGTGGCTGACGTCCCCTAGATGCACCCCCGGCTTAACCAGGGCTACGGCGTTCTCGAAGGCCTCCTTGGCGATCGCAATCATCCTTAACGCCCTCTCTCCGCATATCCCAACCGGGAAGGTGCGGGCCGCGTCGCCGACATAGCCGGCTTTGGTGGCACAGAGGTCGATGGTGACGATGTCGCCGTCTTTTAGGATCTTCTTCTCCGAGGGAATGCCGTGGAGAATGGTCTCGTTGACGGAGGCGCAGATACTCGCGGGGTAGCCATAATATCCTAATTCGGAAGGGATGGCCCCCTCGCCGCGAATGATCTTCTCGGCTTCGTCGTTGAGAAACTGTGTCGAGACCCCGGGTTTGATCAGGGGCTCGAGGCGGTCAAACACCAAGGCCACCACGCGGGCGGACTCACGGATGAGGCCGACTTCGCGTGGAGACTTGATGATGATCATTATTTGTTCTCTTCAAGTAACTTAGCGATGTTCTCGAAGAGATTATCCGCTCCGCCGGTACCGTCGAAGAGGTGATAATTGCCCTTCGCCTTGTAGTAGTCGGCGATCGGCTGGGTGGACTCGTAATAGTTTTCGAGCCTCACCTTGAAGGATTCGGCGTTATCGTCCTTGCGTTGGACGATCTCGCTGCCGCAACGGTCGCAGATACCCTCGACCGCGGGTTTCATGGTGTCGATGTGGTAGCTTGCCCCACACTTCGGGCAAACCCTTCTTCCCGAGATACGGCGGACGAGCTCTTCTTCGGGAACCGCTAGGTCGATGACCAAGTTGACTTCCCTATGGAGCTCTTTGCCGATTTTCTCAAGCTCTTCGGCCTGGGGGATGGTGCGCGGGAAGCCATCTAGTAGATAGCCGTTGGCGCAATCTTCCCTGCTGAGGCGGTCTTTGACCATCGCGCAGGTGACTTCGTCCGGGACGAGGCCTCCCCTTTCGATGATCGCCTTCGCCTGAAGGCCAAGGGGCGTACCGTTTTTGATGTTCTCCCTGAACATGTCCCCGGTGGAGATATGGGGAAGATGGAATTCGTCCACAAGCCTGGTGGCCTGGGTTCCTTTGCCCGCGCCGGGCGGGCCCATCAAAATGATGTTCAACATCGTTACATGCCTCCTTGTACTTCTTCGAAGCTCTTGCCCGCGAGCAAGCCGTCGATTTGGTTGTTAAGCTCGATCGCGACGCCGACGATAATGATCATGCCGGTACCGCCGATGGCAAGGCTGCTATCGCTGCCGAAGACCCCGGATAGGGTAAGGGCAACGGGTAGGGCCGAGATGACGGCGAGGGCCATGGCGCCGATGAAGGTGACGCGGTTGAGCACTTTGCTCACATAGCGTTCGGTCTCCTTGCCAGGGTGGATGCCAGGGATATAGGAACCGTTCTTTTGGAAGTTCTCCGCGAGGGTTGCCGGATCGATTTGCATCTGCGAATAGAAGAAGGTGAACGCGATGATGAGGAAGAGGTAGATGAGTAGACCCCAAGGCATCTTCCACGTCTCCCCATTGAACCAAGGCATCGTATACATCTCGCTATAGGAGAAGATCTTTAGCCATTCGGCCTGGGCGGCATCGCTGGAGATGAAGCTTGCGATGACACTAGGCGCCATTAGGATTGAGGAGGCGAAGATGACGGGGATGACACCGGCGCTATTGACCTTTAGCGGCAAGAAGCTTGCCCTGGCCATGGAGGAGGATTGCCCACTCTTGCCGGCGTGTTGAACCGGGATCTTCCTCTTCGAGATCTCGAAGAAGACGACGCCGGTGATGATCGCGAGCAACGCGACCACGTATAGGACGAACTGGAAGGTTCCACGGATGATGGCCGTATCGTTTCCGATGGCGATACCCGCGGCGACCCATTTTGTCCAGGCGGTGGAGATTTGGATCGGTAGGCTACGTACGCAACCCGCGAAGATGATGACCGATATACCGTTTCCTAGACCCTTCTCGGTGATCTGGTCGCCAAGCCACATCGTGAGCATCGAGCCCGCGAGAAGGATGGTGATGATATAGAGGTAGGTCCAGAAGGCCTCAGCGCCAGAAGTCGATAGCGTCAACGAGATGTATTGGCTATTTTCCATCATGGTGATGATGCCATACGCTTGCACAGCGCCAAGTAGCAATGTGAGGTAACGGGTTGCCATTTCGATCTTCTTCCTACCGTATTGGCCTTGCTTGGATAGTTCCGTTAGGGCCGGTAGGACGTCCTTCGATAACAATTGGACGATAATCTGCGAGGTGATGTATGGCGAGACGCCTAGGGCAAATATTGAGAAGTTGCTAAGCGCGCCACCCCCAAGCAGGTTCATCATGGAGATTGCGTTACCGGAGTTCATGGCGTCGGCGAGTTCGCTTTTGATGGAGACGCCAGGAACGGTGATAGCCGCTCCGATTCGGATGACGAAGAGAATCATCACCGTAAAGAAAATACGGCCGACGATTTCTTTGTTTTTGAAGATCGAAGCGAGCTTTTTCATTATTCGATGACCTTCGCTTCTCCGCCCTTTGCTTCAATGGCGGCTTTGGCCGAGGCGGAGAATGCCTTCGCTTCGACGACGAGCTTCTTGGTGAGTTCACCGTTTCCGAGAACCTTGAGCCCGTCAAGCTCTTTCTTCACTAGCTTCCTTTCTAGAAGCACGGTGATGTTGACGGTGTCGCCATCTTTGAAGGCGGCATCGAGCTTGGATAAAGAGACACAAACGTATTGGACGTGGTGTCCGGTGTGGGTTTTCCTAACGCCGAACTTAGGAAGACGGCGGGCGATGGGGGTCTGACCACCTTCGAAGCCGTTTTTCTTGGTATGGGCGTGGGCACCCTGGCCCTTCTGGCCTTTGCCGGCGGTTTTGCCGTTGCCAGAACCAACGCCGCGGCCTTTGCGATAATGCTCGACGACGGCGCCTTTGCTGTTTTTGAGTTCGTTAAGGGAAGACATTATTCATTCTCTCCTTTCGTTTCGGCCGCGGGAGCGGCTTTGGGGGCCTTGGCGGCTTTGGCGGCACGGATCTGATCCTCGGTCTTCTTGCCACGGAGCACCATGACGCGGTCGTAGCGCTTTAGTTCGCATAGACCTGCATGGGTGGCGCGGAGGACGTTGATCGGGGAACGGGAACCATAGACCTTGCCGACGAGGTTGCGGATGCCGGAGAGCTCGACGATGGCACGGACTGCGCCACCGGCGACGATACCGGTACCTGCGGGAGCGGGTTTTAGGACGACCTTGGTGGCGCCGAATTTGCCTTCGACGTCATGGGCGATCGTGCCATTGACGATCTCGATGGAGACCATGTTCTTCCTGGCTTTCGCGAGGGCTTTTTTGATCGCGTCGGGGACTTCGGTCGATTTCGCGAGGGCGAAGCCGTATTTGCCTTTGCCATCGCCGACGACGGCCAAAGCCGAGAAGCGGACGTTCTTACCACCCTGGGTGGTCTTGGAGATGCGGTTGATCGCAACGACCCTTTCGGCGTAGTCGTCTAGGTTCTTGCGGAATCCACCGCGGCCATTCCTCCTCTCGGAGGGGCGGCCGGTGTGCTTGCCGTATTTCCTGTCGCCAGGACGGGGGGCGGAGGCGGAGCCGTGGGGCTCAACCGTGACTTGTTCCGAAGCTTTGCTTTCTTCTTCGGCGTTAACAACGATTTCTTCTTCTGCCATAGCTAGTTTCCTTAGAACTTAAGGCCTCCTTCGCGGGCGGCGTCAGCAAGGGCTGCGACGCGGCCATGATAGAGGTATCCGTTGCGGTCGAAGACAACCTCTTCGATGCCTTTGCCCTTGGCCTTTTCGGCTAGGGCGGCGCCAACTTTGCCAGCGGCTTCGATGTTGCCACCGTTGCCGAGTTTGAGTTGGGTGGAGCTTGCGCTCACGAGGGTGACGCCATTGACGTCATCGATGAGCTGGGCTTCGATGTTCTTGTTGGAGCGGAAGACGCAGAGGCGGGGTTTTTCCGCGGTGCCCTTCACTTTGCGGCGCACACGCACGGCGCGGCGACGACGAACCGAATTGCGGGATGCTTTTTCGATCATGGTGAATGTCCTCCTTACTTCTTACCGCCGGAAGCGCGCTTGCCTTCCTTGCGGATGATGACCTCACCCTTGTACTTGATGCCTTTGCCCTTATAGGGTTCGGGACGTCTGACATCGCGGATGAGCGCGGCGGTTTGGCCGACTTTCTGTTTGTCGCAGCCTTCGACGGCGATATGGGTTTCGTCGGTGCAGCTGATTTTGACACCCTCTTTGGGTTCGATGACGACCTCGTGGCTATAGCCAACGGCCAAGACGAGGCTAGTGCCCTTCATACTGGCGTGATAGCCGGTACCATTCATTTCGAGTTCTTTCTTGAAGCCCTCGGAGACGCCTTTGACGGCGTTGGCGATGTTGGCGCGGGCGGTGCCATGCATCATGACGTTGTGCTGTTCCTCGCTTGCCCTACGGACATGGAGGGTACCGTCTTCGACCTCGACGCTCACGTTAGCGGGTAGCTTAACGCTTAATTCGCCTTTGGCTCCTTTGACGGTTACGACACCGTCATTGGAAGTGACGGTGACGCCAGCAGGGAGGACGACGGGTTTTAATCCGATACGAGACATAATGATTCCTTCCTTTTGGTAATAATCGAATTTATACTGACTGGTATTCCTATTACCAGACGTAAGCGAGGATTTCGCCGCCGACATGGGCCTTTCTCGCCTGCTTATCGGTGAGAAGTCCGTTCGGGGTGGAAACGATCGCGATGCCTAGGCCACGGTAGACGCTAGGAATCTTGTCGGCTTCCGCGTAGACGCGTAGGCCGGGCTTGGAGATGCGGCGGAGGTTGGTGATGACCCTTTCTCCGGAAGAGGAATACTTGAGCGTGATGTTCAAGGTCTTCTTGCCGCCTTCACTAGCGACTGCGAAGTCGTTGATGAAGCCTTCCTTTTTGAGGATCTCGGCGATGCCGACCTTCATTTTGGAGGAGGGCATGGAGACCTCTTCGTAGCGCATCGCGTTGGCGTTGCGGATACGGGTGAGCATATCGGCGATGGGATCTGCGTTCATGTTCTTGGTCTCCTTTCTTACCAGCTGGCCTTCTTCATGCCGGGGATTTCGCCCTTATAGGCCATTTCCCTTAGGCAGATACGGCAGAGTCCGAAGCGGCGGATGACGCCGTGGGGACGACCGCATTTCTTGCAGCGGGTATATTTGCGGACGGCGAACTTGGGTTCGCGTTCGGCTTTAACAATTAAGCTAGTCTTTGCCATTGTCTTTCTCCTTACTTCCTAAAGGGCATGCCGAGCTTCTCTAGCAAGGCATAGGCCTCTTTGTCGCTACGGGCGGTGGTGACCATGACGATGTCTAGGCCACGGATCTTGGCGACCTTGTCGTAGTCGATTTCGGGGAAGATGAGCTGTTCCTTGACGCCTAGGGTATAGTTGCCGTGGCCATCGAAGGCGTTCTTGCTGATACCGCGGAAGTCGCGGACGCGGGGAAGCGCGATGGAGACGAGCTTGTCGAGGAACTCATACATACGGGCACCACGGAGGGTGACTTTGCAGCCGATGGGCATGCCTTCGCGGAGTTTGAAGGTCGCGATGGACTTCTTGGCCTTGGTGATCACGGGCTTTTGGCCGGTGATGAGGGTCATGTCGGCGACGGCGTCATCAAGGACCTTGGTGTTGGCGGTAGCCTCACCAACGCCCATATTGAGGACGATCTTCTCTAGGCGCGGGGCCTGCATGGGGGTGGTGTAGCCAAATTCTTTGACGAGTTCGGCGACGATCACTTCCTTATATTTCTTGTGCAAACGGTTTTCGCCGGGTTTTTCGGCGGGAGTAACGGTCTTTGCCTTGGATTTCTTTTCAGCCATTTCCTTGTTCCTCCTTATCCTTCGATCACCGCGCCACTCTTGGCGAGGCGAACTTTCTTACCCTTGACGACGCCCATATGGACGCGGGTGGGTTTCTTGGTCTTGGGGTCGATGAGCATGACTTTGCTGGCTTCGATAGGAGCGTAGACCGTGAGGATGCTTCCTTCGGGAACGTTCTGGGTCGGCTTCTTGTGCTTTTTGCGCTCATTGACGCCTTCGACGACGACTTTGTTTAGTTTGGGGTAGACCCTCTGGACGATGCCGGTCTTACCCTTGTCCGCACCGGAGATGACGATGACGGTATCACCTTTTTTGATATTCATGTCGATTCCTCCTTACAGGACCTCGGGAGCGAGGGAGACGATTTTCATGTATCCCTTGTCACGGAGTTCGCGGGCAACCGGTCCGAAGACACGGGTTCCGACGGGGTTGCCATCGGCGTCGATGATGACGATGGCGTTATCGTCGAAGGAGATGGTCGAGCCGTCTTTGCGCTGTAGCGGATGCTTGACGCGGACGATGACGCCCTTGACGACGTCGCTCTTCTTCACCTTCGCGTTGGGGACTGCGTCTTTGACGGCGCAGAGGACGACGTCTCCGATGGAGCTCGTCTTCCTGTGGCTTCCGCCATACTGCTTGAAGACGCGGACGCTTTTGTCGCCGGAGTTGTGGGCGACCACGAGGTTAGTTTCGTTGTGGATCATTATTTGGCCTCCTCGGCAGCGGGAGCTGCCTCGGTGACGCCTTCTTCCTTCTCAAGATTCGCTTCGACTTCCTCGACTTTGGCGACCGTGATGGCCTTCTTGTCGACTCTGACTAGGCGCCACCTCTTGAGCTTGGAGATGGGGCGGCACGCCATGATGGTGACGGTATCGCCGACCTCGGCGACGTCCATCTCATCGTGGGCATAATACTTTTTGGAATAACCAACGCGCTTTTGGTAAAGGGGATGGTTGCGTTCGGTGGAAACCGTGACCGTGATGGTCTTGGCATTTTTCTTCGAAGTGACCACGCCTTGGACGGTGGTACGACGTTTTCTTTCTTCCATTTTGCTTCTCCTTTCCTTTACTTAGCGGCGAGTTCCCTTTCGCGGCGGACGGTCTCGGCTTTGGCGAGGTCCTTGCGTAGGGAGTGGATTTGATTGGGGTTTTCTAGACCGCCGACCGCCTTCTTGCGGCGGAGTTCGAAGAGCTCGGCCTTGAGATCATAGATCTTCTTGGAGAGTTCTTCGGGGGTCATTTCGCGGAATTCTTTGGCGTCCATTATTTGGCCTCCTTGTCATCGCGGGCGATGACCTTCGTCTTGATGGGGAGTTTGTAACCCGCGATGCGGAGCGCGCGCTTCGCGTTTTCGGGGTTGGCTCCACCGATCTCGAAGAGGATGCGTCCTTCTTCGACGACGGCAGCCCATCCTTCGGGAGCGCCCTTACCGGAACCCATACGGACTTCGGCAGGCTTCTTGGTACGAGCAAGATGGGGGAAGATGCGGATGTAGACGTGGCCTTCACGGCTCGTGGTACGGGAGAGGACGATACGGGCGGCTTCGATCTGGTGGTCGGTGATGTAGGCGCCTTCGAGGGCGACTAGTCCGTATTCGCCATATTCAAGCTTTGTGCCGCCTTTGGCCTTTCCTTCGTAGGAGAGGCGATGGGGGCGACGGTACTTAGTGCGCTTTGGTTGCAGCATTGTTATCTCCTCCTCTTGGTGCGCGGCGATCATCGCGACGATCGCGGCGGTCGCGGCGGAAGTCGGGGCGGCCCTCTTCGCGAGGAGCGGGCTCATTGACTTCTTCGGTGCCGACTTTGTTGAGGGAGCGGCAGATCCAGACCTTCACGCCGATGTTGCCGTAGGTCGTCGCCGCGGGAACGTGGGCGAAGTCGATGTCGGCACGGATGGTGTGGAGGGGGACGACCCCTTCCTTATAGCCTTCGTCACGGGCGATTTCGGCACCGCCGAGACGTCCGGAGCAAAGGGTCTTGCAGCCTTTGGCGCCTGCTTTGCGCATACGCTGGATGGCTTTTTTCATGGTGGAGCGGAAGGCCGCGCGGTTTTCGAGCTCGCTGGCGATCCACTTGGCGACCAAGACGGCGTCGAGATCGGGGTTCTTCACTTCGACGACATCGAGGTGCAATTCATTGCCGGGGACTAGCTTGGCTAGTTCGCCCTTGATGCGGTTGATGTTGCTTCCATCTTGACCGAGGACGTCGCCAGGCTTGGCAACGTAGATGCGGATACGGATGTCATTGCCCTTCTCAGCTTTGAGGCGGCCGATGACGACGTGGGAAAGCATGGATTTCTTTAGGTCCTTCTCAAGGAAGTTGCGGATCTTGATGTCCTCGACGAGGTAGGTTCCGTATTCTTTCTTGCGGGCAAACCATTTGGAGTTCCAATCACGGTTGATGCCAACGCGCATCCCGACGGGATTAACTTTTTGACCCATAGTGTTTAGTTCTCCTTCCTTACTTTCTTTCCTTGACCACGACGGTCAGATGGGAATTTCTCTTGATGATGCCAGAGGCGGAACCTTTGGCGCGGGGGATGTACCTCTTGATGCGGAGGCCATCGCCGACTTGGATTTCGGCGACGTAGAGCTTGTCTTTCTCCATCCCGAAGTTGTTGGTCGCATTGGCCGCGGCGGAAGCGATGGCCTTCGCGATGGGCAAGGCGGCAACCTTGTTGACGTTTTTGAGGATCGCAAGCGCCTCGGCGACGTCCTTGCCCCTTACATAGTCGGCGACGTAGCGGACTTTGCGGGGGGTGACGCGAACGTCACGGACATAGCAGCGGGCGGAGTCGTGGACGACTTCGGGCTTGACTTCCTTCGGGGCCTTCTTGGCGGCCTTTTCGGCTTTCTTCGCTGCCTTAGCTTCTTCCTTGGCGGCTTTGGCTTCGGCTTTGACGGCCTTCTTGGCTTCCTTGGGCTCTTTCTCTGCCTTGGGGGCTTTTTCGGCCTTAGGGGCAGCGGGCTTCTTTGCAGGAGCTTTCTTCGCCGCGGGTTTCTTCGCGGCTACTTTCTTTTCTTCGGTTTCTGCCATGATTGCTTACTCCTTATTTCTTCGCCGCGGCACGATCCTCGGCATTGTTGCCGTGGTGGCCGGGGAAGCTGCGGGTCGGGGCGAATTCGCCCAACTTGTGACCAACCATATCCTCAGTGACATAGACCGCGATATGTTCTTTGCCGTTATAGACGGCGAAGTTGTGACCGACGAAGGAAGGATAGATCGTCGAACGGCGGGACCAGGTCTTGATGACCTCTTTCCTTCCGGATTTGTCGAGGGCTTCAACCTTTTTCATAAGGTATTCGTCCACGAACGGCTCTTTCTTAAGGGAACGAGACATTTCTTTCTATCTCCTTTCGTGATTACTTGCTACGGCGACGGACGATGAGCCTGGTGGAGTTCTTCTTCACGCGGCGGGTCTTGACGCCTTGGGTTCTCTTACCCCAGGGACTGCGGGGAGCATCCCTACCCACGGGGCACTTGCCTTCACCACCGCCATGGGGGTGGTCGCAGGGGTTCATTGCGGAACCGCGGACGGTCGGGCGGACACCGAGGTAACGGGTCTTGCCGGCTTTGCCGCGATTGATTAGGTTGTGGTCTTCGTTGCCGACGACGCCGATGGTGGCGCGGCAGTTGCTTAGGAACTTCCTGACTTCGCCGGAGGCTAGACGCACGGTGACATAGCGGCCTTCGGAACCAAGCTTCTGGGCGCTGGTGCCGGCGGCGCGGCAGAGCTGGCCACCCTTACCAGGGAGAAGTTCGAGGTTATGGACGAAGGTACCATCGGGGATGGAGGCTAGGTCCATGCAGTTGCCGACTTTGATGTCGGCGCTCTCGCCGGAGACGATCTTGTCGCCAACGTTTAGTCCAGCGGGATGGAGGATGTAGGCCTTTTCGCCGTCTGCATAGCAGACAAGGGCGATGTTGGCGTTGCGGTTAGGATCGTATTCGATCGTCTTCACGGTCGCGGGGATGCCATCCTTGCGGCGCTTGAAGTCGATGATACGGTATCTCTTTTTGTTTCCACCGCCGATATGGCGGCAGGTGATTTTGCCCTGATTGTTGCGCCCGCCGGTCTTTTTGATCGGGGCGAGCAAGGATTTTTCAGGAGCGACTTTGGATAGCCCGCTATAGTCGCGGCTCGCCATGGCACGGCGAGAGGGCGTATAGGGGGTGTACTGTTTGATTGCCATTTTTTTCTCCTATATTGGATGCTTTACGCGTGTGTACCTTTATTAATTAATTACGTACGTGTGACGCGAGGGTGTTTCCTTACTCCTTGAAGAGATCGATGGCCTCGCCGTCGGCAAGGGTAACGATCGCCTTCTTGAACCCGCTGATATGGCCTTTATAGCGGCCGCCGCGGGTGGTGGTCTTACCGATTTGGTTCACGACCTTGATATCGGCGACCTTGACCTGGAAGATGCGCTCGAAGGCATCTTTGATCTCAATCTTGTTCGCCTTCTGGGCAACCTTGACGGTCACCTTGTTGGCGTTCTGCATGAGGGCCATGCTCTTCTCGGTGATGAGCGGCTCGATGATGACGTCGAAGTCGTGCTCGGTCGCCGGGGCGAATTTCTTTTCGTCAGCCATATTACTTCAGGGCCTCCTCAATTTTCTTGATGTCATCTTTGGCGATGACGATCTTGTCGAAGTAGAGAACGTCGTAGACACTGACGTTGTTGACTTCGGTTAGGCCAAGCTTGTCGATGTTGCGGAAGGAGAGGATGAGGTTTTCCTCTTCGCCGTTGACAGCGACGAGCACCTTGCCTTCGGCCTTGATCGCCTTGAGGGCTTTGGCGGCTTCCTTGGCGGAGGTCTTTTCCCAGTTGAGGCTTTCAACGACCACGACGCCACCTTTGGCGACCTTTTCGGTCCAAACGTTGCGAAGGGCTAGGTTGTGCTCTTTCTTGTTCTGCTTGAGCTTGTAGTTTTGGGTTCCGTCGGGACCGAAGACGTTGCCGCCGCCGACCCAGATCGGGGATTTGACGTCACCTGCACGGGCGCGGCCGGTTCCCTTTTGACGATAGGGCTTCTTGCCGGTGCCGTGGATTTCGTGGCGCTTCTTGGTTTTCGCGGTAGCCTGGCGGAGGTTGGCGAGATAAACGGTGACGGCGTCTTTGACGACTTGGGGGTTCTTTTCCTCTTCCTTTAGTCCGAAGACCTGGGGAGCGAGGTCAACCTTGCCGACTTCTTCACCGGCCCAGTTAAGGACGGGAAGGCTAATTTTCTTGGCAGCCATGGTTTATTCTCCTTTCTTTTCGCTGAGGTCAAGGATGGGCTTGACGACAGGCTTGCGGAACTGATGACGAACCGGGGAGCGGAGAACGACGATGGCTTTGCGGGGTCCGGGAAGTCCTCCCTTGACCAAGATGTAGCCTTTCTCGCTGTTGCTCTCGATGACGGTTAGATTCTGCACTGTGACTTGTTCGGGGCCCCAGTGTCCGGCCATTTTCTTGCCGGGGATGACGCGGTTGTTGCAACGTCCGTTGTTGGCCAAGGAACCGATGCCGCGATGGTAACCGGAACCATGTCCTTTCGGGCCGATGCTGTGATGCCATTTCTTGACATTGCCGACATAGCCGTGTCCTTTGTTGTGGCCGATGACGTCGATGACTTCGCCGGCGGCGAAGGTTTCCGCTCCGAAGCTCTCGCCTAAGGCCTTGCCGTAGATCTCATCGCCTTTGAGTTCCTTAACGACTCTCTTATAGGCGGTAACGCCGCTTTTCTTGTAGCGGCCTTTCTCGGCCTTGCTGGCTTTGCGTTCGGGCTTATCTTCGTAGCCGACGACTAGGGCTTCGTAGCCATCCTTGTCCAAGGTTTTCTTGTCGAGGACGACGTTGGGAAGTACTTCGACGACCGTGACGGCGACCATGGTGCCGTCCGCGGCGAAGACCTCGGTCATGCCCATTTTCCTTCCGATGATGGATTTCATGATGTTGGTCCTCCTTATAACTTGAAGTCAACGTCGACGCCGGAGGGAAGGTCTAGCCTCCTCAACTGGTCGATGGTTTCCTTCGATGGGTTGTTGATATAAATCAACCTTTTGTGGGTGCGGATCTCGAACTGCTCGCGGCTATCCTTGTACTTGAAGGTAGCGCGTAAGACGGTGTAGACCTGCTTTTCGGTCGGTAGGGGGATGGGTCCCTTTACCGTCGCGTTAGTTTTGCTGGCCACGGTTAAGATCTTTTCGACCGCTAGGTCAAGCATCTTATGGTCGTAAGCCATCAAGCGAACACGAATCGCTTTGGTATTTGCCATGAATGTTCCTCCTTTGTGATGAATTTCTTTTTCAGGCTTTTCTGGTACTTGCTCTAGACGAATTCCCTGAACTCCAATCCATGACAACGCCTGTTGGAGTGTCAGCAACCTCGTCCTTCATCGCAGTCGCCAGCGTTGCATATCGTACCTATACGCGTAGGAGAGTGCAAATACTTTTTTTCGAATTTATTCCATAACATCGTCACTTTTGGCTAACTTTATCCCGAAGCTGAAAGACCTATTTCCACAAAAGCTCCGAAGCCATCGAAACTTATTCAAAAACACTACTTTTGTTGTGCAACGTGCACAAATTTGATTTTTATAGGGGCAAATTTTTTATATTTTCGCCTTTACGTGCGTGGGCAAAAGGAAAAAGGGGGCGCACACCCTCGCCCCCCTATTATCCAAGTAAGTAAGACAAACTAGTCCGTTTCGTCCTTCTTGCATTCTGCAAGACGCCTATTTCTCTCGTTATAAGAATAGATGCAGCCGCAATAATCCTGGTAATAGAGGTCATACTCCTCGCGGATCGCCTTGCCCTTATTGACGCCATCTTCCTTTTTGAAGTCCGAATAGAAGTATTTGGCCTTATGGGGTTTTTCCTCCTCGAGGAGTTTGCCGATGGCGTTAAGGATCTGGGAGCTTTTCTGCCTCGATATCGTCATGACGGTGCAGAAATAGTCATAGCCGTTATCGTCTGCATAACCATAGGCTTCCCTCATCCTGGTTTCGTAGCAGACCTTGCAGCGCGGCCCGCATTCTTTGCTTTCCGCGTAAGGAGCAAGGATTTTGTTATATGCCTCATTATCATAGGGGGCGACCACTAGCTTTATCTCAAACCCATAGTCGCGCTTTAAATCGGCGATGAGCTTCTCCACTTCCCCTTCCCTTTTCCTAAATTCCTCGGGCGGGTAGATATTGGAGTTGGTGTAATAGATCGTGACATCGAAATGGGGGCAAAGGAAAGTGAGGGGATAGCAAGAGCAGGGACCGCAGCAAACCTGCAGCAAAAGGCGTGGGCGCCTACCCTCCTTTTCAAACTTCTCTATCTCTTGATACGCTAACGCCTGATAGTTCTTCTTTGGA
>JAILEX010000089.1 GCA_024687185.1 Bacilli bacterium | reverse complement strand
GGGATTGCTGCCGAGGGCGATCTGGGCGACATAGACGTGTCCATAGGCCATGGCGAGGAGGGCAAGGTTCTTCTTGGCTTCCTTCTTGCCGGAGGCGGTGAACTTGTTGATGGAGCCGGTCTGGGAGGACTTGGAGGCCTGGCCGCCGGTGTTGGAATAGACTTCGGTGTCTAGGACGAGGATGTTGACGTCGGCTTCGTTGGCGAGGACGTGATCGACGCCACCGTAACCGATATCGAAGCTCCAGCCGTCGCCGCCGACGATCCAAACGCTCTTGTCGACTAGGTCGCGCTCGTAGCAGAGCACTTCCTTAACGGCTTCGTTCTTGCTGGCTTTGACTAGCTCGACGAGTCTAGGAGCGATTTCGCGGATGTGTTCGCGGTTTTTGACGTTGGCGCAATAGTCTTCGAGGACTTCCTTGAGTTCGGGTTCGACTTCGCCTTCAAGAGCTTCCTTGATGATGCCAAGGATCCTGCTCATCTTCTGGTCGGAGGCGATACGCATACCGAAGCCGTATTCGGCGTTATCTTCGAATAGGGAGTTCGCCCAAGCGGGTCCGTTCTTGCCGTTATCGTTAACAAACGGGGTAAGCGGGGTGGAGCCGCAGTAGATGGAGGAGCAGCCGGTCGCGTTAGCAACTAGCATATCCTGTCCGAATAGCTGGGAGACTAGGCGATAATAGGGGGCTTCGCCGCAGCCGGCGCAAGCGCCGCTGACTTCCATATAAGGCTTTTTGAAGCCGATGCCCTTGACGTTATTTTCAAGAGGCGCGGGGAGTTGGCCCTTCTTCTCGGCGACGTTGGCATAGAGCCAGTCGGCACCGACTTGCTGTTCCCTCTGGGTATGGGCATCAACCATCTTGAGGGCGTATTTGTCATTGCCGAGGCGCTTGGCGTTGACGTTGGCCATACATTCGCTGACGCAAAGTCCGCAGCCGACGCAGTTCTCGCTGGAGACCTGGATACGGAATTTGAGGGTCTTATCCTTGGTACCAAGAGCGGGTTTTAGGCCAGCCTTGACGACTTCGGGAGCGGCCTCGACTTCCTTCTCATCGAGAAGATAGGGACGGATCGTGGCGTGGGGGCAGACGAAGGCGCACTGGTTGCACTGGATGCAATAATCCGGATTCCAGACGGGGACGCGGTCCGCGATGCCACGCTTCTGACGGAAGGTGATGTTCTCATTCATCGTGCCATCGAGAAGCTCATGCTTCTTGAAGGCGGAGGTGGGCAACTCATCACCGTCTAGACGGTCGATGACATCGACATATTCGTCATAGTAGGTATCGCCGGTGTCGCTAGCGGCAACCTTGGCGAGGGAGAGTTTCTTCCATTCGGGATCGACGGGGACTTCACGGAGGCCCTGGGTGCCCTTATCGATGGCGTCGTAGTTCTTCTGAACGACTTCTTCGCCCTTCTTGATATAGGTCTTATAGGCAAACTTCTTCATCCACTTCTCGGCTTCGGCATAATCCATGATGCCGGGGTTGAGTTTGAAGAAGGCGGCCTGGAGAGTGGTGTTGGTATGGCGTCCCATGCCTGCTTCGGCGGCGAGCTTATTCGCGTCGATGACATAGAACTTGGCTTCCTTCTCGGCGAGTAGCCTCTTCATGCGGTTGGGCATGGACTTATAGAGGGTCTCGTTGTCCATGTTGGTGTTGAGGAGGAAGGTGCCACCCTTCTTGAGGTTGGCGATGATGTCGAATTTGAAGATATAGGTGTCAAGGGAGCAGGAGATGAAGTCCGCGTTCTTGACATAATATTCGCTGTGGATCGGGTTCTTGCCGAAGCGGAGGTGGCTACGGGTCGTGCCGCCGGCCTTACGGGAGTCATACTGGAAGTAAGCCTGCGCATATTGGCCAGTCGCATCGCCGATGATCTTGATGGAACTCTTGTTGGCGGAGACGGTACCATCGGATCCTAAGCCATAGAATAGGCAGGAGGTATAGTCGCCCCTGACGGCATATTCGTCGTCGACGGGGATGGAAAGTCCGGTCGCGTCGTCTTTGATGCCGACGGTGAATCCGGTCCAGCTCTTCTCGGCGTTAAGGAAGTCATAGACGGCTTTGACGTCTTTGGGCTGGGTGTCCTTGGAGGAGAGGCCATAACGTCCGCCGATGATCTTCTCGAAGCTGCGGCCGACCTGGGCGAGGGAGGCCAAGACATCGAGGTATAGGGGCTCGCCTTCGGCACCGTTTTCCTTGGTGCGGTCTAAGACGGCGATCTTCTTGACGGAAGCGGGGATCGCTTCGGAGAGAAGCTTCGGAGAGAAGGGACGATAGAGGTGGACGCGCACCATACCGACCTTTTCGCCGCGGGAATTCATCTCATCGATGACTTCGGTCGCGGTCTCGGTGACGGAACCCATGGCGACGATGATGCGGGTCGCTTCGGGATCGCCATAGTATACAAAGGGAGCGTATTTACGGCCGGTGAGGCGGGAGGCTTCGGCGAAGTACTTCTCGGCAACGCCGATGACTTTGTCGAACTTCTCGTTCTGGGCTTCCCTGCCCTGGAAGTAGATGTCGTCGTTCTCGGCACCGCCGCGGGTCACCGCGTGGGTGTGGGGATTGAGGGCACGGGCACGGAATTCCTCGACCTTGTCCATCGGAAGGAGTTTCTTCCATTCGTTCTCGTCGACGAATTCGACGTTTTGGACTTCGTGGGAGGTACGGAAGCCATCGAAGAAGTGCATGACGGGTAAGCCGGCGTCGATGGCCACTAAGTGGGCGACGGGAGCGAGGTCCGCGACTTCCTGGACGGAATTGGAGCAGATCATCGTGACGCCGGTCTGACGGACGGCGTAGATATCCTGGTGGTCGCCGAAGATCGAGAGGGAACGAGTGGCGAGGGACCTAGCGGAGACGTGAAGGACCGTGGGGAGGAGTTCGCCAACCCATTTGTAGATGTTCGGGATCATCAGTAGCAAGCCCTGGGAGGCGGTGTAGGTCGTGGAGAGGGACCCGGCTTGCAAAGCACCATGGACGGCACCGGAAGCGCCGGCCTCGGATTGCATTTCGACGACCTTGACGGGTGCGCCGAAGAAGTTCTTCTTGCCTTCGGCAGCCCAAACGTCAACGTTTTCGGCCATCGGGGAGGAAGGGGTGATTGGGTAGATCGCAGCTACTTCGGTGAAGTAATACGATCCCGTGGCGGCGGCGGTATTGCCGTCGACGGATTTCATAGTCTTTTTAATTTCAGCCATTAATACATAGCTCCTTTGCACCGAATAGTATAAAAAGATGGCGCCCAAGAAACAACACAATTTCTAGAAAAGACCCTAAAGGGTCTCCCCCAAATTTAGAGTTAATAATGATTAACTATGGCTTATCTTCGCCACATATAAACAAAAGGGCCGCCTATGCGACCCGAAAATATTCTTTTGGTCCTTTATCTCTTTTTCCCGCCACGCCTCTTCTTCTGCTCGTTTTCGATAAGGCGTTTCAAAATGGCGAGGTCATCGTCGGACAATCTGATGGTCGGATCGACTAATCCCCCGACGGAAGTCAGCTTCTTATAGACGAAGTCGGTGACCGAGCCATAAGGCTCCAAGTCCTTTTTCCTAATGGGCTTCGCCCTTTCCTTCTCAGGGTCGCTTGGCACTTCGAGGTACTCTACCAAAGCCGGCAAAAAATCCTTGCAGTTGATGGATTCGTCCAAAAGGATCATCGGCTCGAAATAGCTAAGCCTCGCCCCCAAAATCTCGGGATAGATGCCCGTAAGGCGGGAAAGGGCCTCCAAACGAACGACCTTCTTTTTGGAGCGCTTCAAAGCCGTGACGACTTTTTTGACATCGGTTTTGGTGGGTTTTTCTGCCATCTTGGGACAAGTATAGCACGCTTTATGCGGCAGGGATGGAGAAAAATATTAGAATCCACCGCTTCTTTTCGACTTTTTTGGCCGCAAAAAGAAAAAATGATTGCTTTGAAAGCCCTGCTAGAGTAATTTATATGGGCTTGCTTCGAAGCAAGAAAATGGACCGTTAGCTCAGTTGGTAGAGCAGCTGACTCTTAATCAGCGGGTCGCGGGTTCGAGTCCCTCACGGTCCACCAGCAAAAGAAATGAAAGCGTCGATGTCATCGGCGCTTTTTTCTGTTTTTACTTCGCCAATCCCCTCTTCTTATCCTAATACGCTAAACCTAGATGAAAAAGGACCATAAGGCAACTTGCGATATGGTCCGTTTTTAGATAACTAACAGCGATTAGTTCTTGATGAGGTTGATGGTCGCGGTCGCGTCTTCCCCGCTTCCGGAGATCGAGACGTCGAACTCCCAGCCTAGCGAAGCGCCGCTATTGAGCGTGGTGCCCTTGACGAACTGCTTGCTATAGGTGGACATGCCGAAGGAATCGCCGTCGACGAAGAGGTCGGAGGCGGAAAGGGCATCCGTCGGCGTATAGGTTTCCTTAGTGTCATTGCGGATAAGCTGCAAGAGGTTATAGTTGCTATAGCTCGTTCCTAGGATGGAACCATATTTCTCATCGTCATAGGTATTGGAGAAAGCGTGGCATACGCCATGACGGTAGGAGGAATCATAGCAATCGGTGGTGATGTTTTTGATGCTGGCGGAGCTGGAATTGAAGCCGACTAGCCTCGCGTCGACGTGCCATAGGCGGATGCCAGCCTTATTCGGCCCCATGGGGTACCTGCCCATATATTGGTAGGTCGAATCGAACTCGTTTAGCCCAGTCGGGGTATATAGCTCCAACAAAAGGTATTCGTCGAAGGGCGAGTTGTTCTCATTCCATTCGGGGGTCAAAAGGATGAGGTCGTGGCTTTCCTGGAAGGGTTTTAGGACGATTTCGCAGGAATCGGTCGGGATATAGGGATCGGACCAGCCATAGGCCATGACGGAATAGGGATCATGCCCACCGAGGTTATAGTCCTGCATCGAGAACGCGCCGGCCGGGGAATAGCCTTTGCTACCATAGTCATAATAGTCCTCCAGCCCAAAGACGTGGCCCATCTCATGGATGAAGGTATGGGCATCGACGGTGCAATTGTCGGTGTCCCCGCTTGCGTACCCACTTCCGGCGCGGCTACGTGCATCCGAAGAGGAATACATGAAGTCATAGGAGGCCCAGAAGAAGGTATTGGGTCCGGGGTTTTTGGTGCTCTTGTTCTCGGTATCCTGCACCCAGTAGCAATAGGCCCAAAGGTTGTCGGCGTTTCCATCGTTCAACGCGGAATAGTCCGGGGCGCCATAGATCAACAAGACGGCGTCGATATAACCGTCGCTATCGCTATCGAAATAGCTTCTATCCATGGAGTCGTCCTGGCTGAAATACCAGCTGACGGCGGATTCCACCAAGGCAGTGGTTTTGGAGACGTCGTCGTCGGAATAATAGTCCTCCGAACTCTTGTTGCATTCATACCAATCGGAGGTGACGCCATCGATCTCAAGTTGGCCCTTGGATTCTTCCTCGTAATAGGATTTGACGCTATGCCAACCCGTTTCTTCGGCGCTGCCGAAATAGGCGGTTTCGATGTCGCTACGGACGTTTGCCTTTTTGGTGGTCGAAGTGATGTAGGTCGAAGAGTCGGTGAACCAAACGGGGATTAGCAAAGGATGGACTTCGCCTGTGGTGGGGCAGGAATCGATGGCATGGATGAAGTTATCGGTATAATCGACGTAGGTCTGCTCGATTTTGGTGGTCGTCGGCGCCTCCGCCTCGGCAATGGTGAAACTCGCGGTCGCGGAAATGGTTCTGGATTCGCCCTGGGCCGAAACCGTGATGGTTGCCTCACCTACGGAAACCCCTTTTACTAGGCCCGAGGAATTGACGGTAGCAACGCCGGTATCGGAGCTGGAGAAGGTCAAATTTTTGACGTTGGTGTTAGCTGGGGCATAGGTGACACTGATTTGCTTTGTGCCACCCACGGCAATCGATGCGCTAGAGGGGCTAACGGTGATTGAGGTCGGATAGACGGGTTTGACTTCGCCTAGAAGCAAGGTTATGCCATATAGATAGAACCTTTGCCCCGCGGAAGAGGAGATCTTTAAAGTCGTCCCTTCCCCGGCGAGGGAGGTAGTCGAATAATCGGTGAGGGTGGTGCCGACGGAAATCTTTTCCGTTTCCCCTCCGAAGGCGACGGTTACGCTTGCTTCGCTATCGCCATAGGATTTCGCATTCAAAGTAACGCCCTTAACGTAATAGGTATTATCGAAAACGATGCTGATGGAGCCGCTTTTCTTGCTTGAGGCGACGCGGATATGGGTGCCGTTAGTCTGATATACGCCGCCGACGCTGGTGCTTTCTATTGTCGCGCCGGTGATGGTGATGAACTCCTCCAAATCGGTGACGGTGGTATTATCGCGACCGGTTTTCGCATTGAATTCGATGCTGATGTCCTCGCTTTGGACTATGCTAGAGGAAGCGATATCGGAGGAAGGGTTCGAAGCGATGGATTCTTCGCTGGCTTCGGTGGAACCGGATTCTTCCGTAGTCGATTCCGTGCTAGTTGTTTCGCTAGTTGAAGAAGAGACTTCGGAACTGGACGTTCCAGGAACGATGATGCTGCACGCAGTCAAGGCGCTCACGGCCAATAGCAGGGGAATGATTTTTGATTTCATAGACGTACCTCCGTTTTCCGTGCCCCCCATTGTCCTCGTTTTGCTTCCTTTTAGGAAGGGGCAATATCCTCTCTACGCTAGGACAAGCGGGCTACCATAATGGTATGATTACAACATGAAAAATACCTACAAATCCTTTTTGTTCGGTCTAGTCGTCATCCTAACTGCCTGCGGAAGTCCAACCGGGGTTAGTTCGGGCACCCAAAGCAACGCGGATCCTTCCTCGTCCATTTCGGCTTCGGAAACAAAGGAGGGGACATACCACTTCTATTGCGTCAACGATTTCCATGGCTCGATCCTGGAAAGGAACGGAAATAACTACGAAGCCGGGATCGCCAAATATTTCGGCGAGCTCAAAAGGCTTAAGGAAAAGGATCCCGAGCACACCGTCATCCTTTCCGCCGGTGACATGTATCAAGGATCGCTTGAAAGCAATTCCAACTATGGCAAACTCATAACCGAAGCCATGAACGAAGTCGGTTTCGAGGCGATGACCATCGGAAACCATGAGTTCGATTATGGCCAAGATAAGCTTCTTGAAAACGTAGAATTGGCCAATTTCCCCTTTTTGGCTGGCAATATCATGAAATACAAAGACGGGGCGGCGACCACCACTAGGTGGATGGAAGACAAAGTCGGCTTGTCCACGGTTATAGAGAAGGGGGATGCCAAAATCGGCATCGTCGGCGTAATCGGGGAAGGCCAAACGACTTCCATCACCTCCAAATACGTCTCCGACATCACCTTCGTCGGCCATGAGGAACTCACGAAAAACGAAGCTGCCAGGCTTAGGTCGGAGGAAGGTTGCGACATCGTCCTTTTGCTCATCCACGACGAGATGGCCAACTCAAGATACGCCGCCAACAAAAAGTACTTCGATGGCGTTTTCTGCGCCCATACCCATGACGACGAATGCCAAGCCATCTCCAGGGTTCCCTTCGTGCAAAGCTTCTGCAACGGCCGCGCCATGTCCAAAATCGACATCACCTTGGATGGAGGATCCGCCTATTGTTCCGATTATAGGATCATCAATTCGACTTCCAGTTGGGAAGAAGACGAGAAAATCGCCGCCATCCGCGACTCTTATATAGAGGATGGGGAATTCAAACTCAAAGCAACCGCCAAAGCGGGTTATGTCGATGGCTTTCTTGCCCCCAAAGAAGGCGTGCCCAACATCATCTGCAAAGCCATCTATGAGAAATATGCCCCAAAAGAAGATAACCTGGTGTGCACCATGGTCAATGGCCAACGCTATGGATTAAGCGGAGGCGTCACCTTTAGCGACATCTATAAAGCCACCCCCTTCATGAACAAGATCGTCATCGCCAACGTCAAAGGCGAGGACATCATCAAAGAGGCTTACTATAACCACACCTACACGGGCGATCTTGAGAATTATAGAACCATCAACAGCTCTTCCTTCTATAAGGTGGCGATCATCGACTACATCCTTTGCCATCAAGGACTCAATAAAACCTACGACTACTTCTACTCTTTAAACCCCGGTAGAGGCGGAACTCTCCTCGTTGAATACGAGGACTACCCCTTCGATTTGGTGTTCGATTACATCAAAAACGATTTGCAGGGCCAAGTCGATGCAAACGACTACACCGACTATTCAACAGGCTTTAACCTATACGCTTAAATACTTACTTGACCCCGCGCGATAAAAACGCGGGGTTTTTATGACCCTGCCAATAATTTGGGGGGGTGGGTTTTTCTACTTGTCCCCCGAAAATACAACAGGACGTTTTCTATATGAAAAAGGCCCCGCGTTTGCGGAGCCTATAAGGATTGGGGAAGAGGATTAGACAGCGAAGGTGATGGCGGTAGCAGCAACAACGCCGTTATAGGTGGTGGTGTTGGTGATGTTGAACACGAGCTTGTAGTAGTTTCCAGCAGCCCAGGTGCCATCGACGGAGACGGAGCCGGTTGCTCCAGAGGCAACTGCGGGGACCTCAACTTCTTCGGAGGAAGAAACCAACGTGGAGAAGGTGTTATCGCTATAGCATTCAACCTTGATCGCGGCTTTTTCTTCGTCTTTGTTATAGGTCGCATTGCCTCCTAAAGACAAGGTGACTTTGCTGACGGCGTGAGTAAGTTTGCCGGTTTTGACGTAGGTGCCTAAATAGGTTTCGAGAGCGAGGGTATCGGCATTGGGACCAAATTTCATGTATTCCCATTTGCCACTGTTGTTGGAAGCGCCGGCAAGGGTCAAATCGCCATAGGTCCATTCGTTCTTATAGCTACCATTGGTACTGGTGCCAGCGGTTAGATCATAAACGCTTCCTTCGGAAGAGGTGGAACCAGCTTCGGAGCTGCTGGTTTCGGGTTCTTCGCCGGGGGTGACGCTATCGACGACACAGCCAGTGTTGAGTTCATATTTCTTGCCGCTCGCATAATAGAGAGATTTACCATGAGCAACAATGGTTGCGCCCTTGAGGGAAGCGGGGGCCGCTTCGTAATCGGTTAGATTATCGGTCTTGGCGCGGAAGAGTTCGACAGTGCCTTTCTCGGCGACGAGGTCAATGGTCCAGTTCTTCTTGTCGCTACTGAAGCTGGCGCTCTTAACGACGCCGGTGACATAAACGTCGGCTTTCGAATTATAGGCGGAGGAATCGACATATTCGATTAATCCGTCGGCGGTGAACGCCTTGGCGGCGGTGGAGCCATCGTTGGCGGGCAGCGCCTCAATGGTCAAAACCTTCCTGCCAATAACGGTTTCGGCGAGTTTACTGGTCGCGGTGATGGTAACTTCGCCGGCGGCCTTGAGGGTGACGAGACCATTTTCGTCGACGGTCGCTTTATCGGCATCGAGGGACGCCCAAGTGACGGAGTCGTTCGCGCCAGCGTTGGCAGTAGCCTTTAATTGAGCAGTGGTTCCGACGTAGTGTTTGCCTTTGATTTCGCT
Organism: Bacilli bacterium; assembly: GCA_024687185.1. Lineage (GTDB taxonomy): Bacteria > Bacillota_I > Bacilli_A > RFN20 > CAG-826 > Alloenteromonas. Next base: position 23,082 of record JAILEX010000089.1, on the reverse strand, counting down.
TTCGACGGTAAGGGAGGTCGGGGCGACCTGGCTTTCGACTTTTTCGATCTTGGTGAAGACAAACGCGGCATATCCATGATAGTTGTAACCGGCGAAGTATCCTTCGACATTATAGGTGGAGCCGACGGAGACAGGGAATGCTTCCTCGTCTAGATAGGCGGCTTCGATCATAATGTCAGAGCCATCAAGATCAAAGGTTTTGTATCCGCCGGATTCGCCAACCACGGTCTGCCAAGAATAGGCCTTGACTTCGGTGGTCTGGAGGAACTGTTTCTTATAGTCATCTTCCGTGGTGCCATTAGCTTCGTAGGAAGCCTTCCACTCTTTGAGTTTGGCATCGGTTAACGCGGTAGCGGCGGGAACGTTGACTTCGCCATCGTATTCGTGGATAACGGCATTGCTATCAAATTGGGGCAAGCCATTGGCGTATTTGCTTTCGCCGCCGGTGGTGCCGGCAACAACAACCTTATGGCCGACTTTCTGGCTCGGGACGTTGTTGAGGTAGACCATGACGCCAGCAGTGCCATCGTGGACGATGAAGCTCTTAGTATTGACGGCGACGACTTGGCCGGCAACGGTGGCTTCCATGCTTTGAGTCAAAGAGGAGATAGCGGTATAGGTGACCTTCTTCTCGGTAACGGTGATTTCAAGGGAAGCGGATTTGGTGTTATCGGCTTCGGAAGTGGCGGTAACGGTGGCTTTACCAGGGGCAACGGGGGTAACTAGACCGGTGTCGTTGATGGTAAGGACCTTGGCATCGCTGGATTTCCAGGAAACGAGTTGAGAAACATCGCCAGTGCCTTCGACGGTCGCAGATAGTTTGAGGGTGGATCCCATTTCGACAGATGATTCACCGGTGATCTTAACGGCGGTGACGCCACTGACAACGCTAGTGCCAGCTGGGGTAGAAGAGGAAGTTGCGGATGTTCCACCACCGCAGGAACCCAAAAGGGCCAAGGCGGCAAGAGAGAGCACCATTAAAGCAGATTTTTTCATGATTTTTGCGAGTCCTTTCTTACTTTTCGCGTATTATATTTTACCTTCTTTGAAGGTTAAAACCAATATAAGAATGATTGATTATGTAAAAAGCACCCCTGATGCAGAGGTGCCTTCTGAATTAGGAAACTTTGGCGAGGTTATCGGCAGAAGCGAGATTGATTTCGACTAAACTGCCACCGCTATAGTAAGTGATGGGCCCTTTATAGGAAACCTTATCGCCGACCTTAAGCGTCTTGATAAATTCGCAGGCTTTTTCGTATCCCGTGCTTCCCATGTTGCTGGATTTGAGATAAATAGCAAATTTTCCGCCATCATCGGTCTGTAGCATCAAGGTATCGGGTTTTTCCTTTTTGGAACCGTCATACTTATACCAGTTGATAGGAGAAACCTTTTCGTCGTCGGTGGTGCCGAATTGTTCGTTATATTCCCAAACGATGGCGGTGGCGGTTCCTTCGTAATAGTTATTCCAAAGCTTTTTGGATTTATTGCCGCTGGAAAGTTCATCACAGACGGCTTTGGTGACAGCGCCTTTGGTCCAGGCGGCGATTTCCTTGGTGGAGAAAGAGACATCCTGAACGGTGCCGGAGAATTCTAAGCCGTTATAGTCGACGATTTGGCCAACAACGTCCACGTGGTTGCCAACCTTGTAGAAGGATTTGAAGGCAGAAGCCTTATAAAGTTGGATGGAATAGTCGCCGTCTTGGACGAAGACGTTGCCATAGTTGTCATACCAGTTGGTAACCCAGCCATGGATGCGGACCATATCATTGGTCTTAACGGTCTTCTTAACATAGAAGGCGTCGGCGAGATCCGCTAAGGCGTAGTCGACGAATTCGACGTCATAGGCGGGGCAGACGAACTTATAGGTGGGCCCGGAGATGGATTCTTTGCCATAGGTGATGGTCGGAGCCATCGTTAGGCTTAGGGCTGCCTGACCCTTCAAAGGACGGACGGGAAGAAGGGAAACGTGGGTGGCGTCGGCGTCATACTGTTTCCATTCCTCGGCTTTGAATCCGGTCCAAGAGAGGTTGGCTTCATATTTTTGGCCATTGAGTTGGACGGTGTATTTGGTGGCCAAAACGGGGGAATGGGCACCATAGGCTTCGTTGGTCATCGCGGTGGAGATGACTCCGCCGGTGTCGGCCCAGCAGGCGATGGCGCCTTTTTTGGCGACTTCAGCCACGACGTCGGCATCGGAAGCGCCAGAGGGGGTTGATCCGCCGCAAGCGGCTAGACCCATCAAAGAGAGGGCCGTTAATACGAATACTTTGCGAATTTGCATAAATATTTACTCCTTATTTATTTTCATAGAGGCCTTAATTAAGTTCGGTGAAGTAATTATAGGCGGCGATGTTGTTGAACATCATCAATTGGTACTTTTCGTAATAGATGGTAAGCCTGCCTTTAATTCTATAGGACTTGCCAACTGCGAAGCTATCGTGGTCGAGTTTGGGCGTGCTATTGCCATCGATGCGGATGTTACAATAGGTTTTGGTGCCTTTGACATAACCATAGATTGTCTCGCTATAGGGGGATTTGGAGGATTGGTTGTAATAGGTTTCCTCACCTTCGCCGATGAGGTTGCCATCGTCGTCCCTATCGCCCTTGATGATGTTACGGACGGTGAGGTCGATGGAAACGTATTGTTCGGCATAGGCCTTTAGGGATTCGTTCCCGCTGACCTTGCTTTCATCGATGTCGAGGGGGTTGATGTCGGAGAGATATTCGCCATAGTTTTCGCCTTCGGAGGCATCGACTAGGATTTCGAACTTCTTCTTACCACGGGTATCGCCCTTGATATCGGAAAGCTGATAGGTGTCGCTATAGGAGGTCGCGCGGCAATAGAAATAGACGACGTCGCCAACCCCAACCCAAGAGGCGAGGGATGTGCCATAACCCGCATAGCCATAGATGCAGCTAAGCGGTTCGTCTTCCTTTTGGTCGAGGTCTCTGGTGATATCGCGGAGGAAGAGGTTATCGCCGATTAAACCAAGGACAAGCGCCTTGATGTGGAGCTGCTTGCCAGAAGATTCGTCGGTGATGCCCAAAGAACTGTAGTTATTTAGGACTTCGTAGATGGTCGCTTCGACGACGTCATCAGAATAATCATAGGTAGGATCCTTTTGACCATAGACGCGATAACCGCACTTCTTGTTCTTCTCATCGGCCCTTTGAAAATAGGGTAGATAGCCAAGTTTGGGGGAATCGACGAAGAGCTGACGGTCGGAATAGCACTGTTCGACGCATTCTAGGTTATATAGACGCCAGGAACCGGCTGCGCTCTTATACCAGACAAAGGCGAGGTTACGACCGCCGGAATTATCGTAATGGCCATAGGTGTCGATGTCGTTGACCAAGCACCAATCGGTCGCGGTTTCAGCCAGTTTTTTGAACCAATGGCTGGCCTTAACACCCCAAGGTTCGACCTTACCGGTGGATTCGGGGGTGTTGATGGCGAGGAAACGAACGCGGATGGATTCGTCGCTTATGGTTCTAAATACCGCGGTGTCGCCATCGGTTACGTTATAGAGGGTGGCCTTGCCATAGTTAACGCCGGTTTCGGCGGCGGCAAAGTCCTTGCTCGCATAGTCGCTTTCATAGGGGAAGGCGAGGGAGTCGGTCTCAGGAGTCGGTAAGACGGTCTCCTTTCCAACCTCGTTGATGCATTCGACGCAGGTGTCGGCGGGACTTCCGCCTCCACCGCAAGAGGAAAGCAGCATCGCGGCTAGCAGACCTAGGAAGATAAAAGGTTTCTTTTTCATTCTTTCCCTCCTTTATTATTGGACGTAGTCAGAAAGCTGGGAATAGCCATCTGCCACGATTTGATCGGCGGTTTTGCCGTCGATGAGGAAGCTGGTCATCAAATCGCCGACCTTGGAACGGATGGTAGAAGATCCATCGAAAGGCTGATCGACGAACTTGTCCCAACCAAGGGCCTCGTTGATGTAGATCTCGGAATTGACCTTGGCGGCGGCCAAGTTGATCTTGTCGACGGTGGAGACCGCTCTAGCGGTTAGGAATTCTTGGTATTCTTCGGAATTATAAGCATAGGGGCAAGCGGGGAAGTAACCGGATTCCGCGGCGAATTCGCCGTTATTGTATTTGGAGAGGTACTTGAGTAGTTCCCAAGCGGCAACCCTTTCCTTTTCCGTGCCGGTATCGAGCAAGCAGAGGTTGGTGCCCTGGGAGATGACGTACTTCTTATCCGCGTCCTTATAGAAGATAGGCGCGGAGGAAATGGCGAACTTATCGCCTTTAGGAGCATTGGAGTCGGCACCGGCGGAGGAGCCGATGGTCATGACGCAACCTAAAGCGGTGAAGGGGTTGGAGCAATATTTGGCTTCGCCCCAGCTAGGAGCGATGCCAAGATAGGCTTTGTTGTAGTACTCCTGCATCTTGCTTAGGCCAGCCTTAGCTTCGGGAGAATCGAATTTGATGTATCCCTTACGGGTGGCCTTATCCGCGATGGTGTAGGTTCCGCCCCACTGACGGATGGTATTGATGAAGAAGTTGGAGGTGGAGTCACGTCCCAAAACGCGGAACATGCTGGTTTTATTGGACTTGGGATTAGTGGGATCCTGAACGGTCTTGAAGTCGAGCAAAGCGTCTTTGCCAGTCGCTTTGGTGGCGGCGGAATTATCAGTGTAGACGTTGCCATCGACGCCAATGCAGTGGCCATAGACATCCAAAGAGCCGAGCAAATCGAGGATCTTTTGTGAGACGGTCTCGAATTGAGCCCAGGTTTCGGGGACGACGATGGCGGCGTCTTTGGTCTTAGCCCAATCGAAGAAGGTCGAATTGTAGGTCAAGCATTCGGTCGACTTGTTGAAAGGCACGCCGAGAGTGTAACCCTTACCGCTTTCATCGTATTCGATGGTTTGGTTTTCCCTCATGTAGTCAGCATAGAAGTCGGTGGTCTTGAACTCGTCGCCGGCGGGGGCGTAATCGAATTTGGTGGTTGCGCCATTTTCGAAATAATAGTCAAGACGGACCAAGATGTCGGAGTTGACATAAGAGGCAAAGTGGTCGGGATAACCAAAGGTGATATGGGGATAGGTGACCGAGGTCGCGGATTCGATGACGGCGGACTTTAGGTTGTCATAGCCGCTTTTTTGCTCGATAACGACGTTAACACCGGTTTTTTCGCTCCATTCTTCAATCAAGGATTCGGTGATGGCTTCCATTTCGGAACCGAAGGAAGTCCACATCGTGATCTTCGCACCGGAAATATCGGTGGCGAGGTTGACCTCATAGGCGATGGATTTGTGCCCACCGCAGGAAGCGAGGGTGGCGGCGAAGGTTAGGAAGGCCGCAACGCCGGATAGTTTGGTGAATTTAGCCATGATTTTTCCTCCTTTGGCCTAGAGATGATTAGTTATTGCCTTCAACGTAGGAAGAGAGGCTGTTGACGTGCTTTTCGATGGTGGAAGCAACTCCGGCATTGTCAATGAAGATTTCAGCGGTGATGGTGCCGATGTCGGTACGGATGGCGCTGGAACCATTGAAGCCGGGGTCAACGAATTTTTCCCAGGTGGTATCGGCGGTGGAATAGATGTCGGTATTCACCTTCGCGGCGGCGGCGTTGATCTTGTCGTTGTCGCTGACGGGATGGTTGATGAAATCCTGATAGTCTTCGCTATTCAAAGCGGTACCGCAGGTGGGATAGTAGCCAGTCAAAGCGGCGAAGAGGCCGTTTTTGATCTGGGATAGATATTTAACGAGCTTCCAGGAAGCGGCTTTCTGCGCGGTGGTGCCGATATCGAAGATTGCAAGGTTGGTACCTTGGGAGATGACGTACTTCTTGTCTTCCCTGTGATAGGGGATCGGGGCGCAGTCGACGGTGAATTTGACGGTGGAACCGATAGAGTTGGTGACACCCGCGGAAGAACCGATGTTCATAAGGGACTTGTAGTTCTTAAACGGAGTGGAGCAATAGGCGGCTTCGCCCCAAGTCTGGGGGATGCCAATGCCGCCTTCTTGATAGAGGTCGTTGACGGCGGTAAGGAATTCACGGGTCGCGGTTCCCTTTTGGAAATCGATATAGCCGCGGCGGGTAGTTTTGTCGACGTGGGAATAGGTTCCGCCCCACTGCCTGACGCCGGTGATGAAGAAGTTGGCCTGAGAGTCATAGGACATCGGGCGGAATTCGCCAACGGTGAGCTTGGTGGCGTCCAAGACCGGGAAATAGGTGGTCTTGGCTTCTTTGGCGGCAGCTTCCATGGCGCTGGCAGAGGCATAGACTTTGCCATCGGAGGCAAGGATTTGACCGGCGACGGTTTTTTTGCCAGTAGCGTCTTTGCTAGGCAAGACTTTGTTGGTATTTAGATAGGACAAGATCTTTTGCGATTGCGTGGAGGCTTCGGCCCAGGTGGTGGGAAGGGCGATGCCAGCGGCCTTAACACCTTCTAGCTCGAAGAAGGAACGGTTATAGACCATGACCTCGGTGGATTTGTTGAAGGGGATGCCCATGGTGTAGGGATTGCCGGATTCATCATATTCGAGGGAACGGTTTTCGACCATGTAAGCGGGGTCGAAGTCGTCGATATTGAACGCGGGAAGTTCATGGAACTTGCCATCGTTGCCGACGGGGTAACCTTCAAGGGCTTCGCGGGTCTCGGGGATGTTCTTATCCTGGGCGATAAAGTCATCAAGCCTTTCTTGGATGTCGCTATCGATATAGCCGGCGAAATGGTCGGGATAGCCAACGGCGACGTTGGGATAGGTGATGGAAGAGGCCGATCCGTTGATGGCGGCTTGGAGGTTATCGTAACCGCCTTGGCCCGTATGGGTGACTTTGATGCCGGTTTCTTCGGTGAATTCTTCAAGGACGGTTTCAAGCGCCGATGTGATGGTGGTGCCAAAACCGGTCCAGAATTGAATTTCCTGGCCGCGGGTATCGACGGTTAGATCGATCGCCGCGCCGGTTTTGTTGCCGCAGGAACTAAGGGAAGCTCCCGCCGCACCCGCAAGCAACATGACGGAAACTAATGATAGATATGCTTTTTTCATACTTACTCCTTTGGGGTGATAGACATTTTTTTATGAAAGCCTTATATGGCGTTTCAACATGATTGAATGGGGATTAACCCTTGATGCCCGAGCGAGAGACGCCGCGCATGATGTACTTCCTAAAGATGAGGAAGAAGACGAATAGCGGCAAGGTGCAAACCATGGAGCCCGCGATGCGGACGGTGTCGCGAGACAAGCCGGTATCGGAGTTGGTGAATAGGGACATCAAGCCGTTGGAAACGAGCTTCATGGACCACTGGTCGTTGAGCCTCCATTTGCCAGAAGCAACGAGGTTAGGCCAGATATAGGCGTTCCATGAACCCATGAGGGAGAGAATCGTGATGGTGACGATGGTCGGCATGGCGATGGGGATCATGACTCTCAATAGATACCTGAAGTGGCCATAACCGTCAACTTTCGCAGCGAGGAATAGCTCGTTAGGTATCTGCTGGAAGGTCTGTCTTAAATAGAAGATATAGAATACGGAGACGCCATGGACGAATATGAGGGCGGCGAAGGTGTTGTCCCAGCCGAGCAACTTAACCGTCTGGTAGTTGGTGATGACCATCATTTCGCCCGGGATCATCATCGTGGCAAGCAAGATGGTGAACAACAGGTTCTTACCCTTGAAGTTGCACCTAGCGAAGGCGAAGGCCGCCAAAACGGAGGTGATGAGGGTGAAGATCGTGGAAACGACGGAGACGTAAACCGTATTTATATAAAAGAAGGCAAAGTTGATCGCCTCTCCGGTGACGGGGTTACGATAGTTGAAGACGGTGGCATAGTTATCGAGGGTGTAGTTGGAGGCGTTAACCTCGCTATTCCACCAAGAGGGGATGAGGTTGAAGACGCGGTGGGCGACATCGAGGTCGTAGGCATCCGCATTTCTAAAGGAGGTGATGATCATGAACACGAACGGGACGATCATGAATAGACCCAAAAGGCCAAGGAAAGCGTAGGTTAAAGTCGTGGAACCAACCTTACGGGCAATGTACATTCTCCTTTTGTGAGGGGAGGTAAAGTAAACATCAGAGTTTGCCATTTTCGTTTTCCTCCTTAATAGTGCACCCTACGTTTGGACGCGACGGTCTGTAGGAGCGTGATGATCAAGATGATGACGAGCAAGACGAAGGAAGCGGCCGCGGCGCGTCCGACCATGGTGTCGTCCTGCATGGTGGAATAGATGTAACCTACGACGGTCATCCAGTTCTTGCCGGTCGAGCCGCCGAAGTTATAGGCGCCTGCGCCGAAGAGGGAGATGATCTGCGTATAGGATTTAAACGCACCGATGAAGGAAGTGATTGTGATATAGAGGATCTGCGGGGAGAGTAGGGGCACCGTTATGCGGCCCAAAATCGTGGCTTTATTGGCGCCATCGATCTTGGCGGCGTCGTAATACTGGTTATCGATGGAGGCAAGACCAGACATGAAGACCAAGATCTTGAAGGCGATGCCATTCCATATTGAGTAGATGATGATAACGACGAACATCTGCCATTTATCGGCATAAACCGATAGCCAGGATTGCGCGGATACGCCAAATAGGCTTAGGAATGCGTTGAACAAACCCGCATCGCCGTCGGTGAAGATGATTTTGAAAACCATGCCCAACGCGATGGCGTTAGTAACATAAGGAAGGAAGAAGACCGTCTGGAAGAAGCCCTTCAAAGGTTTGATGGAGTTCATGGCGACGGCGATGAGCAAGGCGACGACGATCGTCAAGGGGACCGTGACGATAACGATGAGCGCGGTATTGCCCAAGGAGGTAAGGAAGTCCGCATCCTGCAAAACCACTATATAGTTTTGGAAGGAGAAAGACGGTTTGGTGGAGAGGCGGGAATTCGATAGCGCCGCAAAGAAATTGGAAAGCGCGAACGATCCGCCGGCGCCCTTCATAAAGCGGAAGTTCTCGATGAAGGACATGATGAAGGTGTTAAGGATCGGGTAGATCATGAACGCCAACAGGAAGATGCAAGCGGGGATCAAAGCAATCCAGGCCTTTCCGGTTTCGGAAAGCTGGTGCTTAGAACTACGCTTGGAGGAAAGCGACATGCCAAGGATTTGGCGCGTCGACTCCGCGTTGAGTTCAGCTAGCCTTTGTTTGCTTGCTTGATCGACCATTATTTGATCCTCTCGCCTTCAGATTCGAAAACATAGAAGCGCTTGGCGGCGAACCTCATCGGTCCAGCCTTGACCTCGTCTCTATATTCGCTGGGAATAATGATCTTCAACTTATCGTCGGGCCTATCTTGGACGTTGCCGACGACGGAGATATCGCGGCCGATATGCTGAAGCATTTCGACATCAACGGGAACAACGGCCATCTTGGTCCTGCCATCCACGAGCTTGAACGATTCGGGACGGACGCCGATGACGACTTTTCTGTCGGTTTCGGTGACCTCGTGGGAAGGCCAATGTTGTTTGGCGACCTCGGGATTCTCTTCGATGAGCTGTCCTTCGGCGGTTTTGCTATGGACCTTTTTGCCAAGGGCCAAAGTTTCTTTGGCTTCGATTTCTTCCTTGGGCTGTTCATAGACGGTATGGACATAGGGCTTTTGGTAAACGGGGTCATCGTCGAAGAGGACGCCGTTGACGTAAAGCTTGCCATCCTTGATATCGCCTTCAAAGGTGTTGATGGCGGGAGAGCCAAGGAACTTCGCGACGAATAGGTTGTTGGGTTCGTCATAAACGTATTGGGGTTCACCGATCTGCTGGATGACGCCGAGCTTCATGACGACGATGACGTCGGAAATGGACATCGCCTCTTCCTGGTCGTGGGTGACGAAGACGGTGGTGATGCCGGTGGAACGCTGAATCCTCTTGATTTCCTCACGGGTCTGCAAACGCAAACGGGCATCCAAGTTGGATAGAGGTTCGTCTAGTAACAAGACGCTGGGCTTTTTGGCCAAAGCACGGGCGATAGCAACGCGCTGCTGCTGACCACCGGAGAGTTCTTTGGGCTTCCTAGCGAGGTAGGGAGTGATGTCGACGATCTTGGCCATTTCCTGAATGATGGCGTTCTTGTCGGCTTTGTTGAGTTTCCTCTTGTTGACCACTTTTGCTTTGAGGGGGTCAGCCTTTTTGAGTTCTTCAAAGTCCGCTAAAGCCTTATCGTAGGCAGCCTTGGTTTCCTCGACCGCCTTCGCTTTCTCTTCGACGCTGGCCTTGGTGGCTTCTAAGTCGGCTTTATGCTCGGCTAAGGATTCCTCGACGGTCTTTTGGCTCTTTGCCTTTCCGCTATCGAGCAGGGCTTGCTCCTTAGCGATTCTCTTTTCCAAGTGGGCGATGTGGGCCAAAACGAATTGATAGCTGCCCTTCGCGGTTAAATAAGCATCCTTTTCCTTGCCATAGGCGCCGGGAAGGCGGACGTTATCAAGCGGGAATTGGATATTCTGGGCAACCGAGAAATGGGGATATAGGGCGTAGTTTTGGAAAACCAAGCCGATTCCGCGGTTCTCCGGAGGTACGTGGGTAACGTCCTCCGAACCAAAATAAATATGACCGCCGGTAGGACGATGCAAACCCGCAATCATGTAGAGGGTCGTGGATTTGCCACAACCAGAAGGTCCTAATAGACCGACAAGTTTTCCGTCGGGAATGACGAAAGACATGTTGTCCACGGCCGTCATTTTGGTGCCTTTGGTACCAGTGAAGACCTTCGACAAAGCTTCAATTTTTACTTCCATGTGCAACCTCCAAGAAGTCTCGCATTTGTTACGGGAAATTTTATCACACGTGCGTAGTGCAAACAAGTAGGTCGAGGCAAAGGGCTCAATAAATTAAAGTTTACTTTAAGGCTGACAAAAGAAGCGCTTACTTTTCGCCGGGCTTGTTTTTTTCGATGTGTTCTATCTTCTCGTCGATAACGCGATTGGCGGCTTCTTCTTCCGCCGAATTCTTGTAGTATACGGATTCTTTTAGGTCGGCGACGAAGGTATAGGCGACAAAGTCATGGATGGCCCTGTGGTTGGTTGAAAAAACGGCCAGGATATAGGATGCAATCAATAGCACGCCCATCAGAATCAAGGCCACCAAACCCGAGAAAAAGGCAAAGGCAATTATGCCAAGGGCGATGGGCGGGAATTGGCGGAGCAACATCTGGCCTTTGTTGGCGACATAACCGTCGCAAGACATCACACCGAAACCGAAAACCTTCTTTCCTAGGGTCTGTCCCTCTTTGAAAATCATCGGGAACACCGCGAAGAAGATAATGGAGGAGGTAACGACGGCGACCACAAGGGGAATGACCGTCGAATGGAGCTCATAGCGGTATTGCGCGTCGGTGAAGAAAACGCGATGGCTTAGGTCATAACCGGCGTTATAGTCGCAATTCCTTTTGCTATCGGAATAGAAATACCAAAGCAATTGGTACTTCGCGTCATGAAGAAGAGGTTTGGAGGGATCGCCGTCTTCATAAAGTTCATCCCTTGGGACACCAACGGTGTCATATAGGTTATTTCCTTTATCGTCTTTGGCGTAACGGAAAAGCGTTTTCCCGCTTGGACGGGGGTCGGGATAGGAGGAAATCTGCTCATAGCTGAATTTGCTCTGTTCATCGTCTAGGCCCAAGACGAAGACATTGAACCAATATACGTCATAATCCGCCCGTCCCGCTTCGGGGCATTCGGAGGCGATGTAGACCGTATAGTAATGTAGCAACATATTCAAATGGTCCTGATAGTTGATCGATTTGGTGTTGCCGACAGGATTGCCCGTTTCATCGATGGTATATAGACCCGAATCTTTGTAATAGGTCGAGATTTCCTCTCTTATCGCCTTGCCGCTAGGAACGTTGGTCAAGATAGCGGACATCGCCGTGAAAACGCCCAATCCGAACAAAAAGGCAATGGCGAAATCGACGATGGCGCAAAGGGCGCGCTTTACGATTGGGGCTTCCTTAATTCCTTCCATCGCCTTGTTCCCCCATTTCATCCAATATAGCGCCATCCTCGCCCCTATGCGAAACCAGCGCTTCTTCTTTGATATCCTGTTGCCTTACCACGACGAGTTGGCTCACGTAGTCGTGGAGGCATCTTCTCGTCCGACCGAAAGTCGCCATGCCAGAAGATATCAAGAACATGGCCACCAAGAATATTAAGGATAGGGTCAAATCGTCCCAAAGCACCGCGACGACGACGCAGACCACGGCCACCAAAACCCTTAAGGCGATCTGCCATTTTTTCGGAACGGTGCCCATAATGGTGGCACAGCCGATCTTCATGATTCTTTTGCCGATGGTTCTGCCGACCACATCAAAGATGGGGGCGGCCAGATAAAACGCCAATAAAGGGACGAGGGAGGCGATTAATTCAATCATAATCGTCCCCGTTTTCAACTTGGTAACCGCCTCAACGTAATAGGGTTCCTGAGCCAAAAGATAATAGGTCTGCTCATATTTGGCTTTATGGAAATCTAGTAGCCCTTTGGAAATAAAGGCGGGAATCGATCCATCGTCATTTAAGATGGAAGGATTCAATTGTCCCCTTAAATTGGCATTGGGTTTGCCGTTTTCATCGGTAGAGAAAACGTAATACTGCGAGCGATTGGACTCGGTTACGATGGAAGGAAGGTCATAGACCGCGGTGTTATATTGGGCCATCGTATAGGCTTCCGGATGGGGGTTATCGGCGTTATCGGCGGCGTTGAAGACGAAATAATATTGATAGACCGCCTCCTCATAGTCGCGGTAATCGGAAGAAGATACGATTTGAAGCTGACCATCAACCTTTTTATATAGGCGAGAGGCCTCGTCGTATTTTTCTTGGAGAACCAGTCCTTCCGCGGTGCCGTTGATATCCCCGAGGGTTGGAAAGACGCCGAAGGGATAAAGCAGACAGAAAAGTCCGACCACGGTGGCAACGAAAATGGCGGCATCGACCGCAAAAGCGGCGAAGCGCAGCAAATATGGCGCTAAGCGGTACCCCTCCTTCGTGTAGATTTCTTTGGTTGTCATCGCATTTCCTCGGACAAATTATTCCCTTATTTTCATGATATGTCTTGTTTAATTTTCATTTTATGAAGCATAGGGGGAATCGCTATCTAGAGGTTTATTGCAGAAATAGTAAAATTCCCTCATGGCAAAGAAGACCTCTCTCTACATAGATGCACCTATCCTCAAAAGAGGGAAAAAACTGCAAACTTTGCTGCTAGATTTTGCACTGCTTGTGATTTTGAACGTCATCTTGCTTTTCGGCATCGACTCCATCGTCTCCGTTAGCGGTGGCCAAAAGGGCGTTGCCGCCGAGATTGCCAATAACGAGTCTTCCTTAAAAGCCATCATCAAGGAATCGCATCTAGACGAATTCGACGCTAACGGGAATGCCAAAGGGCCCGAAGACAACGCCAAAACCTACATCCTCCGCCTCACCTATGGCTCTTTGATCGAAGGCGGGGCCAGCGAAGGCGATATATCGGAAAAGCTCTATGCCGGGGTGGATCCCATCTCCAGCCAAAACGAGCTCTGTTACCACTACTATTGCTCCTTTAAGGCGGAGAAAAACCAAGGCTTCCTCGATGGATATGCCTCCAATTATGGCCAAGACCACTACCGAAGCATTTTGACCAAGGGGTTCGAGGACGATTATGCGAAGGAAGGCTTCCCCTACCTCACCCTAGAATCCGCCAAGAAGGTCGACGAAAGCTACCGCAACGCCAAATATAGCGAAGGACTCACCCTAAGAAACGCCCTGCAATCCCATTACCAAGCCATTCTGGAAGACGCCATCAAGGAACTAAAGCAAGGCTATTCCCCCTATATTGAGGCCAGAAAGGCATACGAAGAAAGCTATATGGCCCTATGGATGATCAAAATCGCCGAGGGCTTTGGCGCATATGCCCTTTCTTCGCTCATCCTTTTCTTCCTTCTTCCCATTATCCTCAAAAACGGCTCGACGGCCTCAAGCAAGATCCTCAAAACGCCCTATAGGAGAAACGATGGCTATGAGCCCAATATCCTAAATAACCTCCTCCGTTTCCTCTTGCTCGGCGTCGAATACCTACTTGCCCCCGTGCTCTCCCTCCTTTTCATCTACGGGGCCAACGCGAAGGAACTCCTATCGGTGAATCTATTCGGCTTCGCCCCCGTTTTCACCCTTATGATCTATTCCTTCGTCTTGATGCTTCTATCCTATTTATTCACCTTCCTTCCCAATAAGAAAAGGCAGACCCTATCGGAATTTTGTAGCGGTTTGATCCAAGTGGATGGAAGGGAGATGGAAAGAGGGGACTAACGTGGACAAAACCAATGGGGAAATAGTTGAAATCGTTAGGGAAAGCCCCACGTTTTTCCGTCTATTTTCCGCCCACCTCTTCGATTTCTTCCTCACCGCGATATTGACCGCCTTGCTTCTTTTCGCCTTTTCCAACGCCTATATGGCCTTACCTTCCGCGGTCGAGGCAAGGCAATTTAGGGAAGGCGTCCAAGTCGAAAGCGGGCTATTCCTCAAAAGCGAGGGAACCATCAAAAACGTCGGCGACTATTATCCTTCCCTAGGCCTAACCCATAACGAGGTCTCCGATAAGCTAGACCCAATCCTAAACGCCTTCTTCCTCTCCTATCTCCATGAGGAACTTGGCGATGGCGAAGAGGTCTACCTTAGCCGCAAAGCCCAGGCAAAACTATCTTCCGGGGAATCTTTGTTTGACAAAAACGGCAACAGGATTTTCGCTAACCCCGACTATGACGAAAACTACTCTTCCTTCTATATAAGCGCGTGTAAGGATTTCGCCCCAGGCTACCTTGGATATAAGCAAGGCTACCTTGAGGCAAGGCGTACTTTGATCCTATTAGAGGCCGCCGCGTTTGAGACCTCTTTACTGGTCTCCTACCTCGTTTTCTATGTACTGCCCCCGCTATTTTTCCATCGCGGCAAGCAAACGCTTGGGAAAAAGCTCTCTGGGATCTACCTATTGGGAAGCGATGGATTCTCCCCCTCCATCAGGCGGCAGCTAGTTTTTAACCTTTTCCATTACGTCTTCTTTTTCCTTCTTGGACCGATCACCTTCATGGCCCCCTACTTCATTTCATTAACAATGATGGCGACAAGAAAACAAAGGCAGACGCTATCCGAATACGTGTTCGCCCTTTTCCCGATCGCAGGCAAAAAGGAAGAGGTCTATGAAAGCGAAGAGGAACTGCTTTCGAAGAAATAACAATGAAATTGTTTATTTAAGTTCCCAAGGCCTTATAATTCTCTCATACCATGGAAATCAATCTCATTAACCTCACCAAAACCTTCCCCGGGGACAAGAAAAAGGGGACGCAGGACACCATCGCGGTCAATCACGTCGACCTCACGATCCCCTCGGGCGAACTCTTTGGTTTACTAGGCCCTTCGGGGTGTGGCAAATCCACGATGCTTTATCTAATCTCCGGGCTAAAGTCCACCACCGAAGGCTCGATCTATTTCGACGATAGGGATATGAGCGGCACCTCCCCTGAGACCCGTGGCATCGGGCTCGTATTCCAAAACTATGCCCTCTATCCCCATTTGACCGTATACCAAAACGTCCAATTCCCCTTGGATAACCTAGTCGTCGAGGAAAACGAGAAGGACCTATTGATCGAAAACGAAGCCACGGTCATCTCGGTTTTGTCTAAGCCCAGGAAGTTCCTAACCTCGGCGAAGAACTATATCGACAATAAAGGCGACAAGGGGATCTACACCAAAACCATCCGCGATATCTCCGAGGACTATGGCGTATCCACCCTTTTTGCCAGGGAAGTGCTAGAAGAATACCTAAGGAGCAACAAATCCTTCGAGGAATATAGCAAGGATAGGATCGACAAAGCCGAGGAAAGAATCGAAGGGGAGAGGGACAAACTCTCCAAAAAAGGCGTTGGCATCAACCAAAAATACGAAATCGTCTATCCAGATGGCCCTAAGCCCATCAAAAGGAAACTAACAAGGGATGAGAAGGATAAGATGATCCGCGAAACCTCAAGGTTAGTCCAAATCGAGGATTACCTAGATAGGAAGCCAAGCGAGCTTTCGGGTGGGCAGCAACAGCGTGTCGCAATCGCCCGCGCCCTAGTCAAAAAGCCCCGCGTCTTGCTTCTGGATGAGCCCCTTTCCAACCTAGACGCAAGGCTTCGCATCCAAACCAGGGAAGAGATTAGGCGCATCCAGCAAGAGACCAACATCACCACGGTCTTCGTCACCCACGACCAAGAGGAGGCCATGTCCATCTGCGACCAAATCGTCGTCATGGAGAAGGGCTTTATCCGCCAGGTGGGCAACCCGCAGGACATCTATAAGGATCCCAATTGCCTCTTCGTGGCCAAATTCCTAGGCACGCCCCCCATAAACGTCTTCGAAGGCAAGATCAAAGACGGCGGGCTATATATTGGCGAAGAGAAGATCCTCCCCGTCAAAAAAGGTATCGAGAACCAAAACGTCACCATCGGCATTCGCCCCGAAGGGTTTTTGATGGACAAAGAGGCCGAGGGCAAGGAAAAGGTCCTCACCCTCAAGTGCAAAAAGGTCTATACCCAGGGCAGGGACCTACAATTGCTTTGCTCCTCCATCTATGCCGAAGAGGGCAAGGTCAAGCTCATCATCGACAGCGATATCGAGGCCAAACCCGGCGAGATTTGCTTTGCCTTGCGCAAAAACAAGATCTACGTCTTCGAGAAGGAATCCGGCAAAAGGATGGAGATCGAATAGGGTTTTCGATTCGGGGATACGTTAGGAAATGGATACCAACAAGAACAACTATAAGGCTTGGCTCTATCTTGCGCCCGTCTTGGTCTTGATGGCCGTTTTCACTTTCTTCCCGATCATCAACACAATCGTCGTCTCCTTCCTAAAGGACTATAACGCGACCACCGGCGCCCATAGCGGCTTCACCTTCTATAACTACGCCTATATTTTGGGTTTTGCCGAACGCTACGAAGGGTCGGGGGTCTATAACCGCATCTTCTTCTCCTTCGAAGGCCCAAGCGCTTTCTGGAACACCATGTTCATCACGTTTGTGACCGTGCCGATCTCGGTCATCATCGCCTTGCTCATCTCCATTTGCATCCATAACATCAAGCCCCTTCAGAAGTTCTTCCAGACGATATTCTTCATGCCCTATGTCACTAACGTCATCGCCATAGGCATGGTTTTCTCGATCATCTTCTCCTCCACGGGCGTCTTCAATCAGATATTGAGGCTCAACGTGAACTGGATCGGCGAAACCTCGGCGACCTGGCTTTCCTGTATGACCGTGCTTTGCATCTACATCATCTGGACCGCCCTTCCCTATAAGATCCTCATCTTCCTCGCGGGGCTTCAGGGCATAGACCAGCAATATTTCGACGCGGCCAGGATCGACGGGGCCAGCAAAGCCAAGGCCAACGTGCGCATCGTTTTGCCGCTACTTTCGCCGCAAATCCTCTATATATCCGTCACTAGCTTCATCTCGGCCTTCAAGGAATATGGGGCCATCGTGGGGCTATTGAACCGTTCCGATTCCTCCGTCGCCGTGGCGGGCACCCACGACCTATATACGATCGTCTATTACATCTACGACATGATGAAATCCGGCAACTGGGCGGTTTCGAGCCAATTCGCCTCCGCCGCCGCGGTGATTCTGCTTATCGTCATATTGCTCTTCACCTTAGTGGAACTAAGGGTCTCAAAGAAGATGGTGGTGTATTGATATGAACAAAAGGAAGAAGAAAGTCATAGGCACCACCCTGGTCTTGGTCAGCCCCTATAAGGAGGTCGACCCTTTGAAGCAGGCAAAGAAGGAAAAGAGGCGGACCATCATACGGTTAATCCTCATCTATGCCTTCCTTAGCATCGCCGGGCTTGTCTGCGTATTCCCCTTCTATTACATGGTCGCCGCAAGCGGCATGACCCAAGACGAAATCACCTCGGGCAAAATGGTCCCGGACCTTCTCTCCTTCTTCGATAACCTCGCCACCAACTATTACGAAACCTTCACCCGCCTTAACTACATGAGCCACGTCGGTTCCACTTTGCTCATCGCCTTCACGATCACGATCTTCCAGGTCCTCACGACCATTTTGGCGGCGTTTGCCTTTGCGCGGCTAGAATTCAAAGGGAGGGACGTTTTGTTCATCGCCTTCCTCGCGACCATGATGGTCCCGGGCGAACTGCTTGCGATCACCAATTACACCACCCTTTCCAATATGGGTCTAACGGGACTTAACCAAAACGCCTTCCAGGCCTTCCTCGCGGTCGTCCTTCCATTAATCGCCTCCACCTTCTACATCTATTTGCTTAGGCAAAACTTCAAGCAGATCCCAAACGAACTCTACCTCGCCGCGAAAATGGATGGCACAAGCGATTGGAAATACCTTTGGAAGGTCATGGTTCCCATCGCGATGCCCACCCTTATCACCATCACGATCCTTTCGATCATCGGGCAATGGAACAACTACGTCTGGCCGTCGTTAGTCGTCTATAACGACGATTACACGATGATCTCGGTCATCATTAGGAAGGGGTATTTGTCATTGCAGGGACAAGACGGGGCGCCCGTGCTGCAATATGCGTGGCAAATGGCCTCCGCCGTACTTACGGTCGTACCGCTACTAATCCTTTTCATCATCTTCCGAAAATATATCATGAAGGGCACCTCAAGGGCAGGAATAAAAGGGTAATACCCTTTCTTTCCAAAGTGCTACAATATTGACTGTTTCAGGAAAGGAAACATTTTAAACATGAATAAGAAAAGATTATCCGTGCTCACCCTAAGCGCCATGTCCATCATCGCTTTGGCAAGCTGCGGTGGTTCCGCCGCCTCCTCTAGCAGCGTCGACTCTAGTGAAGCCAGCACCTCCGCCAGCCAGGAAAAAGTCACCATTACCTGGTGGAACACCTATACGCAAGACCCTACCCCCGACGACACTAGCGACGATAAGAACTATGCCGCCTATCACTACGTCAAAGACGTCATCGCCGCCTTCCAAAAGGAAAACCCCAATATCACCGTCAACGCGGTCTATAAGGGCAACTACTCCAACGACTATGGCGGACTTGCCTCCGCGGTCGATTCCGGCTTAGGCACTGGCGACGTTCCCCATATCGCCTCCACCTATGGCACCTATGCCATCAACTGGATCGATTCCTTAGTCGACGTTAGCGATCACGCCGCCACCTTGAAGAAGGATAGCGACTTCAGCCAGTATTACCTAACGGTCGAAGCCCAGCAATATAACGGCAAATTCTATTCTCTCCCCTATTCCAAGTCCACCGACGCCCTTATGATCAATAAGGAAGTCATGTCCGTCACCGGCGCCAATAAGGCCGGTGTCGACGCCGGCGACTATGTCGCTCCCACTAGCGTAAACGCCAACAAGGCCGCCTACGCCTATCCAACGAGCTTCGAAGGGCTGATGGACCTTGCCGAAGATTGGGTCGAGGACTTCCCGAGGAGCTTCTCCACCGAGCGTGACGCCAACGGCTATATCACCTCCTGCCCGGTCATCTACGAAGATCCCGCCAACCTCTTCATCACGCTTCTAGAAAGCAAGGGCATCCCCTTCATGACCAACGACACCGACCCCGTCAAGTCCGTGCCCTTCCTCAACGATGCCAAAGCCAAGGAACTCGCAGCCGACCTAACCGAATGGAACCACAAAGGTTTGCTCGCCACCAAATACCAGTTCCCGATGATCAACAGCTATTCCCACGAATACCCCTCCACCATCTTCGGACAGGGCAAATGCTTTGCTATCTTAGCCTCCACCACCGGTGCGCCCTGGATGGCTAGCGACGGTTATAGCGTATCCTGGCAAAGCATCCCCAAATACGACACTGGCGATTCCGCCAAATCCCTCTCCCAGGGTCCCTCCCTCTGCTTCTTCAAGAAGAAGAACCAGGCCGAAGTCGACGCTTCGCTAAAGTTCTATGACTTCCTTACCAACAAGGAAAACGGCGCCGCCTTGGCCGCTCAGACCAACTACTTCCCGCTCCGTAAATCTAGCCGCGAAGTCGAATCCCTCAAAACCCTAATCGACGCCGCCAAGAGCGAAGTCACCTATGAAAGCGCCTATGCTGATAAAAAGGCCAACTACGCTGGCAAAGTCTTCGCCATCGACGAGGAATGCGGCAATGGCAACAACCTCTTCATGAGCCCCGTCACCACCCTCTCTGGCAAAGTCAGAAGCGCGGTCAATGACATCATCAACGGCCTATTCGCCGATACCGATGCCAAGACCGACGAGCAGATCGATGCCCTAGTCGAGGCCAAGTTCGCCGCCGCTAAGACCAAGATCTTCTCCTGATCGAAAGAAATGGAAGATAGGATTAAGGAAAATAATCTAACCGAAGAATCCGAGCCCCGTTTTGAGCAAGCCTCAAACGGGGTTTCTTTCCGCGAAATCGCCCTCAATAAGGAAGCCCATAAGGAAAAAGACGATGAGCTTACCAAGCTCAAAACCAAGCGTAGCGACGACTATGCGATGATCATCGTCTCCTTGATCCTCGCCGTCATCGGAATCATCTTCCTCCTCCTCTCCTTCCGCTATAATACCTTAAAGGAAAGGGTATTCGTCCCTTCTTCCCTCCCCTTCATCCTCTCCATGATTTCCCTCTCCTCCGGACTTGGCCTATTCATTTGGGGCAACATCCGTTTACTGAGGCATATCAGGGGCATCAAGAACTTCTACCGCCTCAAAGGCACGTCGAAAGACGAATAGGTTATTCATCCATCCAAAAAAAAGGCAGGGCCGGCTTGATATGTACCCAGTTTCCTGGACTATTTGATTGGATTGTATCATAAGGCGCTCATGGATGCTTCCCGGTATTTCGCCGGGGGCATCCATTTTGTTTTGCCCTTGATCCTCCTGTTGTTGTAGTAATCGATGTATTCGCTTTGGTAATAGACCTCGATCGGGGTCTTGCCGGCGACGGAACCGGTGTTTTTGACGGTGATGCTTAGGTTGACGGTACTAGCATAATCATAGGTACCGACATTATCGACGTTATTGAACGCATCGGCATAACGGGTTTCGTAGTAACGATAGCCGACGTAGATGCCTTCCGCGTAGTTGATGTAGCAACCGACTTCCTCGCCGTTATATTTGTAACGGAAATCGCCGAAGTTCTGCATCGCGGGGACGGAGAAATCATCGAATACATAAGTGTCGACGGTATGTCCGCTGGAGTTGACGTCGCCGACGAAGGCCTTGCCGACACTAGGCATCTCGATGTCCATGAACACCAAATCGTATTGGACGTGGTACTTATCGAAGAAGTTGGAGGCGCTATCAAAGCAATAGACCACAAGGTCCACCCCTTCGACTTCTCGTATTCGTCTAAAAGGGACTTCAAATGCTCCTGGTCGAAAAACGTGTCATCGATGAGCGCGATGTTGAACATGCAACCATTACAAGCAAAGGAAAATCGAAGATGGAAGGAAGGAGGCCGTTTTTGGGCGAAAAAATATAATTATTTTTTGTCCACGAAATCGTCCTCGTCATAATCGGTCGATTCCATTTCATTTTCTTCATTGCCTGACTTTAAGTCAGAAGTCTCTTCTTTTTGGGGTTGCCCTTCTTCCGTTTCCAAAATCTTGGAATCCAAGACAACCGGTTCTTCCTCTACGACCGGTTCGGTTTCCTCTTCCTCCGCCACCGATTCGGGGTTCTCCCTCACGTAGGATTCATATTCCTCCTTGGAGGAGAAATAGGAGCTCTCCGCGTCGTTGACGGTCATCGTGCCCGCCATCATCTCATGCACTCCGCGCTTTGAAGGCGAGACGTTGGAGACGAGGAACTCGGCCGTATAGACCAAGGCGACCGAGATGACCGCCAATATGTCATAGGGCAATATCGAAAGTAGCCAGGGCAAATAGAGGATTCCCTGGTGAAGCAAGATCCTCCACTTCTTCGCGCTATATCCGCCATAGTCGATGACCGCGGTGTTGGCGAGTAGCCTGCCCACGGATTTGCCATCGCGGACAAGAAGGGGAACGATCAAGAAGAAGATAACGGGAGGCACTAACCTTATGGGGATCTTGGAGAGGAAGACGATCCGGTTGGCCTGCTTCTTTAGTTCCACAAAGCGCGGCTGATAGGTCTCTAGGTTAGAGCAAGAAAGTTCATAAACCCCATCGTATTTGGGGCTTCCCGACACGAAGAAGGCGTTCAATTTAGACGCGGCAACCGCCGCGGTTTTTTCGTCAAAAAGAGTGGAAACCACGGGGTTTTGCAAATTTAAAACGGGTTTTGCGTCGTATTTGGGATTGTTCTCATTATCCACGTCAAAAGCGAAATAGGATGAGGAATCGCCGTTGATTTTAAAGATATTCTCGCCAATCCACTTTCCTCTTTCCTGCTCGCTTAAACCCCCTAGATCCTTATTGAAGGAACCGTCTAGATTCACGAACTCGTTGCCTTCTTCAAAGCAAAAGGAGGAATAATAGGAAAAGACGATCTCGGTGTATAGCTCAAAGGGATAATGGCCCACGTAGTCGTTGTCCTTCCCGTTATACGTGTCCTTTATCTTGCCATTGCTATCTAATTGCTTCGCGTAACCGCTCCCATAGAAATAGTAATTCCATTCTAGGCTAGAGGAGGTCGAGGTCACTTGGAATAAGGAGGAATCGGTAAGGAGCTTCTCCATGTTCCTTTGGCTTTCCCCCGCGCCCATCGCCTCCTGTAGGTAAGGGGACACGAAGAAAGTCAGAACCATCATCACGGTGAAGGAAAGGAAGAAGTCCACGGCAAAGCCGGTGAACGCCTTCCAAGGGCTCACCTGGACGATTTCGCTGGCATAGGTCTTTCCATTATTTCGCATGGGGAAATTGTAAGCCAAAACCCTCTCTTCATAAAGAGAGGACGATAAATAGGAAAGGGCGCCCCGGTTGAGGCGCCCCATTGGTTCTAGATTAGGCTAGATTAGGCGAGTTCGGCGAAGTACTTGATGGTACGGACCATTTGAGAAGTGTAGGAATTCTCATTGTCATACCAAGAGACGACCTGAACCTGGAATAGACCATCGGCGATCTTGGTGACCATGGTCTGGGTGGCATCGAAGAGGGAGCCATAACGCATACCGATGACGTCGCTGGAGACGATGGGATCTTCGTTGTAGCCGAAGGAGGCGGAAGCCTGGG
>JAILEX010000087.1 GCA_024687185.1 Bacilli bacterium | reverse complement strand
AAAACGATTGCCCCTTTGTGGATAACGAGACTCCTTATGGAAGGGCAAAGCCCGGCCATCCCGTCATCGTGGACTACTTCTATCACGAAGAGATAAGGGGAACGAACAATACCGGGGTAAGGAAGAAGAAATAACCTATAGCGGCGAAGACGTTTCACCCAGCATGATGGAAATATGGCAATTTAAAAAAGGCAAAGTAAGTCATGCGATTTGCAACCATCTTTAACTTCGTTGGCTTTTATTACGCGATTTGATATTACTTACTTATATAGGGGGTACTTAAATGTACGTTGAAATCACTTACGACGGGCGCGTCAATTTAAACGCATATCCTTCCACTCATGTCGAAAGAAATGTCTATCTTAGCTCTAACCATACGCTGGTTTTGGACATCCGCGACTCTGGCTCCGTCACTAGCTATGATGGCGATGATGGTAGCTACTGCGCCTACAAGATAAGGTCGGTGGGAAGCACCTACTTCTATTATTACGATAACGACTATGGAAATTACGCAAGGGGCAAGATCAAAAGGATAGGGGAATCCTGGATTTACTATAACGAGGATGGTTTCGGCAGCTATTGCGCTGGCAAAGTTAGGAAAATAGATGATGTCTTCGTCTACTACTATGATAACAGCAGTCTTAGTGCGATAGCCGGCAAGGTAAAGCGCGTCGGTGACTTTCATTTCCAATATAACGACAGCGGCTATCTCGTTAACGTTTCCAAATACTAATTCGGTAGATCCTTGCAATTGGTTCCGATGCTCCATTTCTAGCGTTTCTTATCGCTATGGAGTATCTTCGTTCTTGGCTCAATAAAGATTGTTGGGGCAACTAACCCGCCGAGTCACGTCAGACGTCGGCGGGTTTTCATACGCGTTAATCAGACAAAGAAGAGGATTGGGATGGAATACGGAACTATGGATTAAGGTAGATTGGGCCAATGGAATCGAAGGGCAAAAGCCCATTCGGCAATTGCGCAAGCCCGGACTTGGCCATATGTCGTAAGCCGACAAGGGGTGGCTTCCCCAATAAACTTTAGCCCTTAACGAAAGCGCCCCAATAAACTTTATTCCACCCCCTGTGCCCCAATAAACTTTAGGGTGCTGTTTTCCTTAAGGAAATCAAGGACGCTTCTTCCCATAAACGCGGTAATTCTATCTCTTTTTATGAGCCTAGAGAAAAAAGGCTTTCTTCCCTTTCCTTATTTTGCAAGTAAAAGGTAACATAATCGCTTCGATATGGGGCTAATAGCAACAAAAAGGGGCGCCTAAAGACTAGACGCCCGGGCGGGGATGAAGCCACCGGCGCTATGGCATTTTCCATTCCCCACGTACAGGTTGCCACCAAGTAGTAGCAATGGACTGGCGACCTTGATTCCCCTCTCACGCGATGCGGACTCACCAGGTTAACCTAGTGATGGTCTGCGATACCTGGGGCAATATCCCGTGGGCCTCACGGTAGAGCGCCTATGCATTTCCTCTTCCCCTATCTAGATCGGGGCATACCCGGTTAGGCGCAAACGGGGGAAGGGCGTATTTTTTGCCCTTCTACTTAACTATTACGCATTTTTTTGAAATCGCGGACACGCATTTTTCTCTTTTTCCATCGAATTAGGGAAGTAAAACAAGAAAAAGTATCGATTATATCGAAACAAAATCGTTTTTAAAAATTTTTGTACTTTTTTTATTAGTTTCCTAAGGAAAAATAGTGCTTTCGTAAGTAAGAAGATGCTTCGTTATAGTAAAATGGAGCCATGCAACACCTCAATTACTCCTGGCGCTTCCTTCCAGGCTATGAACCCAGTTACCTAAAGGCAACCCCTTCTTCCGCGATTTCCGTCGACCTCCCCCATAGCGCAGTCAAACTGCCCTTCCACGAATTCGACGAAAGGAAGTTGGAAGGCATATTCACCTATATCCTCGAATTCAATGACGAAGAACCCCTTCTCCCTGTGAAAATCCTTCACTTCGACGGGGTGATGCTAAAGGCGCACGTCTATTTCAATAACGTCGATCTCGGCGAGAAGATCTCCGGCTTCTTCCCAATAGAATTCGACGTATCCACCTTAATCAAACCTAAGGGCAACCGCCTGGTCGTGGTCGTCGATAGCAAAGAGGATCCCCTGATCCCGCCTTTTGGCAATATCGTCGATTACCTCCTTTACGCGGGCATCTACCGCAAGGTGAGGCTATTGTCTTATCCCTCTAGCTATATCGAAGACGTCTATCCCTATGCGGAGGCGGATGGTAGGGTCGAGGTCAAATTGGCCCTTGCCGGTGCCCCAAAAGAAGAAAAGCCCTTCTTACGGGTGTTCGACGAAGATAAATGCGTCTATGAAGGCGAGGATACTTCCTTTGTCGTCCCCAACATATTCCCTTGGTCCCCGGAAAGCCCAAAGCTATACCGACTCGACGTAATCTATTGCGGGGCGACCTATTCCAAAAACTTCGGCTTTAGAACGATTGAATGGAAGGAAGATGGCTTCTACCTTAACGGAGTCAAAACCAAACTCATCGGGCTTAACCGCCACCAGTGCTACCCCTATTTCGGCATGGCCGCACCCGATTCGGTGCAAAAGGAAGACGTAAGGATATTGAAGCGTAGCGGCATCAACGTCGTCAGAACCTCCCATTATGGGGATGACGAAAGCTTCTTGGACGAATGCGACAGGTTGGGCCTGCTTTTCCTTAACGAAGTGCCTGGATGGCAACATATCGGGAAGGAAGAGGGCTGGCGCTACAATTTCCTCGACTTCGTTAGGAGGTTGGTCCTAAAGGAAAGGCACCATACCGCTCTTATCGCCTTCGGGTTAAGGATAGACGAAAGCATAGACGACCATGACCTTTATTCCAAAGGCCTTGCCTTGCAAAGGGAATTAGACCCCCACCACTTCTCGATTGGGGTAAGGAACTTCAAGGATTCCGAATGCCTTGAGGATATCTATGGCTATAACGATTTCTCCAACCATGACCTAAGCCATGGCCTAGATAAACCCTCCTCTTGGGGCGGGGCGAAGGGGAAGCCGAAACTGGTCACCGAGAATAATGGGCATATGTTCCCCACCAAGCCATGGGACAACACCGAAAGGAAATTGGAACACGCCCTCCGCCACGCCAAGGTCATGGATGACGGTTTGGGGATGGATGGGCTATGCGGGGAACTAGCCTGGTGCGCGTTCGATTACGCCTCCCATTCGCAATTCGGCAGCGGGGATAGGATGGATTACCATGGCGTATATGACGCCTTTAGGAACCCTAAGCCCGCGGCCTACTTCTATATGTCGCAGGGCGAAGAACCCTTCCTCGAGGTCGCCAATAACATCGATAGGGGCGATATCAACGAATCGATGATGAAACCCCTAGTGGTATTCACCAACGCCGATAAGGTGCGTTTCTATCGCGGGGAGGACTATGTTGGGGAATTCTATCCCAACAAGAAGGACTATCCCCATCTAAAACACGCCCCAATCGTGATCGACGACTATATCGGAAGCGCATTGAGACTAGATGGCTATAACGAAAAGGAACTCTCTTTCCTAAAGAAGGCCCTCAATGCCTTCGGCGCGGGAGGAGGCATGGATTCCTTCTCCATCGGGGAGAAGCTATTCGCCTTGAAGATCATGAAAAAGCATAATTTGGCTTGGCCAGACCTTCAGCAGCTCTATCAGCGATATATGTCCAACTTTGGCCCCAATGACCACTTTAGGATTGAGGCGGTCTATAACGACAGGGTCTATCTCACCAAGGTCATCGGGATCTCTAGAAGCTACCATTATGAGGTCAAATCCCCCGAGGAACTAAATAATGGCATCTGCTATGAAGCCGGCAGGATAGCGATTGCGAAACGAAACGAATTCGGCATGCTCGCCCCCTATTCCTTCGATATAGGACATGTGGAAGTCGAGGGCCCAATCGAAAACATGGGAGAGGACGAATTCGTCCTTATGGGTGGCCAGGCCGCGATATTCGTTAGGAGTCTGCCAACCAAAAAGCCGACCCTGGCCAAAGTCAAAATCATCTTTGGGGACGAAACGATCGTCAAGGAAATCGTAATCCGCTAAATCACCACTTGTTATAGACCTTCTCGGCAAACCCGGGGAGGTCTTTCACTTCTATTTCCTTCCCATCGACTGATATGGTGCCAGAGAAGGTACCGAATACCTGATGTTGGTTGGAACGGATCAAAAGCACGTTGGTGTCCGCGTGGCGGTCGATGATCGGGGTGAAGGTGAGGTTGAGGCCAGGGTCCTCGCCCACGATCCTCCAAGGCTTTAGATAGTCGTCTTTGTTTTTCTCATTTAGCGGTATGACCATGCGGATATTGCCTAGTTTATAGGCTTCCCCGTCCACAAAAAGCATGTTCTCGCTAGCGGCGCTAGTATCCCCAAAGCCATACCCTAGGTTCCATCCGATTAGATGGCCGTTATTAAACGCGGATGCGCTGCACCAATACCAGGTGTTCTTATAGGTCCATACCCCTCTCCCCCAATCTAGCACGCCATAGGAGAGGGAATTGAAGTCATAATGTCTGCTTCCCACTTCGGCATAGCCATGCGATTTGAGGCAATTGATCTTCTGGTTGTAATAGAAATGCGCCCTTTTCCTAAAGGGGGTCGCGATGACTAGGGATTTGGAAGAGGTCTCTTCCAGGAAGATATCGCATAGAAAGCTATCCTTCCCCTCGAATTTGTCCATCCTGACCACTAGTCGCCTCATCCCTTCGACGTGGAGGAAGGAGAATTCATAGCCCTTCCCTTTGGCATGGACGTCTCCTATTGCGCTAGTGGCGGGCATATTCAGTTTGCCCAAAGGCAGGAAACCCATCTTGCTTGTGGTGGTCTCTTTCTTTGCCTTGAAGTCGAGCACGCTAACGGAAAACATCGACATATAGCCGTTATCGGCCATGGTCAAGGCGATGCCATAGTCGGAGTTGCCAACATAATAATAGTCCCATTCCTTGATCCTGCTTTTGCCGGCTTTGATGGCGTTACGGTCATATTGTTTCACTAGACTCGTCGCATATCCGGCCTCACAAAGATTCCCGTTTTCGTCTAGCAACGGTCCAATAGACAAAAGGTGGTTTTCTCTCATGGGCAATATACCTCTTTTCCTATATCCATTATAGAATGGGGAGGATGGAGGAAGAAGGTAGAAAAAAGGGTTTTGCCCCTAAACGGTTACAAAACCCCGGCTGTATTTGTTTTTTTACTTATCTAAGTCGATTAGTTCGTAATCCAATGACCCTACGCCTAGTTTGGCCGCATAAAGATAGGTATGCTCGCCCTGTTGGCGGTCCACCCTGGCAAGGAAGTGCTCCTTTCCCGGGTCATCGCTTGCCTTGACCAAATCGATGCAGGCCTTATCTAGGGCCACGGGGTCTAGACTCGCCAGGATGCCGATATCCTTCATGCAGGGATCTTCGGCCACAGAGCAGCAATCGCAGTCCACGGAGAGGTTCACGGCCGCATTGATATAGGCGATCTTCCCTTCGAAATGACGGTGTATGCCCAAAGCGGCCTCCGCCATCGATTCGAGGAAGCGGAGCTGTTCGGTCTCCCACATATCGCTATGGTCCTTTTTCCCGCCGGCATGGATATGCTCTTTGCCATAGCTTGAGGCAAAGCCGATGCTAAGTTGCTTTAACGCGCCTCCATATCCACCCATCGGATGTCCCTTAAAGTGAGATAAAACGACCGCGGAATCATAGTTTTTAAGGTGTTTGCCTACATAATCCTTGCCACCAAGATATCCCTTGAAGGGGATTTCGATGACCTCGTCTGGCCCTTCCTCGTCCATTAGATCGAAGGGAAAGTCGTTATTGATCCAACCGTGTTTTCTCAATAGCTCCAAGTGCTTGACGGAGGTATTTCTACTTCCCTCATAGGCGGTGTTGCATTCGACGACGGTCGCGTTGAGATAGCGGATGATGGGTAGCCAAAAATCGGGATGGAGGTAATTTTGGTTGCCCTCTTCCCCAGAATGCACCTTGGCCAAAATGGATCCGGGCAAATCGATTCCCAAAGCCTTATATAGCCTTAAGGGGGATTGCCCATCGATTTTGCGGGTGAAATAGACCTTTGCCTTTGCCATGGTTCTTGTTCTCCTTACTTTTCTTCCCCTAAATTATAGGGGAAAAAACGTTTTCTTCTAGTGTTTTGCATCGAGGAAGGCGTTAAGGCAAACCTCGATTTGGTCCACGACCTTGCCATATCGCCCGGTATACCAAGGGTCCTCGATTTCGCTTACTTTGGAGGTATGGAAGGATATGGGTTTGATCTTGGGGTTAGTTCTCGCGTTAGGATAAATCCTAGAAAGGCCATACATATTCTCTTCGTCCATATAGAAGACGTAATCGGCTTCCTCGATCTCTTCTTTTCCTATCCTTTTCGCGTAATGGGGGCGGAGGGCATAACCCCTAGATAAGAGCTCCCTTTTCATCGGGGGATAGATCGGGTTGCCGATTTCCTCATAGGAGGTGGCGAAAGAATCGCAGACGTAATCTTTGGATAGTCCCCTTTTTTCCAATAAGGCCAAAAACACCATCTCCGCGGCAACGGAACGGCAGATGTTGCCATGGCAGACAAAATACACTTTTTCCATGGGAAAATTATGCCATTCTCCTATGGGAAGAGAAAAGGAAAATGGATGTATGTCACACCTATTTTCCCGATTCTACGAAAATGAGAGTAATAAATTCTTGTTTGTTTCTTTTTCTTACGCATAGAATGATTCGCACTTTGAAAAAGAAAGGGACAAGAAACAATGCTCAAACTGCTTTTCAATCCTTTGGCCGATGGCGGAAACGGCGAAGCCGCGTCCATCGAAGCCGAGGCAAAACTCATTGAGGCCGGCAAGGTCGTCGAAAGGATCGACTCCACCAAAATCGACGTCAATAAACTCGTGATGGAACTTACTAAGGAAGACGAAGTCGCCATCCTTGGAGGAGATGGTACCCTCAATTATTTCATCAATCACGTCACCAACTTCCCAAACAACAAAATCTACCTATATCCTTCTGGAACCGGCAATGACTTCCTCAATGACATCAAAGCCTATGAAAAGCCCGTCGCAGGCGGTTTGTATGAGCTAAACAAATTCCTCCTCAACCTCCCCAAAATCGATGTCAAAGGCAAAACCTACCGCTTCATCAACGGCATCGGATTCGGCATCGATGGCGAATGCTGCGTAGAAGCCGATAAGAAGAAAGCCGCCGGAGAAACCGAGATCGACTATTCCAAAATCACGATTGGCCTATTGCTTGGTCCCTTCAAACCCCGTACCGCCACCCTCCGCATCGATGGCGGCGAACCCATCGTCATCAAGAAAGCCTACCTTTGCTCCGCGATGCATGGCAGGATGTATGGCGGAGGCATGGATATCGCCCCCGACCAGAGAAGGAACTGCGGCCATCTAACCGCGGCCGTGATCCATGGCAAGAGCAAGCTCGGCATCCTCATGAACTTCCCTGGCCTATTCAAGGGAAAGCATAAGGGCAAGAAATGGGCCTTGCTGAAAAGCGGCAGGACGATCGAGGTCAGCTTCGATGTCCCGTGCGGATTGCAAATCGATGGCGAAGTCGTCGAAGACGTCACTTCCTACAAAGCCTATCTAGACTAAAAAACGCCTATGGGTCTTAGGGTAACCTAAGGCCTTTTTTTCGCGCCCATAATTAAGTGAAAAAACAAAAAGAAGGGGGACGTGTATCGGTTTTCGCTTCTTTTTACTCCCTTATGAGCCTCCCTTTTTTGCTTCAATTAATCCTCCTTCCCAAAGAGAAAAAAGCGGATTAAACGACATTTATGAAACGAGATTATTGGATATGGCTTCTTCCCCTTTGTATGCCTAAAGGTATACAATACCCCACATGGAAATAGCAGAAACAATCATCACCCTGCTCGTTGGACTCGTCGTATTCGTCACGGGTATGAGCATGATGTCGCGCGGACTTAAAAACGCGGCAGGTCGCCAAATTAGGCATCTATTCAAAAAGATAAAGGACAACCGCATCGCGGCGGCTGGGATTGGGATGGGTACTACCGCCATCATCCAATCCAGCGGCGCCACCATGGTCATGGTCATGGGCTTCCTTAGCGCGGGTATGCTTACCTTCGCCCAGGGCATGGCGGTCGTTTTCGGGGCTTTGGTCGGTACCACCGTGACCGGACTACTGGTCTCCCTATCGACCTTCTCCTTCTCCTCCTTCCTAATGGGCGTGGCCTTCATCGGTTTCATCTTGGGCTTCTTCAAGTCCCCACTAGTCAAGAATATCGGCGAGATCCTCGTTGGTTTTGGCATCCTTTTCTTCGGTTTGTCCGCGATGAAGTCGGCCTTCACCCAAACCGATATCCAAAACGCGATCGTCACCTTGCTTAACGCGGTCAACTTCCCCTTGCTCCTCGTCCTTATCGGTGCGGCCTTAACCGCCATAACGCAATCTAGCAGCGCCACCGACGGTATCGTCATCGTCATGGTCGCTGCCAACCCCGAATTCCTCTCCTCTGGCATCTATCTTGTCATCGGCGCCACAGTCGGTGCCATGATGCCGATGATCATCGCCTCCTTCAAATCCGATATCCTGGCGAAAAGGGTCTGCTATAGCGTCTTGCTTACCCGCATCGTATACGCTCTTGCCTTCTCCTTGATCCTTATGGCGGTCCAAACCCCGCTAATGAACTGGGTCGACACCTTCTCCGAGGGCAATACGGGTATCATCCTAGCGATCTTCACGGTCATCTATAACACCATCAACTTGCTTGTCTTCTTGCCGTTAATCACGCCGCTAGAGAAACTCTCCACCAAACTGATCCGCGACAAAGACGCCGAAAAGAAAAAGAAGTTGCTCCTTCATATCGATGAGCACCTCTTCGTCACGCCTTCCCTTGCCACGCTATCCGTCAAAAAGGAAATCGAACATATGTTCGCCCTTGCCCGGGAAAACTATTTCCTAGGCTATGAGATGATGATCACCCAAGACTTATCCAGGGCTAAGGAATTAGAGGATAGGGAAGAGAACATCGACTACATCAATAACGCCCTAAGCGACTACATGATCGCCTTATCGCCCAAGGTAAACACCTACGACGAAAAGAAGATCGGTGCCTATTACCACGTCATCAACGACATCGAGCGTATCGGCGACCACGCGATGAATTTCCTAACTAGCGCTAGGGAAATGAAGGACGCGGAACTCTCCTTCTCCAATAAGGCGAAGGAGGAATTCGACCAGATGGAAGACGTCATCGTCAAGATGTTCAACCTTTCAATCGAGGTCTTTGACGACAAAAGGAAGAGCAATTCGCTCAGTGAGCTCCATAAGTTAGAGACCAAGACCGACGAATTGAAGGTCGAGCTAAGCAACGCCCACTTCGAGCGAATCAAAAACAACCAATGCGACAATAAGCTCTCGCCCTACCATAGCACTTTCCTAAGTGAGCTAGAAAGGGTCGCCGACCACCTTACCAACGTCGGCTATTCCGTCATCAACCCTACGGGCGACGACGAAGTCCATACCGTCCATAGCGACGTCCAATAAGCCTTAATGAAAATGGATAAGGGAAAAGGCCTTGTCCATTTTTTCTTCAAAAAAAAGCCGTCTCCTTCTTGGATTAAGAGAAAGACGGCTATTGTTTATCTTATTTCTTGCTCTTTTTGGCCTTGGCCTTTTTGCTAGGATCCTCGATCTTATCGATCCTACGCTTGAAGATGCAAGCGCAGAAAGCACCGAGCTTGATGTCCATATGGTGCGGACGTCCCTCAGGGCCGGGCTCAGGATAGGAGATGGGATTCAATCCATTATACTGGTTCCACCCACCATAGATGTCCTTATCGCTATTGAAGATCTCCTCATAGATGCCTTCATGCATCGTGCCGACGCAATATTGCTCATAGTAGTTCGGGGTCATGTTGAAGACGAAGATGAGGTCGCTATTGCCGACTTCCCTTTCGAAGGCGAACACGGATTGGTCCGCGTTATCGACCATAAGCCACTGGAAGTGGGCGGGGTTATGTTCCTCATAATGCATCGCGGGTTCGGCGCGGTAGATGAGGTTAAGGTCGCGGATGAGCCTCTTGACGGAATCGTGTTTGGGGAAGGAGAGCAATTCCCAGGGCAGGGACTTATTCTCGTTCCATTCGTCGAAGGAGCCTAGTTCGTTGCCCATGAAGTTGAGCTTTTTGCCAGGATGGGCGAATTGGTAGGCATATAGGTTGCGAAGGAGCGCGAACTTCTGTTCATAATCGCCCCAAAGCTTGTTGATGATGGTCCCTTTGCCATGGACGACTTCGTCGTGGCTAAGCGGCAGGAGGAAGTTATCGCTATAGAAATAGGCCATCGAGAAGGTTAGTTTGTTGTGGTCGTATTTCTTATAGACGGGGTCTTTGCTGTAGTACTTGAGGGTATCGTTCATCCAACCCAAATCCCACTTATAGTCGAATCCGAGCCCGCCATATTCCACGGGCGCGGTGACCTTGGTGAAGTCGGTGGAGTCCTCCGCGATCATCATGACCGAGGGGTGCTCATAATGGATTTTGCCGTTTAACCTACGGATGAATTCGGTGGCCCCGGTATTCTCGCCATTGTTCTTATTGCCATCCCAGAAGACGATGTTGCTGACCGCGTCGACGCGGATGCCATCGAAATGGAAATAGGTGAGGAAGAAGTTCATGGCCGACATCAGGAAGGACCTGACGGGGTCTTTCCCTAGGTCGAACTGGGCGCTGCCCCAGGGGGAAATCGTATGGGCGGGGTCGCTATATTCATAAAGGCAAGTGCCATCGAATTCGCGTAAGGCGAAACCATCGGTCGCAAAATGCACGGGCGCAAAGTCCAGGATGACGCCAAATCCCGCGCGGTGGAGCCTATCGACGAAGCTCATGAGCTGCTTGGGGTTGCCATATCTAGAGTCGACCGAATAGAAGCCAGTCGCCTGATAGCCCCAGCTGCCATCGAAGGGATATTGGGTGATGGGCATGATCTCGACGTGGGTGAAGCCGGTTTGCTGGAGGTAGGGGATTAGGTAATCCGCGACTTCCTCATAGCTAGGATATCTGCCGTCGACCTTGCCCCTCCAACTGCCGATATGCATCTCGTAGATGGACATGGGGGCGTCGAAGTTCCTGCTTCTTGACTTAAGCCAATTCCCATCCATCCAGGGGAAGCCCTCGATGTCATAGCACCTAGAGCAGGTCTGGGGACGGAATTCGCTATAGAAGGCGAAGGGGTCGGCTTTATCGACATATTCGCCACGGGCGTTTTTGAAGTGG
Organism: Bacilli bacterium; assembly: GCA_024687185.1. Lineage (GTDB taxonomy): Bacteria > Bacillota_I > Bacilli_A > RFN20 > CAG-826 > Alloenteromonas. Next base: position 16,438 of record JAILEX010000087.1, on the reverse strand, counting down.
TATTTGTAGGACATATAGTCCTTGATGCCGGGGATGAAGACCTCCCAGGCGCCGCAATCGTCGACCTTGGCCATCTTGTGGGTCCTTACGTCCCAGCCATTGAATTCGCCGATGACGGACACATCTTCCGCCATGGGGGCATAGAGGCGGAAATAGGCGCCTTCTTCCTTTATGGTCGTCTTCCTTTTGCGCTTTCTGCCCGCCTTATCGACATATTCTTCGCTTGTTTCCACTTCCCTAGTCGCGAAGTGGCAGCCGAAATAATCGAAAGCGTGGGTCGTCTGACCCATTAGATAATCGGATAAAATACCAAATGCCATAAGCCTGAATCCTTTCTATGCTTATTGTTCTTCCTAATTAGTATAGCACTCTTTTTCCATAGGAAAACCTGAAACAATTGACGTTTTAGGCTATTATTGCTTGCTTTTTATGAGTTTTTCTATGTCGCGGGGCGTCTTGATTTTGTCCGTGTCCTTGTTTAGCAAGGAGATGGAGAAGGCGCTTTCTAATTCTAGGGCAAGATAAAGCGCGCCGATCGAGGTGATGTGGTATTCCTCAAAGATATCGGTATCCATGGCTAGATTAGAATAGTCCGCCCCTTCGTTATCGAGGCAATTAGCTAGGATTTTCCTTATGGAAGTAAGGAATTCTTCCTCATTCATGTTCGTTTCCCTCCTTTAGGGCCAATTCCCTAAGTCCGTGCAGTTTTTCGTTTATGGTCTCGCTGCCCTTTTTGATCTCGGCCATGCCTTTGCCGCTAGGAGGAATCAAGTCCCCGACGTAAAGGTGCCTTTTGCTGGTTAGTTTTTTGGCGGTGCAGATATATAGGGGAAGGATTGGGGTGGTTGTCCTACTAGATATCATGCTGACCCCGTCTTTTAATGGCGATAGATCCCCATCATGGGTCAAATGACCTTCTGGGAACACTAGTAACGCCCTACCCTTCTCAAGGGTATCGCAGCACTTCTTTATGGCTTCTATATCCATCGCCTCGCGGTCGATTTTGATGCCTCCGCCGGATTTTAATAGCGATTTCCTTAGCCTATGCTTCCCCTCTTCCCCATAGATTTCCTTGGCGATCAATATCCATAGTCTCCTACGCCAGAAGGCATTGATGATGACGACCGAATCCAAGAAATAGCGGTGGTTGCAAGCCAAGATGATCGGCCCTTCCCTTTTGATGCCATAAGGCTTAACCGACTTATCGAAATGGACCTTGGTGCGGAAGATGGGGGCGAAAAGCCATTTGGCGTTGATCCTGCCGAAATCCATCATGAAGAAAGGGAAGGAGAATAACGGGGTCTTGCTCCTTCTAGAGCAGATATCCTGAAGATAGATGACCTTATCCTGGACCGTCTCCCTTAGTTTCTCCACTTCTTCGTTATTGGAAGAGGCACAGATATCGTCGGGATAGATCTTCTTTCCGACCATCACCCTGGTACGGTGGAAAAAGGAATAGTTGCCGTCGATATATAAAGGCACGATGGGGACGTCGGCCTCGAGGGCGATTTTGGCAAAACTAGGCGAGAAGTCGCGGATGTTGCCATCGTGGATGAAATGGGCCTCGGGGAAGATGACGATCTTCTTGCCTTTGCGTAGGAGTTCCACGCAGCGCTCGACGAAACTTAGGTCGAGTTCGTTTTTCCCAACGACTATGGCCCCGCACATATTAAGCAAAAACCTCAAGACGGGGTTTTTCCTATAGATGAGGTCGGAGACCACGGGGCGAAGCTTATGGAAATAGACCAAGAAGAAATAGCAGATATAGTCCCAAAAGGATTTGTGGTTAGAGACATATAGCACCCCTCCTTTTAGGAAGCGGTTCTTCTCGTTTCTATCCTCATAATAGGTTTTGCGCCTAAAAAAGAGCCACTGCACCGGCGGGGCGGTGAGTTTGGTGATGAAATAGGAAATCGGATGGCTCATTCGCCTAGCCTCTTCCTTATCTCCGTTGCGAATTCCTCGACGGTGAATAGGGGGTGTTCCGGGTCGAAATTCAAATCGAGATGATAACGCTCATTGATATCTAACATCAGGGAATAGTATTCGAGGCTCCCCCCATGTAGGTCATAGCCAAAATGGGAGGTTAGACCAACCTCTTCCTTCCTTAGGTTCAGGTTTTTGGCGAAAAGCTCGATCAGGGTATCCTCGATGCTCCCTTTTTCTTCCTCTATCCTTGCCTCTTCTATCTTCTCAAAGGGGAATAGACGGACCTTGCCTTCCCCTATTTTCCTATATAGATAGGCCCTACTCACCTTGATCGCGCCTTCGCTTTGAAGGGGGTCGAAGGTAAGGAAGAAGTCCACTATCCTAGAGGTGGAGGGAAGGGAATCGTTGACCCCATACACGTATTTTCGAAGGTTTTCGGCCTCTATTTTCCCTAATCCCTTCTCGACTTGGATCACCATGGTGACCCTATCCTTTTCTTCCCCTAGCCCAAGGATGGACATATTGCTTACGGGGTATGGGGATAAGTCGAAATGCCCTTCGAGGATCTCGGGGTTTATGTTCTCCCCACCCTCGGGGATGATGAGGTCGCTACGCCTGCCATCAATAAAGTAATTGCCATTTTTATCGACACTAGCTAAGTCCAAAGTATCGAAGTCGCCAGTGGTCTCTACGCGGTTGCCATTGATGATGATGGCTTTGCAGGTCGAATTCCCCTTAACGTGGAGGGTGCCATCCTTGATTTCGTATTCGACCGAGGTAAAGGGTTTGCCAACCGTCCCGGAATTCCTCTTCTTTAAAGAGGGGGAGAAATCGCATGAGGTGATCCCGATTTCGCTTGTGCCATAGCCGTTGAACAAAGGATAGCCAAGCCCGTTGAGCAATTTCTGCGCGTCTTTCCTTAAATAGGAACCGCCGGAGATGCAAAACTGGACCGAATCCCCGAATAAAGCCTGACGGACTTCCCTAAAGGCCTTTTTGGCGAAGGCTTTGGAAAAAGAAGAAGGAAGGCGAGAAGATATCTCAATGCCCTTTTGGAATCTCTTTCTGGTCTTTTCATCCTTTTTGTTCACTTCCGCCTTCACGCTTTTTTCTATCGTATGCCAGAACAAAGGAACGGCGAAAAGGTGGGTTACCTTGTATTTGCGGATCGTCCTAAGGATCGTCTCGGGCGCATAATCGCTAAGCAAGACGATCTCATAGCCAAAGTAGGTGAACCAGAAATAGGTCGCGATGAGCCCAAAGATATGGTAGAAGGGCAAAAAGGCCAACAGTTTGATGGTCCCCTCATACGTTTTCCTCACGATGCGGGTCTGCTTAAGGATCTTCTCGGTATTGGAAAGCTGGGCCAGTATCTCTTTGCCAGAAAAGATGCAGATCTTCTCCTGCAGAGTCGTCGCGGAGGTCGATAGGGCGATCTCGTTGGCCCAAACGAATCTTTGGCCTTCCTCCACTTCCCTATCTAGATACATATCGACGTCGAAGGAAGTCGCCCCAAACGGGTTTGGCTTACCCATATCCAAGGAATATTCGATATTAAGCGTCTTATAGATGGAGGCGGTGAGCTCCTTTGGATGCCTTAGATTCACTAAATATGGCTTGTTCCCAGACATCAATATGGCCCAAAAGGAAACGATCCATTCATAGGAATTGTCCATGTTTAAGGCGATGTATAAATCCTTTTTCCCATCAAGGAGTTCCCCTAGGGAATAGGCGAGGGAATAGACCATCTTCTTGACCTCGCCAAAGGTCAATTTGCATTTCTTCCCGTCCTTATCGAATTCCAAAAAGACGTTTTCCCTTTGGGAGAAGTTCGCGTCGAAGATATCCTCGAAGGTGCCGTTTCCCTCGCGGATTCTCTTGGTATAGATCTCGATCAATTCTCTTTGGGTTTTCATCGCTTTTATTCACCCAAGGCCTTTCCTAACGCCCCGACCATGTCCTTTTCGTCCATTTCCAAAGCGATTTTGATGCAAGCCGCGATCGTCTTTTTGCTAGAAGAGCCATGGGGTTTCATGACGATCTTCTTGCAGCCATAGACGATGGAGGCACCTAAATCGGTATAGCCAAAATAGGTATGGATCTTATCGGATAGTTCCTTATTCCCCCCTTCTAGGGCAAGGCTTCTACAAAACATGGCCGCGGATTCTAGCGATTTTAAGGCGACGTTTCCGGAGAAACCATCGCAAACGATGACGTCGGCCTTATCCATGATGATGTCGCTTCCTTCGATGTTGCCTACGAAATTTAGCCCAGATTCCTTTAAGGCCTTATAGGATTCCTTGGCCAAGGCGTTGCCCTTGCCTTCTTCCCTTCCCACGTTAAGTAGGCCAATCCTAGGGGAGGGAATCCCATAATAGGAAGAGGCCACGCCCAAACCGATGCGGGCGAATTTGACCATCTGCTCGGGGACCAAGTCCAAATTGGCCCCGCAATCTAGTAGGCAAAAGTATTTGCCATGGATATTTATCAAATTGCAGCCTAGCGCAGGGAATTTGATCCCAGGCAACAAACCAACACGGAATATCGAGCCGATCAAAACCGCCCCGGTATTGCCCGCGGAGATATAGCCGATGACATCGTCTTCCTTGGCTTTGTCTAAGCCCTTTACGACGGAGGTATCCTCTCCACCCCTAATGACGACGCGGGGATCCTCGCCGTTATTGACGGTCCTTTTCGCATCGATGATCTCGTATCTAGATAAATCGACGCCTTCGTTACGTAATAAAGGCTCAAGTTTTTCCCTTTCGCCAACCAAAACGAAGTTCAGGGGCAGGTCTTTGGCCAAAATCGCGCCAAAGGCGATTTCCTCTTGGCCCCTATCCGCGCCAAGACAATCTATGACGATCTTCTTCATGCTTCTACCCCCACCATGTAATCGGGTCCGTTTTGCCCGCCGCTAAATAAGCCTAGTTCGAGGAAGGGATAGCTCTCTTCCACTTTGCTTCTAAGCTCTTCCTTTTCCTCTTCGCCAACATCTTTCCCGCAGAAGACGAACATGAATTCCTTCTCCTCCATTTCGGGAATGGCCTTTAGCAAAGAGAGGAAAGCCTCTATCCTAGAGGTTGAGAAAGCGACTTGGTTCCAGTTCAAATTCGCCGAAAACCCATGCATGTCCTTGCTCTTTTTGATATTTGCGGTATAGACAAGGTCTTTTCCTTTGTTGAGTCCCTCTTCTAAAAGGGCGAGGTTTTCCTCGGTCATCAAAACGCTCGACAAGGCAAAATAGCCTTCCTGGACGGAACGGGTTTGGACGAGGTGGATGTTGCAGGTATTGCATAGTAGCGAGACCTGATTGACGGTCAAGGCAAGGTTATTGTCGTTAGGCAGGAGGAAGATGTCGTCCGCGTTGGTTTTGTTGATCGCGGAAAGGATTTCGGAGACCGCTATGCTCATATCGTCCCCGCCATCCAAAACGACGTCGCAGCCAAGTTCTTTGAATATCTTGGTCGTGCCCTCCCCTTTGGCAAAGGCGATAAAGCCGACTTTCTTCCTTTTCTTTTCTTGGCTTTCCCTTAAGGAAACGACCTCATTATGCTGAAGCGACATATTGTCCATTTTGAATGTCACGAATTCACCATACCTTTGGGCGAATTCCATGACCTTATATGGTTTTTTGGTATGGATATGGACCTTGACGATGGTCCCGTTTTGGAAACAGACCACGGAATCGCCATGGCTTTGCAAGAATTCGATGAAGGAATCGATGTCAAAGCTTTCAACGGGCGCTTTTGCCTTAAGCAATTGGAGCAAAAACTCGGTGCAGTAACCATATTCCAGTGAGGAATTCTCGTCGAAGAAGGAACAATCGATGGGCTTAGGTTCGTCTTCCTCGATTTTGGCGGTCGCGATGTCTTCGCCGCGCAAAGCCATCTCAAAGCCCTCAAAGATGGAGAGTAGCCCTTTGCCGCCGCTATCAATGACGCCCGCTTCCTTTAATACAGGCAACAAATTGGGGGTGTTATCTAAGGAAGCGCGCATTTTCTTCGATACGGTCGACACCATATCGAGCAGGCTTGTATCTTCGTTAATCAAAGGAAGCGCGTTTTCTATTCCTTCCCTAGCCACTGTTAGAATCGTGCCTTCGACGGGAGCGACCGCGGCTTCATAAGCCACTTCATAGCCCCTTACCAAAGAGGAGGCAAAGTCCATGACGGACACTTCCTCCAATCCATCTAACCCAAGGGCGATACCCCTAAAGTATTGGGAAAGCAAAACGCCCGAATTGCCCCTAGCGGAAAATAGCATTCCATGGGCAAGCTCCTGCATGAGGATGGAGACGCTATTCTTTTCCTCGACCGCCTTTAATCCGCGTCCGATCGTAACCTTCATATTGCTGCCGGTGTCGCCGTCTGGGACGGGGAAAACATTTAGGTAATTGATCTCGCGGCAATGCTGGGCAAGGTTTTGGTAACCGCCATTAAGCATATTGAGGAAGGTTGTTACATCGATGAGGTTGGTTTTCATGGGGGCAAAAGGTTAATTCTCGGAGATTATACCCCAATATATGCCAATAAAATCTATAGATTTTCTATTCTCGTTATACCATTTGTCGCAACCAGTTATACCTTTTATGATATTTAGGCAAAATAAACGAAACAATTTGATATAATCCCACTTATGAATTCCGAGAAGCTTAAACTACGCCAGCAGAAAGAATTGGCCAGACTACAGAAGGAAAAGGCCAAGCCAAAAAGAAAGATCTACATTTGGTACCTGATTCTTATATTGACATTAATTTACATTGTTGATGAAGTCGCCACAAATTCCACAAGCGAACTCGAAGACGTGCTCATGGGTGTCCTCTTTCCTGGGGATAGTGCCAATATTGCCGCCAGTAACTTCTCCATTATATCGACAATTGCGCTAATCGTAATGATCCTAGCCGCATTCTATAAGCCACTAGCGGATAGATTCGGTAGAAAACCGTTCTTGGTGATCAATACCCTTGGCATGGCGTTAGCGATGGGACTATGTTCGATAGCCGTCATCGCCCATAACTTCATCATATACGCGCTAGGCTTTATCCTCCTAAAATGGTTCGTCACCCCCGACGAACAGGTCGTATATATCTTCGAAACGTCGCCTAAGAAATGGAGGGCGACGATCTATAGCGTCATCAAAGGCATAGCCGAGTTCGGCTTGTTCCTCATCCCCTTCTTCCGCTCCCTCTTCATTTCCTCTTCCCCAGACGGGGTCAGGTATATTTTCCTGACGATTGCCATCATCGCCGCGGTCGCGGCTTTCTTGGCCCTACTTTTCGCTAGGGAATCCGATGCCTTCTTAGACGAGAGAATCGCCTATTTGTCGTTGTCGGAGGAAGAAAAGGAAAGGCTGAGGCAAAAGAGGATCCGCAACAAAAAGCAACAAGGCGGCTTGATCCATGGCCTCGCCTATTGCTTCACCCACAAACAGCTTCTATTCATCCTGGTTGCCACGCTTTTATATACCCTTGCCAGGGTCGTAACCGATAAAAGCACGGCCATATTGGCGATAGAAGGCTATTCGACTGACCTAATCACCGCTGCCCAATTCATCTTGCCGATTGGCGCAGGCGTGCTCACCCTTGTATACGGCCTATTCTCCGATAAGGTCGGCAGAAAGATCACAATCATCGTGATGCTCGCCCTTTGCACCATCTTCTTCGGCGGATACGTTCTCTCCTTCAAACTTGGATGGAATATCTATGTCGTCGGCTTGTTCATGGGGTTATACCTCGCGGCCTATTGGGGGACGGGCGATACCTTCATCATGATGGCGGGTGAAAGCTCTCCCACTAACCTGCGCGCCTCCAATATGTCCGTCCTTAGCCTATTCTATGGTATGGGACAAGTCATTTCCGGAGTCATCGCCAGCGTCGCCCTTCGCTTCATTGGCGAAAGCAATACCTGGCTATTCCTCCTTATCCTCGCCCTTCCCTGCTTCTTCGGCTCGATATTCGTCACGATGTTCCTAGTCAAGGAGACCAAGGGCATAGAAATCGAGACAGTCGATAAGGAAATCGACGCCCAGTTAGAAAAAGAACGCGAACAAATCAGCGAATAACCCAAATAAAAAAGGAAGCCGACTCGACCGGCTTCCTTTTGCTTTTATCTATGGTTTTTTTAGAAAGAATTGCCTTATTTTCCAAGGATTTCCTTCATGATCTTCTCTTCTTCGACGCAGCCTTCGGAGATTTCCTTTCCAAAATAGAAAGAGGCATATAGGCCAGGGCCGACGTTGATGCCAATGCTTGGCCCGCATTCGACGAGGATGGTCTCCTTGGGTTTGATTTCCCTTTCGATCGCCTCCTTCAATAGGGTCGCTTCCTTTTTCCTATTGGTATGGGCGACGAAGATGATCTGCTCTTCGGGGTTGACGATCGTACGTTTTGCGTATTCGACGCTTGCGTAGATGGCTTTCTTCAGTCCAACCGCCTTGGCGAATACCTTGGTTTTGCCTTCCTTATCGAAGTCGCCAATCGGTTTGACGCCAACCAAAGTGCCCATGAAGGCCGCGCCTTTGGCGACCCTGCCTTTTCTGGCGAGGAAAAACAAATCGTCCATCGGTCCCGCCTCATGGAGGGTGTTTTTGATGCTATGGACTTGGGCTTCGACTTCCTCAATCGATTTTCCTTCGTCCCTAAGTTTGGCGGCTTCCATGCAAAGAAGGGCGATCGCTAAGCTATAGCGTTGGGTGTCGATGACGACGAATTTCCTATCGGGATATTCCTCCTCGATCTCCTTTTTGGCGGTTAGGGCGAAATTGTAGGTTCCGCTTAAGGCGCTGGAAAGGGAAAGGAACATGACGTCCCTTCCCGCTTTGAAGTATTTCCTTACCGCTTCCTTGATTTCGTCGGGATTGCAGGGGGAGGTCGCGAATTCCAGTTTTTTGTCGCTACTTAGTTCGCGGTAGAAATCGTCCGGATTGGGGTAGAGTATCCAATCGTTGTCGGAAAGATGGTCTTCGCCATCGGGGGTGATGATATGGGCACGGAGCACCTCGTCGATATGGAACCTCTGCTGCAAGGAAGAGGAGATTTCGGCGGTGGTGTCCGTCATGATTGCAAAATTCTGATTCATAATAACGTCCTTAATTTAACGTCCATGATTATATGCTCTTTTCTTGAACTAGGCATACAACGAAAACAAATGTACCAAACCCGTACTTTTAGTATAATTCCACTCGTTATGGAAACCCTATTTCTAGTCTTGTTCATCGTCTTCGCCTCCCTCTTCTTCCTCTTTGAGGTGGTTAGGCCCCTCATCATGGGCCTGATCATCGGCAAAATGATATATTTTGGGCATTTGGTGAGGAAAGACAAAGACCACTGGAAGAGGGAATGCAGCGACCCCAATGACTATGAGCAGCGAATCATGTGGGACAAGGGCATGGAATGGGCCAAGGAAAACGCGTCCTACAAAAAGGATGTCCACATCGTCTCCGAGGGCTATAACCTATATGGCGAATATTACGATTTCGGCTTCGATAGGGCCGTCATCATCGTCCCTGGCAGGACCGAGACCCTATGCTATTCCTATTTCTATGCGCCCTCCTATCAAAAAGCCGGCGTCAACGTCTTGGTCATCGATAAAAGGGGACACGGCGAAAGCGATGGCAAATATGAGGATAATGGCGAACATTCCTATGTCGATTTGCTCTCCTGGAGCAGACTCCTCCACGAGGAATATGGCGTCGATGACATCACTTACCATGGCGTTTGCATCGGATGTTCCCTCTGTTGCTTCGCGTTGGCCTCCAATGATTGCCCGGACTATGTAAAACGCTTCGTCCCCGATGGCATGTACGAAACCTTTGGGCTCACCTTCAAAAAGCATATGCAGAAGGAAAGGAGGGAGATCTTCCCCTACCTTTATACCGCCATGATGTTTGGCAAAAGGTATGCCCACGCCGACTTTATGCATAATGGCCCGATAAAGCAAATCGAGAAGGTCAGGGTCCCAACCCTATTCATCTATACCGACCTAGACGAATTCTCGACCCCCGACCAAGCCAAGAGGCTATACGAGAAATGCAAGGCGAAAAAGGAACTATATTGGTTCCATAAGGGCCGCCATAGCCACATCCGTTACCATAACGAAGAGGAATACGATGCCCTCATCGCCCGCTTCGTAAAGGAAAACTAGATAAGAAAAAAGACGAGATGGATCCTCGCCTTTTTTTGTTTTTGGTCTACTTCCCTTACTTTAATCCTAACCTATCCAAGGCAATGGCAAGGTATTCTTCCTCGCTTTTAGAAAACCCTTCCTCGACCATCGTTTTGATATAGGGGTAAAGGGAAAGGAAATGGAAGCCGCCTCCGCCCACCATTTTCGAGGCGAGATAAAGGAAGGAAAGGAAGGAGGATTCGTCTTTCTTTACGCCTATGTCCGCATAGCTTTGGTAGCGATAGAGGAATCGGTAGAGGTCTTTTATGGCCATGGCCTCGTCTTCCCTGATCCTGAAATAGACCCCGCCTATTGCAAAGCCATGGTAAAGGAAGAGCTCTTGCTTATAGTCCTTCTTCCCCATAAGGCGGTAGAACCCGCTTCTAGAGACCCCGGCCTTCCTGCAGACCTCGTTTACGGTGATCTCTTCCTTTTCCTTAACCGCGATTAGCTGCATATAGGCGGAAGCGAGGCAATTGTAGATATAGTCTTCGTTGGTGAATTCCATTGTTTTTCTTCTTTTATTGCCATAATCATACCAACTTGCGTATGCCTAGGTGACATTTGCGAACTATTTCCTTCGAAGAGGGGACAATAAATGATAGAATCATTTCGCTGCTGAAAAGGATTCAGCAAAAATCGAAAGGAATTAACCATGAGCAAAGTTATGGCGGTCAACGCCGGGAGCAGTTCCCTCAAATACAAACTTTACGATATGCCGGAAGAAAAGGTCATCTGCTCCGGCATGGCCGACAAAATTGGCCACGATGATGCCAAATTCATCCTCAAATACAATGGGGAGAAGATCGAAAACACCCTTCCCATCCTAGACCACACCAAAGCGGTCGCGCTTCTATTGGAAGCCCTAACCAAATATGGCGTCGTCGACTCGCTAGATGAGATCGAATGCGTCGGCCACCGCGTCGTCCAAGGCGGCAAATATTTCTCCAAATCCGCCGAATTCGACGCCGATACCGAGCATAAGATCGATATCCTCACCCCGCTCGACCCGCTTCATGCGCAAGCCCACCTACTTGGTTACCGCGCCTTCCGCGACGCTTTGCCCAAGGTCCCCGCGATCGCCGTCTTCGACACCGCCTTCCACCAGACCATGACCGAAGAGGATTATCTCTTCCCGATCCCCTACGAATATTCCAGGGACTTCGATTGCAGGCGTTATGGCGCCCACGGCACCTCCCATAATTACCTTGCCATCAAAGGCGAGGAATATGGCGCAAAGCGCATCATCTCCTGCCATATCGGCAGCGGCTCTTCCCTCGCCGCCATAAATAACGGCAAATGCGTCGCCACCTCCATGGGCCTTACCCCTTTAGGCGGCGTCATGATGGGCACCCGCACCGGCGACATGGATCCCTCCGTCATGGATTATCTTGCCACCTGCACCGGCAAAGACGTCCACGAACTCTATGACATCTTCAACAAGAAGAGCGGATTCCTCGGGGTCTCTGGCATCTCCAACGATACCCGCGACGTCGAAGAAGCCGATCTAGGCGGCAATAAACAAGCCCATATCGCCAGCCTTCTTTTCGCCCGTAGGGTCGCCGATTATATCGGTAGCTACTTTGTCCGTCTAGGCGGGGCCGACCTCATCATCTTCTCCGCCGGCATCGGCGAGAATTCCCCCTATTATAGGGAATTGATCCTCCGCGACGTCGAAGAGGCCCTAGGCTTATCGATCGACTACGAACTCAACAAGACCGTCCGCGGCAAGGAAGTCATGATCTCCAAGCCCGATAGCAAGGTCAAAGTCGCCGTCATCCCAACGGATGAGGAAGTCATGATCGCCCGCGACTGCTACAAGAGAATCAAAGAAGGGAAGATCTAAATGACTTCTCGCCTCCCAAGCGAAATCGCAAGCTTCGCCGCCGAACACAAAGCCCAATATAAGGCAATGCGCAAAGCCATCGAGGAAGCCAAAACCATCGTGGTTTTCCGCCACCTCAAGCCCGATTTCGACGCCCAAGGTAGCCAAATGGGCCTATATACCTTCCTTAAGGACAACTTCCCCGAGAAGGAAATCCATTATGTGGGCGACAACCACGTCTCCTTCACCCCGCGCATCTTCCCCGAGACCGAAAAGCTTAACGAAGCCTGGTTCGATAGCCATGACTTCCTGGCGATCGTATGCGACGTAGGCGACGCGGATAGGATCGCCAATCCCCATTTCGCCAAGGCCAAAACGATCATCAAGATCGACCACCACCCCTGCAAAAAGGAGATCACGACCCCCGAATACACCATCTGCCAACTAGGCAGCGCCTCCGCGGCCGAACTCGTTTTGAACTTCATGGCGAGCTATAAGGGGAAGACCATCTCCAAAGAAGCCGCCAGGTGGATCTATATCGGCATCGTGGGCGACTCGGGCAGATTCATGTTCTCCTCGACCTCCATCCACACCTTCCAGTGTGCGGAGCTATGTTTGCAAACCGGCTTCGACCTCAAAGAAACCTATTTGACGATGTATGAGAAGACGGTCGATTCCCTCCGTTCTTTGTCCTACGTCCTTTCTAACTTCAAGGTCTCCGAGCATGGGGTTGCCTATTACACCCTTCCCAAGGAAGTCCAGGAAGAGCTTCGCATCACCCCGGAACTAGGGAAGGAACACGTCAATACCTTCTCCAATATCGCCGGCGTGGAGATCTGGTGTTCCATCACCGAGGACCCCAACCCCAGCGACTATTGCTGGAGGATCTCGATCCGTAGCAAAGGGCTAGACATCTCCAAAATCGCCAACAAATGGGGCGGAGGCGGACACGCGCAGGCTAGCGGCGCCCGCATCGACCACCTTAGCGACCTCGAATACTTCATCAAGGACCTAGACGACCTAATCGCCTCTAGCAAAGCCTAAGGAAACCATTTCACCAATCGGCCAAGGGCGACCTTGGCCTTTTTCTCACCCTTATCGCACTAGGCCCATCGTATCTTTCTCGCCCATCTATCCTATTTTGGCTGGATTATCCTTCCTAAATAAGGATAGGTTCCCAATCTGTGACACTTTTGTGACGCCTATCTTGCTATAATCCTTTTGAAAAAAAGGAGGAGAAAATCCATGAAGGACGAATTGCTAAATGGGTTAAGCAAAGAACAGATCGAAAGGGTCAAAGCCTGCAAAAGCCAAGACGAAGCGCTTAAGCTCGCCAGGGAAGAGGGTATCGAACTGACTAGCGAGCAACTAGAGGCCGTAAGAGGCGGCTGCCTATCCGTGACGGGGGACGACGGAACCATCAAGCAAATCTTGCCTAAATAAGGAATGGGGCAATCGCCCCTTCCATTATCGCCAAAACAAAGTAAGGGCGAACACATGGAAAACGAATTGCTACAAGGCCTAAGCGAAGAACAGGTCGAAAGGATCAAAGCCTGCAAGAGCCAGGACGAGGCGCTTAAACTCGCCAAAGAAGAAGGCATCGAACTGACTAGCGAACAACTAGAAGATGTCAGAGGCGGCTGCCTAACTATCGATGAGGATAGGAAAGGCCAAAAGAAAAGAGGCTAAGTCTTAATAAAATAGATACTGTTTCGGCCCATAGTTAGACTCATTTACTAACTTTGGCCAATAGGAAAAAGCGTTTCTATCTGTGGCACTTTTGTGACAATACATATGGTATCATTGTGTCACACGAAAGGAATAAAACCCATGCAGAAAGAACTACTAGACGGTTTGACCGCAGAGCAGATCGAAAAGGTCAAAGCCTGCAAAAGCAGCGAAGAGATCCTTGCCCTTGCCAAAAAGGAAGGCATCGAGTTGACTGAAGAGCAGCTTGAGTCCATCTCCGGCGGCGCATGCCCCAGCAACTTCCTGGGTTAGGGATTCGTGGGCAAATAGGAATTTGCCCTAAAGACCATTGTGACGCCTAAGTGCCGGCAGGACTTGTTCTTGTCGGCACTTTTTTACGCTTTCCTTTCTCCTTTACGCGTCTTCTTTCTCGGCGAAAAGAACATTTCTCAATACCGATTATGCTTTTATTCAGTAGTGTGGCACTTTTGTGGCAATACATATGCTATCGTTGTGTCACACGAAAGGAATATAGCCCTATGAAAAAAGAACTACTTGAAGGTTTGACTGTAGAGCAGATCGAAAAGTTCAAGGCCTGCAAAAATAGCGAAGAGGTCCTTGCCCTTGCCAAAAAAGAAGGCGTTGAGCTAAGCGAAGAGCAGCTTGAGGCCGTCTCCGGCGGATGTGGAACAAGCGCCCAAGAAGATGGCGGTTTGCCTCAAACCGATTCCGAACGCCATTGGGAGTTTGACGAACCCTTTTAAATCATAAGCGGTTAAAGAAGTAAACCTCTCTGGCGGTCCCAAAAGGGCCGCCTTTTCTCTTTCCCTTTTATAAGGGAAACCCTATATAAACAAACCCTACTTTGGTATAGTGATGGAAAGGAGGAAAACCATGCAGGATAAGGTGATCGAAAGCTATTTCAAAAAGGAAAGAGATAGGCAAAATAATGGCATAGAACTAATCGCCAGCGAGAATTACCCCTCAATGGACGTTAGGGAAGCCCAAGCCTCCATATTCGGATCGAAATACGCGGAAGGCTATAGCGGGCATCGTTATTATGGGGGATGCGAGAATATCGACGCGGTCGAGGATTTGGCGGAGCAGCGTGCCGAAAGACTATTTGATTGTAGATACGCGAACGTGCAAACCCATTCGGGCAGCCAGGCCAACTTCGCCGCCTATATCGCCTTGCTAGAAAAAGGCGATAAGGTCCTTTCCCTTTTTCTAAACGATGGCGGCCACCTAACCCATGGTTCCCCCGTCTCCTTCTCCTCCCACGATTATTCCTTTAGCCATTATCCTTTGGGGGGAGATGGAAGGCTAGACTACAAAGGAATCGAGGAAAGGCTAGATGAGGTTAACCCCAACCTATTCCTCGCTGGCTATAGCGCTTATCCCTATGAGATCGATTTCAAAAGGATGAGGGAGATCATAGACAAACACAATAGCCACTCCTCCACCCATTGCGACTTTATGGTCGATATGGCCCATATAGCCGGAATAGTCGCGGCAAGGCTGTGCCAAAACCCCTGCGACT
This sequence comes from Bacilli bacterium, assembly GCA_024687185.1. GTDB lineage: Bacteria > Bacillota_I > Bacilli_A > RFN20 > CAG-826 > Alloenteromonas. The sequence goes on along the minus strand of JAILEX010000087.1, from coordinate 1,290 downwards.
ACGCCGATATCGTGACTTCCACTACCCATAAGACTCTTAGAGGTCCTAGGGGAGGGCTTATCCTTACCAATAGGGAGGACCTCATTAGGAAAATAAAAAGCGCGGTGTTCCCCTATTCCCAAGGTGGCCCACTAGAACACGTCATCGCCGCCAAGGCCATCTGCTTCGCCGAGGCACTTCATCCAGAATTCAAAGAATATGTCGCTAGGTTAATGGAAAATACCAAAGCCTGCGCGGATGAACTATCTAGACTAGGCTGCGACTCTAGCGGCAGCGAGAACCACCTCTTCCTTCTTAATGTGCTCTCTTCCTTTGGAATTAGCGGCAAGGAAGCGCAGAGCAAACTAGAGGAAGTTGGCATCACGACCAATAAGAACATGATCCATGGCGACACTTTGTCTCCTGCCTTAACTTCCGGTATCCGCATTGGCTTTGCGGCCTCCACTACTAGAGGCTGCACCAAAATAGATGCAATTAAGATCGCTAGGTTAATCTATCGCACATTAAAATGCGAAGATAAAGAGAAGATAAAAGAAGAGGTAAAGGAAATCGTATCGAGATGGAAAGATGTCGATACCCTATCCTTCCCAGTCCTAACCGACTAATATAACTAAAAAACGGCACCGAATGCCGTTTTTTTCTTTATCCTTACCCTTTTTTCCTTTCTTTTAGTTTCAATAGCAAATAAGGGATATCGATGATGGCCATTAGGAATAAGGAAATCAATACGTAGGCGGGGATTTCCGTTAACCCCCCATCATAGGTGGTGGTCCTAGCCTGGGCGATTAGACTTCCTAAGCCAAGGCTCTTATTGCTAGAAGACAAAACCTCCGACATGATTAGGACCTTAAAGGATAGTCCAAAGCTTTGGGCCATCCCTAGCCTTATATAGGGGAAGGCATCGGGGAGACGGACGTGGATTAAAGAATATGGATCCTTTTTGCTTCCTTCTAGGGCAAGGGCGTCAAGCACGTCTTTATCTTCGTTATCCATCCCAGCCTTAAAGGCTTCATAAAGTAAGGGAAGGGCGACTACTATGACCAATATAACGGGGATCCAGCCTAGATACTTATGGTCGATTGCCAAAGTAAGCGAAAACAAAACCATCGTGACCCCAACCGTGGGAATGGTCTTGGCTATCCCAATGCCTGGGCGAAGGAAATATCCAATTGATTTGAATAAGGACGCGAGTATCCCTAGTATCGCGCCTAGGATAAAGGAAATAGAATAACCAAGAAGCAATCGAAGCAAGCTATAGCCAATGCCAGTCCAGGTTTGACTAGCGCTATA
>JAILEX010000028.1 GCA_024687185.1 Bacilli bacterium | reverse complement strand
TACCCAAGATCTACAACCAGTGGTGCTCCGTCGTAAGGTGGGAGAAGACCACCCGTCCCTTCCTTAGGGGAAGCGAATTGCTCTGGCAGGAAGGACATTGCCTCTTTGAGACCGAGCAAGAGGCCGAGAAGAACGCCTTAGACGTTTTGGATATCTATATGGATATGGGTAAGGAACTGCTTGCCATCCCCTTTTTGACCGGCATCAAGACCGAGAAGGAAAAGTTCGCGGGCGCAAAGGCGACATACACCATCGAGGCCCTTATGCACGATGGCAAGGCGCTACAAAGCGGCACCACCCACTACTTCGGTCAGGGATTCGCCGAGAACTTCGGCATACGCTACCTCGGTAGGGACAATGCCTTAGGCGTCCCCCATCAGACTTCTTGGGGCGTATCCACCCGCCTCATCGGCGCCGTCATCATGGTGCATGGCGACGATAATGGACTCGTCTTGCCTCCTTTTGTCGCGCCGGTCCAGGTCGAGATCGTTCCCATCAGGGGCGAAAACGAAAACGTCCAGGCCGCCTGCAAAAAGGTATTAGGTGAGCTAGAAGCCCTAGGCATCCGCGCGGAAGCCGACTTCTCCGACCATACCCCCGGCTGGAAATTCGCCGAGGCCGAGATGAAGGGCATCCCCCTACGCATCGAGATCGGTCCTAGGGATTTGGAAAACGGAAAGTGCGTGTTGGCTAAGCGCGTATCCGGCGAGAAGATCACCGAGGATTTAGAGGGTCTAGCCTCCAAAATCCCCGCAATTCTAAAGGAAATCCACGAAACCATGTACCAAAAGGCCTGCGAAAGGCTGGAGGCGAACACCAAGGTCGTCTCCAACATGGAGGAGCTTAAGGCCATGCTCGATAAGGGCGGCTACGCCAAGACCATGTGGTGTGGCGATAGGGAATGCGAGGATAAGGTCAAGGAAGAGACCCAGGGTGGCACCAGTCGCTGCATGCCCTTCGACCAGACCCCCGTCGGCGATCGCTGCGTGTGCTGCGGCAAACCCGCGAAGAAGGTCATCTACTTCGCCAAAGCCTATTAAGAAAATCGCTCGGTGAACAAATAGCGAAAGAAACCCTTTATTCTTCTTCGCGATTTGTAGTATCATCATCGAGCGGCTTGGAGACATACCCAAGAGGCCGAAGGGGACGGTTTGCTAAACCGTTAGTAGTCGTTAGGCTAGCGAGGGTTCGAATCCCTCTGTCTCCGCCAATCATGGAAAAGCGGACCGGGAAACCGGTCCTTTTTTCTACCTTTATATATGCGCCCATGCGATAATATGTGGCATGAAACCATACATTCACTTTGTTCAATATTACGAAACCGACAAGATGGGCATCACCCACCATTCCAACTACATCCGCTTCATGGAGGAGGCAAGGCTAGATTTCTTCAAGCAAATCGGATTCGATTACCTCGAATTCGAAAAGCTAGGCATCATCTCCCCCGTGGTCGGATTGAATAACATCAAATATAGAAAACCCACGACCGTAGGGGATGAAATCGCAATCGAAATCAAAATCACCAAATACACAGGCGTTTCCTTGACCGTCCATTACACCATGAAAAAGGGTGAGGTTTTGGTTCTAGAAGGCGATAGCGAGCACTGCTTCCTTTCTAAGGAAGGTAGGATCTTGGTGATAAGCGAAAAGAACTTCCCCGAATTCCACGCCAAGATGAATTCGCTTTTACTTAGCGAATAAAAACACTATTCGTCGACCTTTAGATAATCGAAAGAGATAAGGGCCTTTTCAAAGCCTAATTTCGCATAGAGTTCTTTCGGCGTGTCATCTTCGTCCGCGTGGAGATAGATGGGGCAGGAATAATAGGCCCCGATGTCCTTAATAAGGTTAGAGGCCACGTATTTGTTCCTTTCTTCCTCTATCACCAGCAAACAGTCGATGCAGACAAGCGAATAGGCGAAATAGGTATAGCAATAGGCAACTAGCCTTTTATTGAAATAGACGCCCCATATGTCGAGCCCGTTATCGCCTTCCTTTATCTTTTTGCCATAACGGATCCATTTCCTCGTGCAGAAACTCTCCCCATAGGATTTCCCATAATAGAGCTTCTCCACCTCGATGACCTCATCCAAAATGGCCTCATCATCCCTAAACCTACGGTATTCCCCAAATCTAGGCTTAGGGATATCGAAATGGCCATAACTCTCCTTGATTAAGGTATATAGGCATTCTTCCTCAAACCCCTTTTCCTTTAGGAAAGAGGAATTCATGGGTAAGGATACCTTCATAAAGCCCTCGCCCCTACTCGCTTTTATGGAAGTCAAAAGGGCAAAGGTTTCCTCGTTTAATTCCTTAGGGGAAAAGGAGAAATTATGGTCATACATGTCCTTAAGCTCTTCATCATGGTAACGAAGTATCCCCAAAGAAGGGTCTCCCACGGCAAAGGAAGAGGAAAATAGATCCACGAAGGATTGCTCGGCCGCCTTTAGTTTCTTCAAATAGTCCATAATCAAAAGCTATCAACCGATAAGGAACTGGATGAGTTTGAATATCGCCACGCCTATGACATAGACATATAGGACTTCGGTGATGATGGAAAGGATCCTAACCCACAATATGTGGGAGCGAAGGCCAAGGAAGGAATTCAAGATGAGTAGGGGAAGGGCGATGATTGCCGCGGCAAAGGAAAAGAATATGAGAAGGACCATAATGACGGCCACAAACGGTGCGACGATGATGGCCGAGCCATCGTTTCCGCTATTCTCGTTCGCCTCGGCAACGGCTTCTTTTACGTTGGCGGGCAAGATGATGGTGGCGATGATTGCCAAAATGACGGCGAAAACCAAAAAGATGATCGTCGGAACGATGTATTTCCTTTTCTTCGCTACTTCCATTGGCTCTATTTTTACCTTCCCGGCTATTGGTGTTCCCATTATGCTACGACCCATCAAAAAAACAACCCATTAAGAAAAAAAGAGGGCACCCATGTACCCGTTTTCGCTCTTTTTCCCTATTCTTTTTTATCGGATTGGCCTAAGGAAGAAATGGCCATAGACCTGACCTAGGTCAATGACTTTGATGAAGGCTTTGGGATCGGCTTCCCTAACGATCTTGACGGCTTGCTTCACCTCGTAATAGGAGATGACCATGACGACGACGTAATGCTCTTTGCCGCTATAGGCGCCTTGTGCCTTGGAAACGGTGGCCGCGTGGGGGAGGTTGGCGATGAGGACGCTTCCTAGTTCCTCGTCGTCGGTGACCACTTCGATCTCGCACTTCTTGTTCCTAAGGTTAATGAGGTTGACGACCATACCCGTCACAAGCATGTAGATCGCGGAGAAGAGCATGCAGGCCACGGCCATGATGGCGCGAATGGAGAAATCATCGTTGGCCGCGCTTAGCAAAGTGAAGGCGACGACGATGCAGATGTTGATAAGGATCGTGTATTTGCCAACCAAGACGTTCTTTTTCAGGGCGATCGCATAGGCGATGACGTCGATCCCGCCCGCGGAGGAATCGACGCGGTATGCCAAACCACTGCTTACGCCGGTGCAAATACCGCCGAATACGGCCCTAGTGAGCAATCCCCCGTTATCGTTAGAGAAGGAGGCGAGGGTATCGATGAAGGGCTTGAAGACCTCTAGGGACATGATATTGGTGAAGACCGAGACCATGCCAACGGCATAGATGGTAAGCAAGGCGAACCTTTTGCCGATGATAAAGAAGGCGATGAAGAAAACCGGGATATTGATGCCGAAATATAGCAAGGAATAGGCTAGGTCCTCGTTATAGGAGAAATTGGGGTCGCCCGTCACGCCTTTGCCGATGAGGCGGATTGCCTCCATGACGGTCTGCGAGATACCGCTAGCCCCGCCGGAGACAAGGCGGAAACCGCCTTCCTCGACAATGTTTGTGGGGTTGAGGAAAGTCTTATAGCCAAGGGCGAAAATCCAGGAAGACGCGGTCAAAACGAGGATGATCCAAGCTAGGTCGAGACCCTTTTTGGCGAACACGTGGTCAGCCATCCAGTCATCCACTTTTCTTCTGAAGGTCTTGCGGTTTTGCATTGTGAAAGAATGATAGTCAAACTTCCATGGAATTCAAAGGGGGCAAAAATGGATTTTATCTATGTATTTTGGTGGCCACCCGCAAAGGGGTTTTAACTTCATGGAAGTAAGAAAAAGCCACCGGAACGAATGGGAATAGGAGGGTTTTGCGCCCTTTTTTAAGGGAATGAAGGCTTACCTAGCCACTCCTTTTTGAATAAAAGGAAGTGCAAAACAATGTTGCCCCTTTGCCCTGCCGATGGTATTATTTCCGCGCTGTTTATTCTAAACAGGACATTTTCTTACCGTAACCGAGGGAAAACACATGAACATCTTGAAAGCAATCGGCGGACTATTCGTCCGTCTCTGGCGTTGGATCAAGGAAACCGCTTGGATCCAGCCCTTACTTATCGTCGGCGCCATCTTCGCGGTCATCTTCTCCATTCCTAAGTTCACCGAATGGGTCAGCGCCATCAACGTCGCAAGCGCCTCCCGCTATTGGAGCGACTATAAGCTAACGATCAACAACGAAACCGCCAAAACCTCCGAATATAACACCGCCGCCGACAAACTCACCCAATCCATCAACGAATGGAGCAACTTCGCCGGGGAATATAACACCTACGAGGAATGGGATGCAGGCATGAAGGCCAAACTAGCCAACAAGGAACTATCCGTCAACATCGACCCCCGTACCGAATACGGCGAAAAGTTCTTCCTCGTCTATGTCTCCGAGGAATGCGCCAACTGCGACGCCATCCAACCCGCCTTCGAAACCCTTAACGAATATTGGGGCACCAACTACCAGATGGAAGGAACCGCCAAGTTCGCGATCCACACCATCTTCGCCGACGAAAGTTCCGATAACGACGACGATTATGACATCGAATCCGAGAAGAAGGCCTTCGTCCGTTACCTCAACAAGTTCAACGACAACGACTTCCTCGCTTCCGCCGGTGGCCGTCTAGAGGCCGCTCCCTATAAGCTAAACGCCAACGTGGGCGATAGCAACTACACCTACTTCATCGACGGCGACGCCGATAAGTTCTCCGTCCCGACCGTCATCCTCGTCGACTTCACCAAGGAAGCCTTCGAGCTAACCGATCCCCGCATCGGCGTGAGCGAAATCACCTTCGGTATCAGCGGAGACGACAAATTCGCCAAGGCCCAGGTCATCGCCAACATGTGGAACCACACCACCAAGACGAACAAGACCAACCCCTTCTCCGACGTCTATAACAAGAAAGCCAACTAAGGCGATTATAAAAAACTCAAGCAGAGGCACCCGTCCTCTGCTTTTTCTTTCGTCCCCCGAGCCTTATATTTGTAATATAATCTACTTATGGAAAACATTGTATTCAAGACCGCTGGCTTTAAAGCCACCACCTACGTCATCGGCTCCGAACGCCCCAAGGCGAAGAACAAGACCATGACCGCTAGGAAAAACGATCCTATCTTTTTGGAAACCGGCGACGACGTGCCTTTGTTCTTCTTTTGTAAGGACAAGCTCCTCGGCGGAGCGGCCATAAGCCAAAAGATGGCATTGGAAGAAGAGGCCAAGCGCATCGTCAAAACCGCGATGGTCGCCTCCTCGCTTCAGCCTTCCAACATCTCCATCTATATCGGGCCCTGCCTCACCTTCTCCCATACTTCCGTAAGTAGGGAGACCCTCCTAGAGGTCATCGCCAAAGGCTATAACGCCGCGGCCAAGCGCACCGATGGCATCGATTTCCTCGACGTGCCCCTGCTCGTCCTTCTCCAAATGAGGGAACTTGGGATCCCGATGAAGAACATCTTCGTCTCCCCCTATGACCCATTCGAAAACCCCGACCTCCTATATAGCGAATTATCGGGGGATAGGGAAAAGAACCTCACCTGCGCGGTGCTCCAATAGAATAAAAAAACTTAGGCCCGGATTCGTCCGGGCCTTTTCCTTACCGTTTCTTTTTGTATAGTTCGCTAACCGAAGGCGGCACTAGCGTGGACACATCCGCCCCATGGTTTGCCATCTCGTTGACGGTGGAGCTAGAGATGAACGAGGTTTCCTTATCGGCCATGAAGAAGACCATGTCGATGTCGGGCTGCAAAAAGCGGTTGGCCGCGGCGAGTTGGAACTCGAATTCGAAGTCGGTGACCGCGCGAAGGCCGCGGATGATGAACTTCGCTCCCTTTTCCTGGGCGTAATTGACCACTAGCCCATCGCAATAATCGACTTCGACGTTAGGATAGCCCTTCGCCACTTCCTTCATCGAGAATAGCCTTTCCTCAATGGAGAAACGGCTCTTCTTAGAAGGGTTGACCGAAAGGAGGAAGATGATCTTGTCAAAGGCGTCGCTTGCCCTTTTTAAGATATCCAAATGTCCGTTGGTGATGGGGTCGAAGGACCCGGGGTAAACTGCTATTTTCATCTTTTATTCCTTCCTTATATATAATAGGCGGGTTTTGCCATATTTATAATCCCTACAAAATCCATATGCGCTTCTATCGAAGGGGATATCGCCTTCGTATTCTAGGATAAACCTAGTGGACGAATCCGCCAAACCTTCCCTAAGCAAATATTCGACGTCATAAAGGTAGGCTTCCTTTAAGGCGTATGGGGGATCGAGGAAGACGATGTCGAATTTCCTCTTCTCCTTCTTCATCCTCCCTAACGCCGATTTGTCGTCGAGTAGCCATACCTCCGCGTTGTCTGCCTTTAGCAAAGAGAGGTTATCGCGGATTATCCTATTGGCCTTCATGTCCTTTTCCACGAATAGGCAGTGGCTTGCGCCTCTAGATAGGGCCTCGATTCCCAAAGCCCCGCTACCGGCATATAAATCCAAAACGGTGGCCCCCACAATATCGCCAAGGGCGCTCATCATGGCGCCGCGGACCATGTTCTTCGTGGGCAAAGTCGTCTCCGAAGGCGGGGTTTCTATTTTCCTGGAACGGTATTTTCCGCCGATGATCTGTATCATTTACTTCCTCTCACATTGCAAAGGCTCCCTAAAGGGGGAGATGAGGATGAGGTCTAGTTCGTCATAAAGCCTTCTGACAATGGCGTACTTCCTTTGGTAATCCTTGGATAAGGGGTGCTCGTCCAGGGCCTTTTTGGCAAGGTAGAGCTCATGGAGGCTAGACTTCGTCAGCTCGCTATTCTCGCCAAAATGGTCCTTATTGTAGGCATAGGATTCCATCTTGGCTTTGGTGATGGACGAAAGGCTTCTGACCTCATCGCTTTCGTTTAGCCTAACTTCCGCCTCCTTTAGGGCGAGGCAGCGCGCATCGCTTTCTAGAAGCGAGGATAGGACATATAGGAGTTCTCTGGTTCTTTCTTCCATGGGCGATTAAATTTTAACCTTTAAAGCCAACTCCTGCTATCATATGTCTACTATGATCAACATCGTTAAAGACAAAATCCCAACCCTACGCGAGAAAAGCGTGGAAGTACCCCTGCCCTTATCTAAGGAAGACAAGGCGACCATCGACGAGATGCTCGTCTATTTGAAGAACACCCAAAACGAGGAATTCCGCAAAGAACACCCTGAGGCTAGGGAAGGCGTTGGGCTAGCCGCGCCACAGATCGGGGTCAACAAAAGGATGCTGGTCATCTCCTATCCCACCGGCGACGAAAAAGACCCTTTGGTCGAATATCAGCTAGTCAACCCCAAGATCATCTCCAATTCGATCAAGAAGGCCTATCTTTCCTGTGGGGAGGGTTGCCTTTCCGTCGATGAGGAACATCCAGGTTACGTCTACCGCCACTTCAAGGTGGTCGTGAAGGCCTTCGACGCGACGAAGATGGAAAACGTGACCATCACCGCCAGGGGCTATGACGCGATCGTCCTCCAACACGAGATGGACCATCTTGACGGCGTCCTCTTCTATGACCATATCGACAAGAAGGATCCCTTCAAGGTCATCCCGGGATCGGTCGAGGTCTAAGCTCTTTCTAAAAAGAAAGCACTTTCATGAAAGCGGAGCGACAACTCCGTTTTTCTTTATGCTATATTATGGCCACAGGACGTCAAATAGAGGCAGAATAATTGTTTGTCGCATGCCTCTAGAGGAGGTTATATGATCAACCAACCCATTTCCATCTATGCCCTTGGCGGATTAGGAGAAATCGGTAAGAACACCTATTGTTTCGAAGCCAGCAGGTCCATCATCATGGTCGATGCCGGCGTCAAATTCCCCCAGGCCAACCTCCCTGGGGTCAACTATGTCATCCCCGACTACACCTATTTGAAGAACAACCGCAGCAAAGTGAAGGCGCTATTCATCACCCATGGCCACGAAGACCATATTGGTGGCATCCCCTTCCTCATCCGCACCCTATATATCCCCGTCATCTACGCGCCTCGCCTCGCAGCCGCGCTAATCAAGCATAAGCTAGAGGACGCCCGCATCAGGGAAAACGTCAAAATCGTCGAATACGACGAGAATTCCATCATCCACATCGAAGACGAGTTCGTCGTCTCCTTCTTCCGCGTCACCCACTCGATCCCCGACGCCTTCGGCGTTTGCATCGACACCAAGGAAGGCAGGATCATCGAATCTGGCGACTTCAAAATCGACCTCACCCCCGTCGGCCCCAACTTCGAACTGGATAAACTCGCAAGATTCGGCAGCGAAGGCGTCGATTTGCTCATGTGCGACTCCACCAACGCGGAACTAGAAGGCTATACGCCTAGCGAGACCGCCGTTAGGGCTGGCGTAGAGGAGATATTCGACAAGGCCCCCGGACGAATCATCGTCTCAACATTCTCCAGCAACATCAACCGTATCCAGCAGGTCGTCGAAGTGGCGCTAAGCCACAAAAGGAAGATCTGCATCCTCGGCAGATCCATGAAAAACGTCATCGGCATCGCCAGGGACTATGGCTATATCAAAATACCCGATAGCGAGATCATCGACGAAACGATGCTAAAGAACCATCGCCTCATCGAGACCTGCATCGTCTGCACCGGCAGCCAAGGCGAACCCATGGCCGCCCTTTCCCGCATCGTTAGCGGCGATAACAAAAACACCCAAATCTATCCTGGCGACACCGTCATCTTCTCCTCCAACCCGATTCCAGGAAACGGTGCGTTGGTCGATAGATTGGTCAACCGCCTTGTCAAAATGGGCGCGGACGTCAAGCAAAATTCCCTCGCCTTCTCCCTCCACTCCTCCGGCCATCCCTGCCGCCAGGAACTCCGTTTGATTCAGCGTATCGTCCAGCCCAAATTCTTCATGCCCGTCCATGGCGAATACCGCATGTTGAAACTCCATGGCGAGATCGCGGTCCAACTTGGCATGGCCAAAGACCACGTCTTCCTATGCGAAAATGGCGACGTGCTACTTCTTTCCAACCATCAGATCACCCGTGGAGGCAGAGTCCCCGCCGAAGACGTCTATCTCGATGGCGGCGATCTCGATGGCATCTCCAACGCCACTATCTTGGAAAGAGGCAACATGAAAAGCGATGGCATCGTCACCATTTTGGTCACCATCGATCCCAGAAAGAGCAAGATGGTCGTTCCCCCCATAGTCTATGCAAGGGGCTTCTCCGCCGCGGAGGACACCCATGTCGTAAGGCATAGCCAGATGAGGGCCAATGACGCCTATGCAAAGCTATTGTCTAACCGCGCCGGCATCGCCGAGATGAAGCACGCCGTCAAAAAGGAGATCGCGGCCTATATCGAAAGGAAGACCGGCCGCCATCCAATCATCCTTCCCATTATCTTGGAAGCCAGGTAAACGATGTTCATCCTCGCCTCGGGCTCCCCTAGGAGGAAAGAGCTCCTCCATAAGGTCGTGGACGAATTCACCATCATCGTCCCCGATATCGATGAGAGCCACCATCCCCTCGACCCCAAAGACCTGCCTAAGGAGCTTAGCAAAGAGAAGGCCTACGCCGTCTCTAGGTTTTATCCTAACGACGAAATCCTTGCCTGCGACACCGTAGTCATCCTCGATAAAGAGGTCCTAGGAAAGCCAAAATCCGTGCAAAACGCCATTGAAATGCTCAAAAAGCAGTCTGGGAAAAGGCAGATTGTCCTTTCTGGCTATACCTATATCGGAAAGGGAAAGGAAATCTCTAGAAGCGTCGCGACCGAAGTCTATTTCAACGAGCTTAGCGAAGAACAGATCATCGACTACGTCACTAGGTTCAAGCCCTTCGACAAGGCTGGCAGCTATGGCATACAGGACGACTTCCCGCTTATAAAGAAAATCGTGGGCAGCTATGACAACGTCATGGGCCTACCCACGGAGGATATAAGGGAACACATCCTATAGGCTATTCGCCGAATAGGATCTTATAGACCTTGTTCGCATCGTCTTTGACGACGAGGTAGAGCTTGTCGCTCATCTGAATGAAGCCGTCCACGCCGGCTTCTTTTATTTTCTCTTTGTCTAGAAGCGAATAATCGTTGAGGCGAAGCTTGATCCTGCTTCCAACGATTTCCTTTTCGATGATGTTACCTTCGCCGCCAAGTGCCTCAAAATAAGAGGATTTGACGGCTTCTTTATCCTTATAGTCGATCTTCTTCTTTTTCTCTTTGCCGCCCTTCCTTTTGACAAGCCCGCTTAGGAAGATGGCAAGGATCGCGATGACGATGAGTCCCGCGGCAATTAGCGCCATCCACCACGCGTTTTGCGCGAGGAAGTCATTTGCGTCTGCGTATACCATAGATGTAGCCCTGAGCCTTTCCGCGGATTATAATAACACAAGCGGAGGAAATATTATGGCCAATGCAATCGAAATCGAAGCCAAGGCGCTGGTAAGCCGGGAAGACTATAAGAAGCTCATCAAGCTTTTCGCCGCCTATCCTCGCCATACCCAAACCAATTACTATATCGACTCCAACGACCATATCCTTGCCAAAAACGGCATTGCCTTAAGGGTAAGGGAGAAAAACGGTCAGTACGAGCTAACCTGCAAGACGCCCCTTTCCGAAGGGCTTCTTGAGAAGAACTGCTTCATCTCCGCCGCCAAATTCGAGGACTTCAGGGATAAGGGCATCTTCCCAAAAGGCGATACCTCGCGCTTCCTTACGATGCTAGGGTTCAATGTCGACGAACTTAGGATCCTCATCTCATTAACAACCGATAGGACCGACGTCGAATATAAAGGCGGCGTCCTTTCTCTGGATAGAAACGCCTATCTGGACGTCGTCGATTACGAGGTCGAATTCGAATATAACTCCCTAGTCGGCGCGGAAGCCATCATGAAGGAACTCTTCGAGGAAAATAACATCCCCCTAGAATTCAACCACCTCTCCAAAACCGGGCGCGCGATGAAGGCGCTAGGATAGCTTAGAGCAATTATTATCGGCCCTATGAGAAATCTCGTAGGGTCTTTTTTATAATCAAAAAAGCCCGCCGAAGCGGGCAAATATTGGTTTAAATCATTTAGCGGATTTCGATGATGATGCGGTCGTTGAAGGGATCGTTGATGACCTTGACGTCCGGGGATGGGGTTCCGCCATTATCGTCATCATTATGGTCGTCATCGTCTTTCTTGTCGTCCTTCTTGTCTTTCTTTTTCTTCTCTTCGACCTTCTTTTCTTCCTTCGCGGGTTCTTCTTTCTTCTCCTTGACGGCGACGCTCTTGCGGAAGAAGGCAAACGCGAACATCGCTAAGGCATATAGGCCAACATAGACGAATCTGCCGGCGATGAAGATCTTATCCAATAAGGATAAAGAGGAGGAACTGAAATAGCTATAGAGGACAAAGGGCTCGCTATAACTATTGGCCAATAAGACGTAAGCCCCTAGTCCTGCCGCGGCAAGCCCGCAGATAAGGGCAAGGATGCCGAATATGACGGCGCCACCCCTTTTCTTGTCCATGACCCAGACGGAGCCAAGGAAGCCAAAGAAGGCTAATCCCAACATGCCAAAATGGGCGAATAGGGATAGCGATTTGCCTAAGGGGACGCCGGCTTCGAAGGATATACCGGCGGAGAAATCAGCGATCAAGGCAACATACCCCGCGCCTTGGGCGACGATGGAAAGCACCATGAAGATAATGCCCGCCAAACTCGCGCCACGCTTTCTTCCAGCGGCACCGACGATGATCAAAATGAAGGAGGCCAATAATAGCGCCGTGGGGATCGCGATGAGCAAAAACGATAGCATGGTCTGCGTATTCGCGAAGATTTCGGCGAATTTGTCAAAGCCAAAAGAATTAAGGGCGAGATAGGTGAAATAGCCATTTCCCACCAAGCCGATCAATACGGCTAGGAACAATAAAAACTGGCCGAATCCATTTCCGTAGACTCTTCTTTTTTCCATATTCTCTTTCTCCTTAGTTCTCATCCGCGCAGCTATGGCTTGGGCAATCGTCAAAGTGTTCGCATTCCCTATGGTTGCAGCCTAGCCAGGCATAGCGCTGCGCCTCGGGGATGAACGACCTTATCTCGTCCTCATTATAGCCCACCTGAAGTCGACGGTCATCCACGATGAGCGGTCTTTTTAAGACCGAAGGGTTCTTCAGGATAAAGGAAATGAGCTCGGATATCGTCATCTCGTCGAAGTCGATATCATTCTCCATGACGATCTTGGAACGGGAGGAGATGATGTCCTCGCTGCCATTCTCGCTTTTCTTCAAAATCTCCATGATGTCCTCTGCCTTTAGGTCGCTAGAAAAGATCGATTTGATGACATAGGGAATCTTATGGTCGTCAAACCATTTTTTGGCCTTACGGCAGGAATTACAACTCGGAGAAGTGTAAAGGGTAACCATATCTAGAAAATTATAGCCCTTCGCATACGTAGGCGCTATATGCGAATTGCGCGCGTTTTATAGGTAGCAGCATAAAATAACCTTATTGAAAATCCCCGGCCACTCAAAGCGAGAAACCGGGGATAAGTATCGGTATTATCTAATGTTTTTAGGCAATCTTGGCCTGGGCGCGGAAGTCGGCGTTCATCTTCGCGGCCTTTTCCTTTAGGCCCTCTTTCCTATCGCCTTTGGTCTCGACGTAGAACTTGACCTTGGGCTCGGTTCCAGAGGGACGTACGGCATAGGTGGAACCATCCTTCAAGACGAACTTCAAGACGTTGGAGGGAGGTAGGCCCTCGATGGCTTTCTTGCTGCCGTCGGCGAAGCTGATTTCATCCTTTAGGTAGTCGCGGACCTCGACGACATCGATGTCGGCGATCTTCTTGGGCGGATTCTCGCGTAAGCTGGCCATTAGGTTGTTCATGATGTCAACGCCCTGGGCGCCTTCGAAGTAGGTGTCGAATAGGGTGGTGTAATGGTAGCCGTGCTTTGCCTGAAGCGCTTCTAACGCTTCGTCTAAGGCCATGCCCTTCCTCTTATAGAAGAGAGCCATTTCGGTATAGAGCAAGATGGCCTGGATACCGTCTTTGTCCCTGGCGAAGGGTTCGATGAGGCAGCCATAGGATTCCTCATATCCGAAGACGAAGGTGGGTCCTTCGCCAAGCTTTTCGTAGTGGGCAATCCTTTCGCCGATGAACTTGAAGCCGGTGAGGAAGCTTTCGACCTCGACGCCATAGCTTCTGGCGACGTCTTCGCCTAGGCTCGAGGTGACGATGGTATCATACATGACCGCACGCTTCGGCATCGTGCCCTTCTTGATCCTTTCGGAGAAGAGGTAATCGATGAGCAATGCGCCGGATTCGTTGCCGGTGAGCCTTTCGATCTCCCCTTTGGAGGAGACGTAGGCCAGTCCGCACCTATCGCCGTCGGGGTCGGTCATGACGGCTAGGTCGGCGCCATATTTCCTCATGTATTCGATGGGGCGTTCCCAGCTCGCCGCGACTTCGGGGTTCGGGGATTTGGTTCCGCCGAATGCGGGGTCGTGGTTGCACTGTTCGACGACGGGGATGATTTCGTATCCGACTTCCTGGAAGACGCGGATCGCGGTCTCGTAGGAAGCGCCGTGGTTCGGGGTATAGACGACCTTGAAACCCTTCTTGTCCAAATCGGGGTTCATTTGGCAGCCTTTGACGAGTTCGACGTAGGGATCGTCGATTTCCTTGCCGATGACGATGGTTTCGCCTTTGGTGGGGTATTCGTCCATCTCTAGGCTAATGGGATCCGGAAGCTTGGCGAGGTCCTCTAGCATCGGGGCGATTGCGTCGGGGACGATTTGGCAACCGGTGTCGTCATAGACCTTATAGCCGTTATATTCCTTGGGGTTATGGCTCGCGGTGATCATCACGCCGCCGGCCGCGCCTAGTTTTCTGACCGCATAGGATAGTTCGGGGGTCGGGCGTAGCGCGTCGAAGACATATGCCTTGATGCCTAGCCTATTGAAGATATCGGCGCAGAGCTTCTTGAATTCGTCGTGGTGGAAACGGTTGTCATGGGAGATGACGACGCCCTTTTCCCTGCAGTTTTCCACGCTATTTAGCAAAAACCTCGCAAAGGCGTAGTTGGCTTTGCCAAGGGTAAAGCGGTTCAGCCTATTGGTGCCGGGACCCATCTTGGCCCTCATGCCACCGGTGCCGAATTCGGCGTTGCGGCCAAAGGCATCTTGGAGAGCGGCATCGTCCATCGCGCGGATCTCGGCCTTTTCCTCCTCGTTGACCTTGCTAGAAGCCAACCAGATTTCAACGTTCTTTTTGTAATCCATTGTATTACCCCTTATCTAAGTATTTTTGGGCGAAACAAATATGTTTCGCGGATTGGTTATTCTAATTGTCCATTTTACCAGCCAATTTTTCAATCGCCATTGCAAGGGATGCGGGCATCATTGCAGAAATGGTTTTGTTGGAAAGCTTCGCCAAAGCCCCATCTAGGGGACCGAAGCCCATCGAATAGGCGTGGAGGAACTGGTTTTCCATCCCCGTAAGGGATTTTACCTTCCTATTGCAGGCGAAATCGCCATATTTCTCATCTCCCACAAGGGGATGGCCGATCGAGGCGAAGTGGACCCTGATCTGATGGGTCCTACCCGTGACCAGTTCCGCCTCCAATAAGGTATATTCACCATATCTTTTCCTAACGACATACCTAGTAAGCGCGCTTTTCCCGCCTTCTTCGATTGGACAGACCGATACCCTGCCCGAAAAGGAATCCTTCTTCAGGGGCTTTTTGATCTCGCCCCTATCCTCCTTGATATTCCCTAGCACCAAAGCGAGGTATCTTTTATCGATGTTGTCCCTTTCCTTGAATAGGTCGGTGAGCTGCTTTAGCGCGGCATCGGTTTTGCCATATATGATAAGCCCCGAGGTATTGCGGTCGAGCCTATGGGCGGGGGAGGGGGTGAAGCTAGAGTCATTGGGATCATATTCCCCTTTTAGGTAAAGGTAATCCAAGACGGCGTTTCCAAGGGTTTCCCTTACCCCAGTCTTGTCCCCGTATACCAAAATCCCCTGGGGCTTATTGACGATCAAAACCGATTCGTCCTCATAGGCGATTTCATAAGGGAACTCCTTCTTCTCGACGGGACGGGGTTTGCGGAAGTCCTCAAGCTGCTGATCGGTGACATAGATCCTGACGACGTCGCCCTCTTCCAGGATATGGTCCTTCTTGACCCATTTCCCGTTGACCTTGACGTCTTTTTTCCTAAATGCCTTGTAGATAAAGCCCAAAGGCGCCTCGGGGAGGTATTTGCGGACGAATTTCTCCGCCCTCTGCCCGGCGTTTTGACTTGTGACCGATATTTCCTTCATAGAAGATTCCTAACGAAAGAAGTTTAGTTTGAGTTGGGGAGTAAGTCCATAGCCTATGGGCGCCCGTTGCGCACATCGCGCAAACGAGAAACCATTTGACACCGATGGCCAAATCTATATAATCTCTCTTGCGCGAAAATAGCGCGTCGACGGAGGAATACCCAAGTGGTCGAAGGGGTGGGCTTGGAAAGCTCATAGTCTCTTAACCGGGAGCAAGGGTTCGAATCCCTTTTCCTCCGCCATCTTCGATTGTCAAGACACGTACGCAAAAATACGTGTTTTTTCTTACTTTTTTGAAGATTTACTATTTCTAGGCCACCTGGTTGAGAGTCATATAGGGTTACTCTTTAAACCCCTTATAAAAACTGGACAGACACGAGGGTTAAACCATCTTAACCAGTTTAAAAAAGAAAAGATAGGATATGCTTTAAATAAAAGCTTTAACCAATTCTTTATTTTCCTTTCCAGAAATAGGCTGCGCCATTAGTGTTTCCAACCTTTTCAATCAACCCTTCTTTTAACAATTTTGCTAATTCAAGTTCGATTGTATTGATTGAGATATCGGGCCATATTTCGTGGATTTCTTCTTTAGTTATCTTCCCCAAAGTGGTTTTAATTGTTTCTTCCACTCTTTGGGCTTTTGATAACTTCTTATCTTTAATGATTTCGTAACGTCTCGCTAACTCATTATAAGCGGATGATAATGTCATTAAGAAATTTTCAATAAATGGCCAATAAGAATTATGATTCTCCATCCAGCCAGAAGAAGATTCATAAAGCTTTTGATAATACATGCCTTTATTCTTGTTGATGATGTTTTCTAAAGAAACGTATTT
>JAILEX010000025.1 GCA_024687185.1 Bacilli bacterium | reverse complement strand
TGCCAAGAAAGGGCAAGGGACGAAGCCGTTGAGGAGGCCAGCGAAAAATCCAGCCTCGTCGACCTATTCAAAGTCGTCGTCAAGAACCCGCAGCTACGCATCATCGTCATCTGCATGTTCCTCTATTACCTTGCCAATGGCGTCATCACCGGTGGCATCGGCTTAAACTACTACTATCTATCCGTTGGTTATGGCGGCAGCCAAGGCGGCTTCGTCGTCACCCTCATCTCGGTCTTCTATGTGGCCGCCATGATTGGCTCGCAGGCCCTATATCCGGTCTTGGCCAAGAAGATGCCCAAGAAGAAGATCCTTATCATCGGCACGATCATCTGCCTCGTCGGCGCCTTAGGCTTCTTCCTAACCTGCTTCCCGATGTTTGGGGATACCCCGCTTAGCCTATCCGCCAACACCTATGTCCCGACCGAGGGCATGGACTTTGGCTGGGCATTGGGCGGCATGATGTGGTGCAACTACCTCTTCCCCTTCCTCTTCTTCTTCGGCGCGGGCACCATCTACATGGTCATCCTCGTCATGTTCCAGGACTCCATCGACTATAACGAATATCGCTTTGGCGACAGAAGGGAATCCCTTATCTCCGCTTGGAGGCCCCTTACCGTCAAACTAGGCAGCGCTTTGCTACGTGGCATCCAGTTCTTGGTCTTCCTAACCGCCGGCGTCATGTCGACGGTCACGGCCATCTCCACCGCCGAGCAGAACCTCTCCAGCAAGAGCATCACCGCCGAGCAATTCGACCAGCAGATCAAAGCCGCGATGGATACCGTCGCCCCCGAGAACCTCCGCATCATCGGTTTGTGGATCGTCATCATCCTAGTCGCTTGCTTCGTCACGGTCTTCGTCATCATCATGCTTAACTACAAGATCAGCGAGGAAAAGCATCTTAAGATCGTCGAGGAAATCGAAAAGCGCCACGCGGAAGGCGAAAGCGAACCCGTCGAAGTCACCGCGGAAAACGACATCGTCCTCAATTCCTAAAACCCATCGATAATCCAATACGAAAAACCTGGGACCCAACTCGAGTTCCAGGTTTTTTATTGGTTAACCCAATTAGGCGATTTTGACGAAGGCCTTATAGGCTTTATAGGCTTCATAGAGGTCGACTTTGGAGACGATCTCCATGGGGCTATGCATGTTAAGGACGGGGATGCCGGCGTCGATGACGTTCATGTTGAGGTTGCCAAGGATATAGGCGATCGTTCCGCCGCCACCCTGGTCGACTTTGCCAAGTTCGGAGAACTGGTAATTGATATCGGCTTCGTCTAGGGCCTTGCGGATTTCGGCGACATATTCGGGCATCGCGTCGTTGCAGCCGCTTTTGCCACGGCTTCCCGTGTATTTGTTGAAGCAGATGCCTTTGCCTAGATAGGCCGCGTTTTTGTCGTCGTTTACATAGGCGTATAGGGGATCATAGCCCGCGGAGACGTCGCTAGAGAGCATCTTGGTGCCTTCTAAGGCGCGGCGAAGATCCAAATCGCTATAGGGTCCTTGCTTGGCGATCATCTCGGCGATGACGTTTTCAAACCACCTGGAGTGGGCGCCGGTCGCGCCGATGCTGCCGACTTCCTCTTTATCGACTAAGACCGCGCAGGAGGTGAATTCCTCTACGCCGCTATCAAGGACGGCCACTAGGGAAGTATAGGCGCAGCTTCTATCGTCATGGCCATATCCGGCGACCATCGACCTGTCTAGGCCATAGTCACGGGCTTTGCCGGCGGGGACGACTTCGAATTCGGCGGAGAGGAAATCCTCTTCCTCCATACCGTATTTTTCCTTCAAAATCCCAAGGATCGCCTTCTTGATGGGTTCTTTCTCTTCGCCTTTTAAGGGGATGGAGCCAACGGTCAAATCAAGGTCTTCGCCTTCGATGACATGGGCTGCGTTTTTCTGCATCTGGTCGGCGGAAAGATGGATCAACAAGTCGGAGATGCCAAGGATCGGGTCCTTAGGATCCTCACCGATCTTGACCTCGGCCTTGGTGCCGTCTTTTTTGCAGACAACGCCATATAGGGCGAGGGGGATGGTGACCCACTGGTACTTCTTGATGCCACCATAATAATGGGTGTCCAATAAGGCGAAGCCGCCTCTTTCGTATAGGGGGCTAGGCTTTAGGTCCATCCTAGGCGAATCGATATGGGCGCCAAGGACGCGGAGTCCTTCCTTGATTTCCTTTTTGCCAACGATGAAGGTGGCGAGGTTTTTGTTCTTATTGACCGCGTAGACCTTGTCGCCGGGACGTAGCCTTACGAAGCTAGATAGGGGCTTGAAACCTTTGGCCTCGGCTAGCTTGACGCCGAGTTTGACGCATTCGCGTTCGGTTTTGCAGAAGCTTAGGAATTCCTTATACCCTTCGGCGAATTCCATGACTTCCTTTGGATCTGGGTATTTGGCCCAGGCGTCTTTGTTATACATATTCATTTGTCCTTTCCATTGCCTTAAAACAATTTTCGACAAGCATTAGTTTAACGCATCTATTCTTTTGCACAATCAAAATGATTGTAGCAAAGGGGGAAAAGCTAGTATTGGAGGAAGATATCGCCTTCTAACTCGAGGATGTCCGAAATCGGCAAACGGAAGGAAGAAGAGAAGACAAGGGTCTTCATATAGGGGTCGATTTTGATGAGGTTTCCCTCGAAAACGAGGTAATGCCCCCCTTCTTTTTTCTCATCCCTTGCAAAATAGGTGACCTTGATTAGGGGCGAGGATTTGACTTCTTTTTCCAAAACGAGGAGCTTCCTTTCTATCTCCTCGGCCTTATCGGAGGTCGCTAGGCGCCTTTCCTCGGTCTGCCTTATCGTTTCCGATAGCACCTCGTCATAGCCAACTAGCGCGGCAAAGGGCGAAAACTGGGCCGCGCGGTCGGCCATGGGCATCTTCTTATGGGTAAGCGACTCGTGGGCTTCCATATCATACATCGCCTCGTATTTTTCCCTTCTCATCCCTTATGGCCTCCCACTTGGTCGTTCCTTTCTCTTTTTGTGCCCCCTTCAAGGAAGTCATTGCCTTTCAGTACGCTATTTTTGCCATATTTTTTCTGCACCGAAAGGATCGCGTTTTGAAGAAGCTCCTCCTTTTCCTCGCTTTGGCTATCTTCCTTATCCTCGTCTAGATCGAAAAGAGAAAGCTGCTTATAGCCTGGGGCCATGTCCTTCTTCCTAGCCTCGTCGACTAGTTCGCCCGCGACGACATATACGCCCCTAACCTCGGCGTTAAGGTTAATGATGCGGTCGAATATCCTGTTCGCCTCCTCCATTAGGATGCTCCTAGAATGGGTGGGGGAGGGGAAACGAGTTAACCCATGCGTCGATTTCGGCACCAATTTGCCATATCGGTTATAGTCTAGTTCCCCTTCGTAACTTTCAGGGTCGACCGATTCGTAATTGAGGTTGATGCCAAAGCTAGAGCAATATAATTTCTTCTCCACGAGGTCTAGGCAAAGCGACTCCGTCATCTCCTTGACGATTAGCTTCGCTAACTTTGGGGGATAGGGTGAAGAGAGGACCTGGCCGCTAGAAATCGAGTTGGACGATGGCCTAAAGGCCTTGATGTCCTTCATCATGCAGGGCTCCTTGCCCCAGGCGTGGTCGATAAGAAGCTCGGCGTTTACCCCGAATTCACCATAGAGGATGTCCTCGTTTTCCAAAGAGAGCTTGGCGATATCGCCCATAGTGAAGCAATTGAGTTTGGCAAGGCGTCTAACATATCCTTGGCCAACGCGCCAAAAATCGCGAAGCGGCTTATGGTCCCATAGGGATTCGCGGTAGCTTTTCTCGTCTAGATAGGCGATCCTGACGCCATCTTCGTCGGCTTCTTCGTGCTTGGCCATGATGTCCATGGCGATTTTGGCGAGATACAAATTGGTCCCTATGCCCGCGGTCGCGGTGATCTTGGTCTTGCTATAGACGGCCTTGATAAGGCGCTTCACAAGCTCATGTGGGGAGGCGTTATAGACGTTTAGATAGGGGGTGAGGTCAATAAAGACCTCATCGATGGAATAGACGTGGATATCTTCGGGGGAGATGAATTCGGTATAGGTCTTATAGATGAGGGAGGATACCCTCATGTATTCCTTCATCCTGGGGGTGGCGACGATAAAGGATAGACCAAGCCCTGGGTCGGCTTTTAGCCCATCGATGTCATCGGTATAGCCTCTTAGCTTCCCTCCATAGGCGAATGCCCTTTGGCGGTTGATTTCCCTCACCTTTTGGTTGACCTCGAATAGCCTGGGCCTACCAGGGATCCCAAAGGATTTTAAAGGCGGGGAGACCGCGAGGCAAATCGTCTTCTCCGTCCTCGAGGAATCGGCGACGACAAGGCACTTTTTCAAAGGGTCTAGGTTACGCGAAACCGCCTCAACGGAGGCGTAGAAGGATTTGAGGTCTATGGCGGCGTAGACGCGGTTTTCGTTCATAGGCATAGTCTAACATCAAAATAGGCATCCCCTTAACGGAAATGCCTATCCGAATTTAATTTGTTAGGGGTTTTCGCCTAGTATCAGACGATACCCTGGGCGAGCATGGCGTCTGCGACTTTGACGAATCCCGCGAGGTTGGCCCCGAAAAGGAGGTTGCCCTTCTCGCCATATTCGCAGCTAGTCTTATAGCACATGTCGAAGATGTTCTCCATGATGCCCTGAAGCTTTGCGAAGACCTCTTCCTTGCTCCAGCTTAGCCTTTCGGAGTTTTGGCTCATCTCCAATCCCGAGGTGGCCACGCCTCCGGCATTGCTCGCCTTGCCCGGGGAATAGACGATGCCCTTTTCGATGAATAGTTCCTGGGCTTCGGGGGTGCAGGGCATATTGGCCCCTTCGAATACCCCGATGACGCCGTTATCGAGAAGCTTCTTCGCGGCCTCGCCATCGAGTTCGTTTTGGGTGGCGCAGGGTAAGGCCACGTCGCATTTAATCGACCAGATGCCCTTGCTTCCTTCTACGTATTTTGCGCTAGGATAAGAGGATAGGTATTCCTTTATCCTGGCGCGCTTAACTTCCTTGATTTCCTTGATTAGGGCCAAATCGATGCCGTTTTCGTCATAGACATAGCCAGAGGAATCGCTCATCGCGACGACTTTGCCGCCGAATTCGGTGGCCTTCTCCGCCGCATAGATCGCGACGTTGCCGCTTCCCGACACCACGACCGTCTTGCCTACGAAGTCGGTGTCGCGCATCACTTCCAGCGCTTTCCTAGCAAAGAAAAGCAAGCCATATCCGGTCGCTTCCTTTCTTCCCAAGGAACCGCCATAGGTAAGCCCTTTGCCGGTTAAGACGCCGTCATTGCGGTCTTTGATCCTGCGGTATTGGCCATATAGGTAGCCGATTTCCCTGCCGCCTACCCCGATATCCCCGGCGGGGACGTCGGTGAATTCGCCGATATATTTGCTAAGTTCGGTCATGAAGGCCTGACAAAACGCCATGACCTCGCGGTCGCTTTTGCCATGCGGGTCGAAGTTGCTCCCGCCCTTGCCTCCGCCCAAAGGAAGGCCGGTGAGCGAGTTTTTGAGAATCTGCTCCAACCCTAGGAATTTAAGGATGCTCTCATTGACGCTAGAATGGAAGCGAAGGCCGCCCTTATAGGGGCCGATCGCGTTATTGAATTGGACGCGGTAGCCATCGTTTACCTGGACCTCGCCCCTATCGTCGATATAGCTCACCCTGAAGTGAATGATCCTATCGGGACGGACAAACCTCTCAAGTATCTTCTCCTTCTCTAATTCGGGACGCTTCTCCACTAAGGGAGAAAAGGAACTTAGGATCTCCTTGGCGGCTTGTAGGTATTCCTTTTGGTAGGGGTATTCCCTTTCAAGCTCGGCATA
>JAILEX010000017.1 GCA_024687185.1 Bacilli bacterium | reverse complement strand
AAGGAACTCGCCTATATCCAAGGCGCGAATTCCTCGTTGATAGAGAAAGGGGAGAACCATGCCTAGGGGTAGTGGATTCCAGGAAGAGGCGCTTCCCGAAAAGCTGAATTTCATCATTTGGGTCAAGGTTTTCCTCATGGTTAAAAAGGCCTGGAAATACCTTTGGATCTCCCTTTTGACGGGTCTAGTCATCTCGTTTGTGGACGCGACCATGCTTCCTTTGTTCTTCGCCGGGGCAATCGATGCGGCTTCGACCATCTTTGGCGCGGGCTATTCTTCCTTTATGGAAGTAAAACTCCATATCGGTTTCCTCTTCGGCTCTAGCTTTGAGCTCAATATCCTTGCCTATATCTTCATCATGGTAGGGCTAATCATCGCTAGAAGCGTGCTTATCTTCTTTAATTTCTATAACACCAACCTCTTCTCGATGAAGATAGTTAGCGAACTCCGCCGCGAAGGGTTTAGGAAGGTCCAGACATTGTCCTTCTCCTACTTCGATAAGAACGCCTCTGGTTGGATCATAGCAAGGCTACAAGGGGATACCTCCACGATCGGGGATACCTTATCCCATTGCCTCAACAACATCATCTGGAGCTCTGGCAGCATCATCTTCTCGATCATCACGATGCTTTCGGTCAATTACGTCTATGCCCTGATCATCATCGCGAGTTTCCCCGTGGTCATCTTCATCACCCCCTTATTCGAAAGGGTGATATTGGTTAGGCATAGGGCCAATAGGAACGCTAGAAGCAAATACGTAGGCTATGTCGCCGAGACGATAGAAGGCGCAAAGACCATCAAGTCGCTTTCCCTAGAGAACTATTCTAGGGGCGAAGAAGAGAAGATAAGCGAGGAAAACCGCTATAAGCTTATGCGTGCCTTTAAGGTCAACGCCTTCTTCAATCCGACGATTTCCTTCCTCTCCACCGCTTTGGTGGCCTTAATCGTCTTCCTTTCCTTGCAACAAGATCTCCCCGAGGCCTTCTATATCACCCCCGCGGTCACGATTCTTTTTATCACCTACGTCTCCTCCATCTATCAGCCAATCCAGGGGCTTGCCGAGGATTTCACCGAGATCATGTCGGCGCAGGCAAGCGCGGAAAAGTTAGACCAGCTTCTAGAAGCCAAGCCCGACATCGAGGATAGGCCGGACATCAAAAAGAAATATGGCGATATCCTCAATCCCAAGAAGGAGGCCTATAAGCCCTTTGAGGGCAAGGTCGACTTCGAGGACGTCCGCTTCGATTATGGCAATGGCATTGAGGTCATCCACCCCCTTACCCTTCGTATCCCCAAAGGCCAAAGCCTAGCGATAGTCGGGGAAACGGGTAGCGGCAAAACCACGATCGCCAATCTCCTTTGCAGGTTCTATGAGCCTACTGGTGGCCTCATCAAAATTGATGACATCGACTATAGGGAATATGGCATGCCCTATCTCCATAGCCAAATCGGCTATGTCCAACAGACGCCGTATCTATTCCCTGGAACGATCGCCGATAACCTCCGCTATGGCAAAGAAGACGCCACGTTAGAAGAGATGAAAGAAGCCTGCGAAAAGGTGGGAATCGATGAATATATCGAGTCTTTGCCAGATAAATACGACTCCAAGGTCGCCGCCGGTGGCGGCAGCATGAGCCAAGGGCAAAAGCAACTTGTCTCCTTTGCTAGGGCCTTGCTTAAAAATCCCGCGATCTTGATTCTAGACGAAGCCACATCCAGTGTGGATACCGCGACCGAGGCGGCCCTACAAAAAGGCGTGGAACTGTTGATGAGGAATAGGACTTCCATCGCGATCGCCCATAGGCTATCGACCATCATCCATAGCGATAGGATCCTGTATCTAGAAAAAGGCTACGTCGTTGAGGAAGGGACCCATGAGGAACTCCTAGCGAAGAAAGGCAAATACTGCGCCCTGTTCGAAAGCCAGTTCGAGCAGCTTACTAGCGACGAGCAACTCCTTCTTTCCAAAAAGAAAGCCAATTAGGAAAAAAGGTGCCAATACATTCGCTGCATTGGCTCCTTTTGTTTAATCTTTTTTTATTGTGATAAGGATGACGCTAGACCCCGTCTTTAAGGTAGCTTAATAGAGGCTAGAAAGTACCACTTTGGATAGGTCATCTAGTTTTCTTTTTTAGGAAGCGAAGGATACTCCGTCAAGCTTTGCCTTGATGTAGTTTAAATCGGATGCCTTCCCGCACAGTTTGATTAGATGTGGTCTTTCTCCTTCTAGGATAAGGCGAGGGTCAGACTATGGTAACGCCATTGGAGAATCGGTATCTAACGGGGTAATGGAAGAGGCCTATCTAGCACACATCGTGGATTTCTCACAAGCCTTTGGGCCCATGACTAAAATGCATTCTGAGGAATTTAGCTTTCTATCAAGTT
>JAILEX010000050.1 GCA_024687185.1 Bacilli bacterium | reverse complement strand
TATGTTTCTTCTGTTATGGACCCCTCTTTTAATAGGCGATCCGCCAAAAGGAACATGGTGTCCGCGGCGGCGAAGAAGACGGTATCGCCTTGACGGTCATATTCCTCTAGTTCTGCGATGAACGTCCTAAGCGAAGAAGGAAGAGAAGAGACATCCAAATCGATTTTGCCGTTAATGAAGGTATGTGTCTTGGGTTTTAAATCGCCGTTGATCAAATCGAGTAAGCTCACATCAAGCGCCTTAGCCAAAGCGCGTAAGGTGGATAAACGGCATTCCTCTATATCGGCCTTGCCCCTACATATGCTTAAAGTCGTGGAATAGGGAACCCCACTTCTTTTCGATAATGCGTAGACGGACATATTGGTTTTTTCTAGATATTCATTAAGTTGCATCATTATCTCCGTTAACGATTATATCACCGTTAACCGATATATCAATATGGCTAGGGTTTTTGACTCGTAAAGCGATAGTCAAAAACACCCATAATCGCAAAAAGTGTAGAAATCTACAGAAAATGCGATTTTAAAAAGGTTCGATAGAATCGAGATAATCCATTTTTTTGGTATTTCAGAATCGCAAAAAGTGTAGAAATCTACAGTTTTGGAGGTTTGCCAATATAGCGCAAATCATTTGACCGGCTTCTTTCTTACGCTTATATTTCACCCGTATCCATTTATTAAGGAGGACACATATGAATATCGCAATCCGTTACTACACCAAATCCAAAAAGGGCAACACCAAGAAGATCGCCGACTTCGTATCCGAGAAACTAGGCATCGATGCCCTTGATATCACCCACCCCCTACTAGAAAAGGTAGATAGACTACTTCTAATCAACGCCATGTACGCCTTCGATATCGATAAGGAGGTCAAAGACTTCCTTAAAGCCAATAAGGACAATATCGGCGAAATCGTTAACATCAACTCCTCCGCCTCCGGTTCTAGCACCGTAAAAAGCGTGGCCAAGGTCGCTGACGAGCTAGGCATCAAGATGAGCGAGAAGGAATTCCACACCGTCGCAAGCTGGATCTTCATCAATAAGGGTAGGCCTAACGAAGCTGACTTCGCTAGGCTTGACCAGTTCCTTAAGACCATCGCCTAATCCCCTCTTCTTCCCTTCGCCTCCATTTCGGCCATCCCCTCAATAAGGATGGCTTTTCTTTTGTTGGCGATAAATCCATATGGGCACACCGCCATTATCCTAGCCATGAAAGGAAAACATACTTTCATAAGCCGCTTTCCCCCATTTCGTAATACGCTTACAGGATGTAAGGGCTTTTATATTGCACATAAAAACGTGGGTTATAAAATTCATGAGGTTTTAAAGTAGAGTTTATAAACTATGAGAAAAAGAATTGTCTTGATTGCCCTTATGGGCGCCTTAGGGATCAGCGCTATTGCCGGAGCCGCCTTAATGGGGAATGGCCATAGCCTATCCTATGATAACCTCGTCGATGCAAGCGGATCGTCGAAAAGCTTCACCTTCGATTCGTCCGTAACATACCAAAGCACGAATCCGACGACGTTTAAGACCTATTATTACGTCGCGGAGACCGCGGAAAGATCGCAGATCGACTTCAGCGTGAACTACGCTATCCTAGACGCCTCTTTCTCTTGGTACGTCGGTACCTCAGGCGACTTCGTCTATTGCGAAAACGTTCCCGAAGACAATGGAGCCGTCATCAGGGTCGGGCTCAATGGAATCACCTCCTTCACCGCGAACTTCGTATGCTCTGGCGATGTGCTAGACAGCCTTGAATACACCTTATATGACGAAGATGACCTAGATATCCAATCGGGCGACCTGCAGACAATCAAAACCGGGGTTGAGGTATCCAACACTTCGGGAAAGACTGCGAGGACTTTGGAAATCGAATACCATCCCGATGAAGGCGGAAACGATTTCTCCCTTACATCCCTAGTGGTCAACTGGTCTTGCTGATTCACCAATTCGCTTTGGCTTCCTCTCCCCTCCTCATCGAGGGGATTTTTGTTACTAGAAAAAAGTGAATTCCATTTTTTCGCCCCCTATTTCATGGTACGATTCCCTTTAGGAAAAAATACGAAAACGAAAGAAAGAGACATTATGCTAGAAGAAGAGAAGGAAATAGACCTTGGGGAAGAAGAGGAGGAGGAAGACGAGGACATCGATGGATTGCTCCTACTAGAAAGAAGCGATGGGGCGGTCATCCGCTTCAAGGAGATCTATCGTCTATCTTTGGACGATAGGCACTTCGTCTTGGCCCAGCCCATCCCCTTATTGGAAGGGATGAAGGAAAACGAGGCCATCTGCCTTGAGATCACTTCCCTAGAAGACGGGGACGAACGTTATGACGTCATCGTCGACGAAGACGTCATAAACAAAGTGTTTGGGGAATACGTCGCTCTTATCAATAGCACTCCTCAGGATGCCTAAACAAACCCTTTGATAAGTCTATAGGCGTAAGCAAGTTCCTTACGCCTTTCTTTATCCATTCGTCCCTTACGCCTTTAGATAAGCGACGAAGATCATAAACCTGGCAAAGGCAATAAACACTGCGTTTTCTCGCCCCAATCGAAACTAAAGCGATGATAGCAGGCGAAAAAACCTTTTTCACTCGCGGGATAGCGGAAACTTTTGGCGATTATTGTCTTGCCATAACATATATTTCATATATACTGACCCCAGCCGATTCATAATACACATACAAATATGGAGGATTACCAACAATGGAAAAAAGAAGGCTATTG
>JAILEX010000049.1 GCA_024687185.1 Bacilli bacterium | reverse complement strand
TGCCTAAGTTAGCCCAATATGAGCTCACCCTCCTCGATTGGATCGAGGGCCATAGGGGCTATAGGAAATACGTCGCGATCGCCGGCAAATGCTGGCCCGCGTTCCAGACGATGTTCGGATTCGTCCCCTGCTACGTTAACTCTAGGCTTACCGGACGCGGCATCCCCGTCAGCTGCGAAGTCGATATCTATGGCTGCCTAAGCGAATATATCGGCACCTGCATCTCCGGCGACGCCTGCACGCTGCTAGACATCAATAACACCGTACCCAAGGACCTCTATAAAGAGGACATCGAGAAGAAGTACGACTATAAGCTAGACGATACCTTTATGGGTTTCCATTGCGGCAACACCTGCTCCAAGCTCATCTGCAAACCCACCATGAAATACCAAAAGATCATGGCAAGGAGCTTGCCCGTCGAAGTCACTAACGGTACCCTTGAAGGCGACATCGTCCCAGGCGACATCACCTTCTATAGATTGCAAAGCACCGCGGATAACCACCTCCTTGCCTATGTCGCAGAAGGCGAGGTATTGCCTGTTGCTACCCATAGCTTTGGCTCAATCGGTGTATTCGGCATCAAGGAAATGGGCAGATTCTACCGCTATTTCCTCATCGAAAACGGCTTCCCCCACCATGGCGCGGTCGCCTTTGGCCACCATGGCAAGGCTTTGTTCGAGGTCTTTAAGTACCTTGGCGCCGAAAAAGTCGGCTACAACCAGCCCGCCGGACTTCCCTATCCCGAGGAGAACCCCTTCTAATGGAAATCCTTTCCGTTTATAGCGAGGAATTCAAAGAATACGGGGCGATTGTCCCTGGGGAATACACGGAACTATTGAAGGTCCTCTCCAGCAAACCCTGCCCAGAAGTCGGAACGGTCTATTGCCCTAGCGACAAAGACCTTGAGGCCACCCCAAGCTTTGAATATTTTTCCAAAAACGTCTATGGCGATATGCCAGTCCAGCTAGGATATTGCAATGGCCATAACAACAAACTCAACTGCCTTGAATATCACCGCGACTCCGAGATCAACCTTGCAAACGAGGAATTCGTCTTGCTGTTAGGAAGGCGCGGCGAAATCGAAAACGGCAAATTCGACACCGCCAAAACCAAGGCCTTCCGCGTTCCAGCGGGGGTCGCGGTCGAGGTCTTCGCCACTTCCATGCATTACGCCCCAATCGGGGAACATGGCGCGGGCTTCCGTGTCTTGGTTGTCTTACCTAGAGGCACTAATGTCAACTCGCTTCGCCTTGAAGGGGAGAAGGAGCTATGGGCCACCAATAAGTGGCTTCTTGCCCACCCTGAATCCAAGGAAGCGAAAAACGGGGCCTATGTTGGCTTGGTCGGCAAAAATATCGTCATCGACTAAAACCCTGCAATTCCCTAACCAAATATTTGAAATCGCCTCAAATCGGGGCGATTTCTTTTTCCATATAAAAAGCGCCACCCCCATGGCTAGTAGGGGTGGCATGAAAGAAAAGAAAGGACGAGTTGGAGGTTATCTTTGGACCCTGCCGGAGGCGTTGCCGCCCATGAGGGATTCGACTTCCTTGACGGAAGCGTGGTTGTAGTCGCCGGGAATGGTGTGCTTGATGGCGCTATGGGCGACCGCGAAGTTGATGGCCTTGCTAGGATCATCGTAGTGGGTTAAACCATAGATAAGGCCCGCGGCGAAGCTATCGCCACCGCCGACGCGGTCGACGATGCGAAGTTCGTAGTGGTTGGACTTATAGAAGTTGCCATTGGTGTAGAGGACGCCGGACCAGCCGTTGTCGTTGGCGCTATGGGATTCGCGCAAGGAGGCGGCGGCACCCTTGAGGTGGAATTTTTCGCACATGGCTTTGAGCATTGGGCCATAGCCGTCGGCATCGATTTTGCCGGCGTTGACATCGCTTCCGCTCTTGAAGCCTAAGCAGGCTTCTGCGTCTTCTTCGTTACCGATGACATAGTCGACGTATTCCATTAAGGGGATCATGCAGGCCTGGGCTTCTTCCTTGGTCCATAGCTTTGCCCTGTAGTTAAGGTCGAAGGAGACGGTGATGCCCATCTTCTTGGCGGTTTGAAGGGCCTTTAGGGTGATGGCCTGGCAGTTTTTGCCTAGAGCCGGGGTGATGCCGGTGATATGGAGCCAAGAGCAACCTTTTAGATATTTCCTAAAATCGAATTCGGAGGCTTTGGCTTCGCTAATGGCGCTATGGGCGCGGTCATAGATGACCTTGGAGGGACGGACGGAGTCGCCGGTTTCTAGATAATAGATGCCGACCCTATCGCCGCCACGGACGATACCGGAGGTGTCGACGCCATATTCCCTAAGGGAATTCCTGGCGGCGTCACCGATATCGTTATTCGGTAATTTGGAGATGAAGATCGCCTCTTCGCCGAGGTTGCATAGGGATAAGGCGACGTTGGCCTCGCCACCGCCATAGTTGACGTCTAGGCTCTTGGCTTGGACGAAACGGGAATACCCGGGGGTGGAGAGACGGAGCATTAGCTCACCTAAGGTTGCGTATTTCATATTGTTTTATTTTCCTTCCCTTGCCTCTTTGACTAAGGCAACGAATTGTTTGGCCCTATTGGTGACTTCGGCGTAGTTGCCGGTCTTGGCGGGGGCGGTTAGGTCGCCGCCGGTTCCGATGGCGACGGCACCGGCCTTGATCCAAT
>JAILEX010000048.1 GCA_024687185.1 Bacilli bacterium | reverse complement strand
GATTACGTAGGGGACGACCTAACCCTTGGCTATTACCTCTATGATGAGGAGCTTCGCCTTCTTGGACAGGGCATGACTTCTTCCCCTGAGGAAGCGGTGAGCCTGCTAGAGGAGAACCTTCCCATAACCTACGATTTCAATTACCTTTCCAGGGATATCCTCGATTTCTACGATATGGCGGGGAAAGACATCGGTGGCACTAAGCCATTTATGAAGCTATTTGGGTTTTATCGCTATAAAAGGGATTTCCATTTCTATGTGGACGTGGTCGAATGCCTTATTAATCTGGGGAAAAGAGAAGAAGAGATATTCCCATATGGGGACGATGGCCTCGACCCAAAGGAAAGGGCGAGGCTCAACAGGATGGTCTATGAGGAGATGATAAAGAGGTATTCTAACTACAAACCCTTATCGAGTGTTCCCGCCACCCTTTCTTATATTGACAAATCAACGCTAATAAATCGTGGCATTCAAGATCGTTATGATTTGATTGATAATCACATGGATGAGCTTCTCGAGAAGAAGGACTTTTACGTTTTCTTCGACATCGAATGCGCCAACACCGATTTCGAGGAAGGCAAAATCTGCGAGTTCTCCTATGTCGTCTACGATTCCTCTTGGAAGAGAATCAAGTCCAAGGAGATCCTAATTAACCCCGGTGTTGGCGAAGAATATGATTTCAAGCTCCTTGGAAGGCCAGGCTCCACAGACCTGCACCTCAAATATGAGGCCAATAACTATGAGGCTTACCGCAATAGCCCCGAGTTTTCGGAGTTCGCAAACGAAATCAAAGACCTCTTAGAGGATCCAAACGCCCTTATATTTGGATATGAAGTGGAAAGCGACCTCCGCTTTTTGGCCTATAGCTTCAAACGGTATGGCGTGCAGGTGAGGGATTTGGTCGCAATCGACGTCAAGCGCGTCTATGAGAATATCCTTGGCAAGACGATGCATAGCCTAGGTGACCTAGTCGACCGCTTCGTCCCAAAACAAGAAGCCGAAAAGTTGCAGTTCCATACGGCATTAGACGATGCGACCGCCACGGGATTGGTGCTTCGCTATTTCCTTTTGATGAAGGGAATGGATATAAAGGACCTACTTAAAAAGGTGACCGATTCGATGGTCTGCGATTTGTGGCATTCCTTCTATCCTTGCCCAGATCTCGCCGATCCTGAATGCTATGAAAAACTAAAAAAAGACGGCCTAATCTAGCTAACTCTTTCCTAAAATATCGATATCTACAATGGTTTCCTAATCGAGGCCACTGTTTTTCCTTTTCTGGAAGTGCCTTCTTCCTCCATAAAGATGACCTTCCCCTTTCCCTTAACGGAGATATGGTCACCAGGATGGACAACGGAATCGGGACGAGGGGATAGGAGATTGGTCACATAGACGTTTCCGGCCCCGATTTGCCTTTTCGCTTCCTCCCTAGATATGCGGAAGGCTTCCGAGACAATCGAATCGAGGCGATTGGATTCATAGGTGATCCTAAGCGTTTCAAATCTTGGCTTGATGGGGGATTCCTCATATAGGATCTTGGAGACGGTAACGGCATCCCTGCCCACCTTTTCCACGCTTAGTATTTCCTTTTCGATGGACTTTAAGGCAAAGAAAATGGCTTTGTTAGGTTCGACATAGATATCGCCGATGGTCTCTCTTTTTATCCCTAAACCCATTAGCGTCCCCAAAACGGAAGGATGGGATAGGGGCTTGGCGTAAGCGGGATTCGTCGTTTCGATTAGGTAGCAGCCGATATAGCCTTCGTATAACTTGTCCTTTAGGAAGGTTTCCTTATCCAGATAGGAGGGAAGGAAGAAGAAGCATTTGCATTCGGCTTCATCAAACCCTCCAAAAAGAAAGGCGGATTCCCTTATTTTCTTAGGTAACTTCGATAGCAATCTCCTTAGCTCGCTATAGGAAAAGAAGTAGGAGGCCTCGATTGTTTCGCCGTATTCGCTCCGGCTTTCGAGCTCGAGGATTCTAGAAAAGGCAAAATCTTCATCTTTCATACCCACATTATGCCTTTTTTCGCTTATAATTTCCTCTAAGGAAAACATCAAGATGATCATCGCAACCGAGACAACGAACAAATCCCTTCGTATCAACCTTTCCGACCACGTCAACCTCCAGGCTTTCGTCTCCGCGGAAAAGAATGCGAAACTCATGCGTGGCCCGGCCTTCAAAAGGGACCTCGAAGCCTTCATCTGCATCCTTGCCTCCAATATCTCCAAAGCCCTTGCTAGGCCAAAGGGACGCCAATTCGATATCGATGGCTCCTTGATGTACCTTTGCGTCGATTTGCTTGACGACGCCTCCTTCTATGGCGAGATGGGCTTCTATTACGCCGAAGAGAAATTCAATTCCATCGATGTGGGCATTAGGCAATATAACATCCTGATCAAGCGCCTTGCCGAAGCCATCGAATGCGAATACCTGAAAAGCTTCTATATCCGCGTAAAGCCAAGCAAGGAGAAGGAGCCTAGCGAATTTAGGGAAACCCTGAAAATCGGCGGCATCGACGTGGAGATGTGCGTACTCCGCAACTGCGAAATCGACGAAGACGGCGATATCTATCCGAAGGTCTACTTCGAATTCCTCAATAACGATGACCCCAAGGCCATGTGCAAACTTGAGCTGATCGATGGTTATGGCAAAGCCAAATCCCGTCCCATCGTCTTCCAGCTTAGCGGCATCCCCAGAACCAAGAAATCCTTCTTCTACGAGATCGATTCCGCCTCTTTGGGCGAAAATAGCCACGCCCTTCTAGGCGCGAGGATCAAAATCTCCCATCGCAAAGTCGATGTAAAAAACGGCAAGACCATCACCAATGTCATCTCCGATTACGATGAGATCATGCTCGATTGCTATCTCAATCCTAAGAAGAAATCAGCCTAATCAAAATATAGATCGCCAAGGCCTCACCTGAGGCCTTTTTCTTAATAAAAGAAGAAATAAGGCCTTTTCATAGCCTTCATTAATCTATTAAGATATTGTCAATGGTAGAAGAAAGCCACCATACGCCGATGCAACTCGAGGACGTTTGCTCCGAAGGGGGCCGTTTCGGCGTATATTGCAAACTCATCGAACTAGCGGCCGAAAAGATCTATTTCCCCATGGAGGACGAACCTGGCTTCAAGATGATCTTCCCCTTGCTTTTCGCTCTCCTCCCCAATATCCATACCAACCCCGATTTCCTCGACAACGTGCCAAAATGGGCGATAGAATGCTACGACAAACATTCCGTGACCTCGGAAGACGATATCCTCTATAAATTCCCAGAAGGGATGCTAACGGAAGAAGACGCCAGGCTAAACATGGCCTTGCTCTACATCGCCTTGGAATTTGGCCTATCTAGAAAAGAGGATTCGCTCCAGCATCTTAGTTATCTATTTTCCTCGATCGATAACATCCGTCCATACGTAAAGGAAGGCTATGCCCTCTCCCCGCTTGCCAAACCAATAGAAGCAGAAGTCCAGGAAGACCTTAACCATAGGCTTCCTGAAGACCTCTATTCCGCATTAAACGGAGTCAAAAACCAAATCCACGACCTAAGGGATTATTACGCCTCGCGCATATAAAACCGCGCAAAACCCCACTTAAATTTCCGATAACCTTTCCATATCACACTTTCTAGCACTCAACTCTTGCGAGTGCTAATTTTCTGTTATATAGTATTGCTGACCTTAGGGGAAATAGGGCCAACGCGGCTCTTCTTCCCTAGGGAGCGTGAACGAAAAGGAGGTATCGAATCATGAACAATCCCTTTGGACCGGTCGACTATTCCCAAGACCCCGAAGTGCTTTCGAAATTCGGAAGGATCGTCAACGATTCCTTCTCGGAAGGGAAGATGGACCCCGTCATCGGCAGAGACGACGAGATCCGCAAAGTCATAACCATACTCGCCCGTAAAACGAAGAATAACGTCATATTGCTCGGTGAGCCGGGCGTGGGCAAAACCGCAATCGTGGAGGGCCTAGCCCAGCGCATCGTCCAAAACGACGTCCCCGCGACCTTGCAGGGGAAGCAGATCTTCGAGCTAGATATGGGCGCTTTGATCGCAGGCGCAAAATTCCAAGGCGAATTCGAGGATAGGCTTAAGGCCGTCTTGAACAAGATCAAGGAAAGCGAAGGCAAAATCATCCTCTTCATCGATGAAATCCATCTTATCATCGGCGCGGGTAGGACCCAGGGTGCCATGGATGCCGCGAACTTGCTTAAGCCAATGCTAGCTAGGGGCGAGATCGATTGCATCGGCGCGACCACTCTTGCCGAATACCGCGAATATATCGAGAAGGACCGCGCACTCGAAAGGAGGTTTCAAACCGTCATGGTCAACGAACCGACCGTCGAGGACACGATTTCCATATTGCGTGGACTAAAGGAAAGGTTCGAATCCTACCATGGCGTACAGATCAACGATAGCGCCCTTGTCGCCGCCGCGGTCTTAAGCAACCGCTACATCACCAACCGCTTCCTTCCCGATAAGGCCATCGACCTTCTCGATGAGGCCTGCGCAGGCATCAAGGTCGAAATCGAATCGATGCCGAACGAATTAGACGCCATCACAAGGAAAAAGAAGCAGCTAGAGATCGAAAAGGTCGCCCTCTCGAAGGAAAAGGACGAATCCTCTAGGCGTAGGCTGATCGATTTGGAAAACGAATTAGAGGACGTCAACAGGGAAAGCGACCGCCTCAATGAGGAATGGCAGAAGGAGAAGGCCGCGGTATCTGAGGCAAAGCAGCTTAAGACCGAATTAGAGAAGGCCAAGTTCGACCTCCAGACCTATTTTGGCCAGGCCGACTACGCCAAAGCCAGCAAACTCCAATACCAGACGATCCCAGAATTAGAGAAAAGGATCCGCGAGATAAGCGAAACCAATAAGGATAGCGAAAGGCTCGTCTATGAAATCGTCGATGAGGAGGAGATCGCCAAAATCGTGGCCAAACGCACCGGCATCCCCGTCTCCAGAATCCAAAAGGGCGATAGGGAGAAGGTCCTTGAACTTCCTTCTATCCTCTCTAGCAGGGTCATGGGCCAAGACGAGGCAATCCACCTTGTCTCCAGCGCCATCCTCCGCCAAAGGGCGGGTATCCAAAACCCGACGAGGCCAATCGGAAGTTTCCTCTTCCTTGGCCCAACGGGGGTAGGCAAAACGGAAGTGTGCAAAGCCCTCGCCGAAGCCTTGTTCGACAATGATTCCAATATCATCCGCATCGACATGAGCGAATATATGGAAAAGTTCTCGGTCTCCAGGCTAATCGGGGCTCCCCCGGGATACGTCGGCTACCAAGAAGGCGGCCAATTGACCGAGAAGGTCAGAAGGAACCCCTATTCGATCGTCTTGTTCGACGAAGTGGAAAAGGCCCATCCAGAGGTCTTCAATCTCTTGCTTCAAGTCCTAGACGAAGGTAGGCTCACCGATTCCCAGGGCAGGCTCATCGATTTCCGTAACACTGTCATCATCCTTACCAGTAACCTAGGCTCAGAAGCCCTTCTTACCGGGGATAAAGACGCCGTGATGCGCCAAGTCAGGCAGACCTTCAAGCCCGAATTCCTCAATAGGATCGATGAGATCGTCCTCTTCAATTCCCTTAGC
The DNA here is from genome assembly GCA_024687185.1 of Bacilli bacterium. Lineage (GTDB taxonomy): Bacteria > Bacillota_I > Bacilli_A > RFN20 > CAG-826 > Alloenteromonas. The sequence goes on along the minus strand of JAILEX010000048.1, from coordinate 60,624 downwards.
TACGACGTCCAACGTTCCATCGTCGACAAGATGCTGCGCGAGCTTGGCGAAAGGCTGAAGGGACAATACGTGAACGTGTCTTTCTCTAGTAGCGTCAGGGAAGAGATCCTCGCGGAAGCCTACACCCCGGAATTCGGGGCGAGGCCATTGAAGAGATATATCCAGGACAACATCGAAACGATGCTGGCCCAGAAAATCGTTTCCGGCGAGATCTCGACCAAGCAAAGCTACGAACTCGATTATTCCAATGGCGAATATGTCCTAAAGGACTCCGCCGCAAGCGCCTAAGCGCAACATAGGCAAAAGGGCTTCCCGCCACTAACGGCAGGAAGCCCTGTTTTCGTTGCTCTATCCCTAGTTATTTGACTAGCTCGGGATTCTCCTCCAAGAAGGAGATGATGACGTATTTCGCGCTAGCGATATAGGGGGCCGCGCAGGCAAAGCCCTTGATGACCTCCACGCCAGGAAGCTCTGCCTTGATGGTATCTAGGCTATAGAGGAAGTCCTGCCCGCCATGGGTGATGAAGGGAATGACCTTCTTGCCAGAGAAATCATGGTCCCTGATGAAGGAGAGGATCGGCGCGGGAATGGTGCCCCACCAGTTGGGGAAGCCAAGGAAGACGACATCATATAGCTCGAAGTTATTCGGGCCGTCGTTGATTAGGGGGTTGGCCCCGCTTTCCTTTTCCTGGCGGCTGCGGGCGAGGGTGCCTTCATAGTCCTGGGGATAGGGGATCATCTCCTCGATGCGGAATAGCATCGGCTTGGCGCCTTTGGATTCGAGCTGTTTGGCTAATTCCTCGGCGGCGATTCTGGTGTTTCCCTTTTCAAGGGTGACGATGCGGTCGTCGACGAGGTTCTCTCCCTCGTGGGAGAAATAGGCGATTAGGATTTTCTTCATGTTCTTCTTTTCCTTTACCGGCATATTTTAGAGGAAGCGGATTGGTTTTGGAATTGGAAGTAGTAGACGAAAAATAGTATAAAAACCCTGCAGTTTCATAAGGATATCGGAGTTTTGCAGGGTTAATGAGACAAAAGGAATAACTAATCGATTGCTAGGTCCAAAATAGAGGGAGGAAGTTTTTACTAAAAACCTTCCTTAGGATGGGAAATTGCCATAAAATTAGGTCATGCTTGATGTGCATCTTTTAAAAGAAGGCCGACCCTCCCGCCCCAATACCGGGTTTTCGGTGGTTGGGCTTATTTCTTTGTCGCTTATCTTGCTATCCACGATCCTATACCTTCTTGCCTTTAGCGTCCCAGACGTCAAGGCGATGGTCGATGACTTTAGGATCGTGATCGTCGCCGTCAACGTGACTTTCGATTATTCGGGCATCGAGTTTTTGAAGATGGTGGTCTGCATCCCCATCTCCGTGGTTGGGGCGCTTTTAGGCAGCGTAAATCTTATTTTGATTACCAACCGCAAACCCTTCCTTAGCGCGCTCCATATCATCCCAGGTATCGGCTTCATCGCCTCGATTCTAGGCTTTGTGTCCTATTATTTCCTTTCCTTCCTCTTCACCAGACTCCCCATCGAATTCAATTTGAAGATCCTTTATTACGCTTATGTCTATTCCATCTTGGTCTATGCAAGCGGGGTCGCGTTCGCCGATATATTCGCTTTGTTCTATAGCTATATCTATTCAAGCGAGTTCTCGCCCATCTATTCGGCCTATAGGAAGGCGAGGAAATGCGCAAAGAAGAATTCCAAGAGGTCGCTAATCCGCTACCAGTTCCGCCAGTTTTGGAAGCAAAGAAGATACGATGAGCTCCTATATTTGCTTCTTGGCCATAATATCGATGCCGCAGGCGGAGAAGAGCTGAACGAGGAATCCTACCACTATCTCCGTAACCGCGCCTTAAGGAAGGTCGAGGCCGAGAAGATCGCCCAATTAGACGAACTATATGAATCGGGCCACCATGATTTACTTAGGAAAGAACTTGCCTCGATGGAATTAGATAGAAGCGAGCCTAGGCCCTATGAGCCCGAGGAAACAAAGGAAGCCAAGAAGATAGAGGAAAAGGAAGAGGCGCCTCACTATAGGACAATCGAAGTCGACGATGGCGAGGAAGAACTTACCAGGTATGGCAGAAAGCAAGCCGAAAAGGGCCGCCGCAAAGCGATGCGCGAAGCTAGGAAACACCACGCCTATTGATCCCATATATTAAAAAGACGGGACCCGTGCATCGGTTACCGTCTTTTTTTTGATGGTTGTTTAGCCTTATTCGCCAAGAAGCTTTTCCAGCCTATCGACTAGTTCGTTCATCCTCCTAACGACGGCTAGGTAGGGTTCTTTGCTAGTTAGATCGACGCCGGCTTTCTTAACCTGTTCCACCGGGTAATCGCTACCGCCGCTACGCAATAAGGCGATATGCCTATCGAATGCCCCGGGCTTTCCTTCCTTCACATTTTGGTAGATTAGCATCGAGGAGGTGAAGCTAGTCGCGTATTGGTAGACGTAGAAGGGGGAATTGAACAAGTGGGGGATATAGGCCCAGACTAGGGGCTTATAGACCTCTTCGGCGATATCGATTCCATAATAGGCCTTATAGAGGTCGACCATGACGCCATTTAGGACTTCGTAGTTGATCGGTTCCTGCTTTTCCGCCATCTTGGAGACGAGGTATTCGTAGTGGCCGAACAAGGTCTGACGGTAGAAGGTGGAGACGATCTCGTCGATCGATTTCTGAAGCAAGAAGATCTGGTCTTTCTTATCAAGGGTCCCTGAATTGAGGAAGTAGTCGAGCAGATTATGCTCATTGAAGGTGGAGGCGATCTCGGCGACGAAGATCGTGTAGTCCTGGGTCATGATGGGCTGGCTCTCCTCGCTATATAGGGTATGGATCGAGTGGCCCGATTCATGGGCGAGGGTGAAGACGTCGTCTAGTTCGCCGTTATAGTTAAGCAATATATAGGGGTGGAAGCCCGCGCCGCCATTGGAATAGGCTCCTGTGCGCTTGCCATCTCCTGGATAGACGTCGATGAAGCCGGGCTTATTGACTTCCCTGGCCTTGTCTTGGTAATCCGCGGGGAAATGCTTGATGGAATCGAAGAAGGTTTGCTGGGCTTCCTCAAAGGTATATTTCTTATCCGATTTCGCCAATTGGACGAAGCGGTCATAGGAGCGGAATTTCTCTAATCCCAAGTATTTCCGCTTTATCTCCAAATATCTTTTCAAAGGGGCGCTTCCCTCTTCGCTAGAAGCGACCTCGATTAGGTTAAGGAAAACCTCTTGGTCGATCGCGTTTTGAAAGAGGTGGGTATCGAGGATATCCTTATAGCCACGCGTCTTCATGGTCGCGATTTGGTTTTCCAGTCCCAAGCGGTAGATTTCGGCATAGGTGTTCTTATGGGCTTCGTATTGCGAATATAGGGCCTCGAAGATATGCCTTCTATCCTCTTCGCATTTCGCATCGGCGACCAAACTCGTCCAGTTGGCCTGGGTGACCGTGACCTTGCTTCCATCTTCTAACGTGGCTTCCTTCGCGCTTCCGTCGGCGACGGTTAAGGCGCTATAAAGTTGGCTTGCCTCGCTAGAAATGGGGGAATAGGCGCTAAGGAGGAGTTCCTTATCGGGGGTGAGGACGTGCTTTTGGCCGCGGAAGAGCTTTTCGACCCCGAATTTAAATTCGCCTAACTCTGGGTTATTGGCGAAGAATTCCTCCATCTTCTTTTCCCCTAAGGAGAGTATCTCCGGCTCAAAGTAAGCGGAATTCTCGGAGAGGGGGACGAAAAGAGAACGCACCTTCATGAGGTCGCTTGCGTTAGCGACGTCTTTTTTGTTCCTATCGCTTCTCATCGAGGCGAAGAAGTAGAGTTTGGAGAGTTTGACCTCGATTTCCTTTTGGATGGCGAATGCCTTCCTTAGGCTTTCTTCTTCGCTTAGCTTTCCTTTTAGTTCCCCTAGCTTTGGGGGCAGGGCTTTGAATTCCTCAAGTTCCTTTAGGAAATCCTCTTCGCTTTCATAGAAGTAAGAGAGATCCCATACGTATTTGTTTTCCATATCGATTGGCTTTTCCTTTCTTTTCCGAGGGCCATTTTACACGCATACGCGAAATAGTCTCCCTTTTTAAGGGACCTATAGCGAAAAAACGGTGATGAAAGTGCTTATTTAAGGGTTTTGGCGGCCAAAAGGAGGACGCTATTTTTCTCTCGTCCATCCTCAATGCCCACGATGATCGCCGTGGCGACTAGGGATACATAGTCGGGTTCAAGGCCTTCTTTGCCAATTCTAGATAGCGCCTTGGCCAAGGCGGGGAGGATGGTATCCTTGCCTTGCTTTAATTCGACGGCTTTGACCGTTTTCTCATACAGCTCTAAGATGGCGTCTTTGGTTTCCTTGCCCTTATTGCGATAGGAGGAGATTTCCTTGATGAGGTTTTCGCTTTGCTTTTCGCCTATCGCCTTAAGCAAGGATTCCTTATCGGGATAGTAGTTATAGATCGTTCCGACGGAGATATTGGCCTTTTTGGCGACTAGGCGCATTGAAAACCTTTCTTCGCCATACTTCTTCAAGACGTCGAAGCTGGCGTTTATGATCTTGGTGGTGGGATCGGCAATGATTTTCGGCATGACTTTTCTCCTTTTCTTTCGTTTTTAAGGCGACCTTAATGGAACCTTCTATAGTTATGGTAGAGGATGACGATGACCTGTAGCGGCGCCCCTACGGCCAATATGAACCAGACGCTTTCTTGCTGCCCCTGCGGGTTACCATAGGCGAATTGGACCGCGAAGGCGATAAGAAGGGCCCATATGAAGACGGAGGCAAGCACCGTCCTAGCGAGGCGGTTATGGTAGAAGTATTGGACCTCGATAATGGCCACAAGAAGCGAGGCGGGGATCATCCAGATGAAGGCCTGCCACACAAGCTTCCCATTGGCTGGATCGAAGAAGAAGGGCGAGAAGAAGATGCAAACGGCGACCAGCACGCAGAAAGTCATCGACATGGCAAGCATGATGGCTTGGGAGATGGCCCTATTGTTTTCTTCCTTTTTGGCTTCCTCGTTCTCGGCTACCTCTAGGATTGAGGCATCGGTTTGCTCCCTTAGAAGATAGTCTACGCTGACGCCGAAAAAATGGGCGATGTCCATTAGGATATCGATGCTTGGGGCGCTATAACCGAGCTCCCATTTGGAGATCGATTTGTCGCTATAGTGGATTTCTTCGGCCAAATCCTGCTGGGTCATTCCCTTGGCTTTGCGTAAAGAAGCGATGTTTTTGCCAATCGTGGCGGCTAAGTTGTTCATTTCGCCTATATTTTGACACGAGCGGAAGCAAAATCAAACCTAAAAAGTACCATCGCCAATAGATTTTCGCTTATATCGGATGTTCAAATAAAACGGGAATTCAGCGAGCTAGATTTGGTTTAAAAGCGCCCAATAAAGGGCGGGTGTATGGGCAAGCAGGATAAGGGAGGAATTATCGCCTCCGATCATCGTCGCCACTAGGTCCGTGTTTTTCTGTAGATACGGCAAAGAGGCCTTCGCTAGGTAAGTGAGCGAGAGGGCTATCTTATCCTTATCTATATTGTCTAGCTTCTCTTCTTCAAGCGCCTTTTCGGCATAGGGGGCGAGGAAGGAGGCCATGTCGAATTTTTTGGATAGCAATTTGCTAAGTAGCGATATGCCATTATGTTCCTCGAACATGGAAGAGAAAAGGCTGGAGAGGACGTTTTTGATATGGATATAGGGGTTTTCGAGGGAGGAATCGACCAGTCCAAGCAAAGAGGCTAGGCCATCCTGCACGTTTTCGTAATAGCCTTCCCTATCCATCCCGCTAGTCAAAGCCAGGCGGACGCGGGTCAGGAATTCGCTTTGTTTGACTAGGATTGCCTTGGCGTCCACTACGCATCTTCTTTCCTTATCCTTCATATGGAGAAGGTCGAATTTCATCATGTAGAATTCCTTTTTGGGAACCCCTACGCCTAGACGGTCCAATATTTCCCTGGCCTTTATGTTGATATCCTCATCATAGAAATCGGGGAGGTAGATGACTTCCCCATAATGGGAAAAGCCGAATTCCTTAGGAGGGATAAGGGGAACCGCATCATTGGGATTAAGGGTATGGAAGATGCCTTGATACCCTTGGTTTTCCTTTTCTCCCGTAGAAGGGGAGGCGAAGCAATAGGCATAGACCGAATCCCTATCGATGCTTGCCTTATGGATCGTCAGCCTTTCCTCTTTGGATTCGTCGAGGATATCCCCGGCGAAAAGATTGGCGACGCCTCCGGCCCTAGAAAAGCCGGTCACCCAGATGGCGATTTTGCCTTTTATCCTATAATCCAATAGATAGGAGATGAAATCCTGGTAGAGCTTTTCCTTTGATAAGGCAAAGCCTTCATGGGGTCCTTTCTTGCCCAAGGTGACGTTACTGGCCCATTCGGCCCCATAGTTGCCACCCCTTACGCCGATTGCGATTAGGGTCAGCTTCCTTTTGCCGATTTTGATTTTCCTCTTCCCGAATATCGCCCCTAGGGAATAGGGGGTTGGGGGAAGAGAATAGTCGATTGTGGGCCTTATCTTTCTAAAGCCGCATTGGGACAGGAACTCGATTCCGTTATCGGCGCTTTTGGATAGGTCGCTTCTAGCGCGGTTGGAGGAGAAACTAGAGACGGCGAAGGCGAAGGAAAGCCTGGCCAAATCCTTTGAGTAGGTTTTGTTGTCATTAAAAAGACGCTCATCGAAAACGACCTTCTCCTCCACTTCCATATCGAAGTCAAAAGGCAAACGGAAGGAGACGGTTTTGGGTTTATGGTTTTTGAAAAAGAGGAAGCCCATACGCTAATTATAGCCCATGGAGGGGCGAATGTTAGGCCAAGGTGTCGGGGGTCACGTAGTAGGGCGTGGAGTTATAGGTCGAGTTGGAAGTGGACTTGCCATATTGCCCAGAGAAGATGGCGGAAGGGGTGCCCGTGTGGTCGGTATGTAGGTCATAGTCGGTCCAGATGGTGGCGCCGAGTATCTTATGGGCGGTGGAGGTCATGTAATAGGCGCAGGTGGAGCCGCTGTTCCAGGCGTCGGTATAGACGTTATTGGCGGCGTTTTTCATGTCGATGTCGACCTTGGCTTCAATCGAAAGCCAGCTTGCGCCAAGCAACTTGATCTTAAGCGTGGTGTCCAAACTAGAAAGGGTTTGTTTCTCGTATGATTTGCCGGCATTGCTATAGCTGACGGTGGAGCCGCCGATAGTGACGGTGGTCTGTTCAAAGCTTAGCCATCTTTCCAAGGAGGAAGGCAAAACGGAACCGATGTCGACGGTGAGGTTCCAATAGGGGTTGGCGTAGCTTCCGGTGGTGGAGAAGCCCTTGATCAGGTCTTCGCCATGGAGCGCTTCGCTGCTAGAGGAGGAGGAATCGTTATCCAGATGTTCGGTGATGGTGTCGCCGAAATAGAAGATATAGGACAGCCAATCGAGCATATTCGCGGAGAAGTCGCTGCCATCGACCCTTCTGGTGGTCGTCATCTCGGAATCGTCTGGGACGCTTCTAGTGATATAGAGGTCGCCATCGCTATCCTCGCCGCTAGTCTCGTAGAAGATATTGACGTAGGCTTCCTTGTCGATGATGCCCCAGGCGAGGAATTTGGACTTCTCATAGTGCAGATTGCCAAGGATTTTGACGTTGGTGCCATCTAGATAGATATAGAAGTCGGCCTCGATCGTGGTGTCCAAAGAAGAAATGAGGGGGACGTCTAAATCGACATAGAGGTGAAGGTGATAGGTCGTGACGGTGCTAGAGTCCGTGGTGCCTAAGGTGATCGTGTCTAGGAGGAAGTTTACGAGGTTACCGATGGAGGAGAAGGAGGTGAATTCGCTTAAAGAGTGGCCGCTTTTCCAGGAATAGGAGCCATTAGCGTCCTTATTGATGAAGTTAAAACCGATATCGTCGTTTGGGAAGGAGGCGCTATGGAGTTCGATCTTGGCGTAGATGTCGGTGCCATCGCTCGCGTCCTTGTTTTGGGAAAGTATCTCAAGCGTTTTGATCTTCCCAGGCTGGGTGACGCCTTCTTCGTCTAGGTAATCCTCGCCGAAACTAACGCGGATGCTAAGCTCGTATCCGGAATAGATGAAGCCTTCCCTGGCGACTATGGTGATGCCATTGTCGCTGATATAGCTGCTTTCGAAGAAGCCTTCGGAAAGGGCCTTTAGGTAATAGCCATCGATGATCGAGGAGATGATCGATTCGTTCATTACCCCGTTAAAGAGGTTGGTAAGACGCTTGAAACGGGGATCGGTGGAGGAAAGAAGCTCCGCCACGGAATCGAGGACGTTATCGAGGGAATGGATGCTGAATCTGCCCTTGATGGGGGAACTATCGTCATTGGGGTTGGTGCGCTTTTCGCTGGAATTCGAGGTATCGGCGTTTTTGGAATCGTATTGCGCGAGCATATAGCCCGTTTCGCCTATATCGCCTTCGTTGCCGCTAAAATCCTTTTCGTTAGTGTCGTTTTCCCCTTCTCCGCCGGTGACGTCGACATAGATGTTATGGTCATTGAAATAGCCTTCCTTCCTATCGACGAAGGTCATTTTGCCGGCACCCGTTTTTTCCTCCAAATCAAAGCCAAGGCTTCCAGAGAAGGAGAAGCCGGTGGAGGCGAAGGTGGAGTTGCCGTCCCAGCTAGGAAGGGTATAGCTTGTGACCGCGGTGGTGCCCTTTTGGATCATATAGCCGCTTATATCGGCCGAAAGTTGGTCGCTACCTGCGAATTTTTCCAAAGAGGAGGCAAGTGAGGGGAGGTGGCGGTATTCCTTCCCTTCGTAACTAGAGGCATCGAAGGAATGGAGCTCATAATCCCTCAGGATGACGCTGCCGCTTACAAGTAAGGAAAGGGCGGGGGAGGTCGTGGTTACGATGCCCGCGTTATCTAAGGTGACCTCTAGTAGGTTAGTGGCGTTAGAATCAAGGACGATCCTCGCGCTTCCAGATCCGCCCGCATGGGACAAATCCAAATCGATGACGATTTTGTTGTCTTCGTGGGCGATATGGTCGATGGCGTTAAGGATGCCTTCATAGTGGCCTTCGCTGATGGCGGTGCCTACGGCCGAGGTCTTTACCCCGTCTATTGCCGCGCTAATGGAATCGCTAGTGGCGAGTAGCCCGGAAAGAAGGGCCATGATCTCATTGTTTTGGATGTCTTCGTTGGACATCAAGGTGGATAAGGCGTTCCAAAGGGAAGAGAAGGCGGAGACGCTCGAAAAGCCTTTTAAAACGCCGGAATTGAAATCGAAATAGCAATTGGCGGTCCCGCTATCGTCATCGATATGGAGGTCGATGGTTTCCGAGGATGAGGAACTAGAAAGGGCGACCGCGGCGGTGAGGTCATGGTAGGATTCGCTTAGGTCGACGTCCACATTCGCCGTTAGGGTCGCGCTTTCCTCTAGGGCGTCGCGAGAGAAAAGCTCCTCGCTTCCTTCTACCGCGTCTTCTTTGTGGTAGACGTTAAGATTTGCCTCGACGCCGAATTTCTTGTTGGTGATCTTGCTTCCGATATCCTTGATGAGCTCAAGCGAATCGCTTAGGTTGAGGTATTGGCTTTCTTCATAGGGAAGGGTAAACGCCTCGGAGAAGGTGGAGACTTCGCCTAGAAAGGAAACCTTCACCCCGTTGGAGAATTCATATTCGTCTTGGCCATAGGGGAAGCCGATTTTGCTTAATGTCCCCTCCGAATCCGAATATAGGCCGATGGGCAGGGTTTCTTCCCCGACGGGAAGAGATAGCTTAAAGGTATGGGCATCGATTTGCTCGATGGAATTGGTGGCGTCGGCGATCGAAGAGAAATCGATCGAGGCGCTTTCCCCGTTACTAGACAAATCCAAACTGATCGAGGGCAGATCGAAGGATTCGAACACGCTATAGAGGAAATAGTCGAGGGAGCCATATTCGTAATAGAGCACGCCGCGGGTGGTCTCATCGTAGCCGCCATCTGATTCATCATAGGACTTTATGGAGCTTTTGAAGCGGAAGCCATCGAGATTGGCGTGGTCGACCAGAGAAAAATAGAGTTCCTCATCGGAAAGCAGGAAATCGACGTCTTTATTGACGCCGTTATAGTCTAGATCGGCGGCGATCTCGGCTTCTATGCCGTGCAACGATAGTTCGTCTACCCTCAATTTGGCGTGGGCCCCAGAGAAATCGAGGACGTTATCGACGGTCTCGATCTTGGAGGGGATGGCGACCTTAAGGGAAGACATATCTAGCCTTAGACCGGATTTCACGATAGAGGAAAGCTGCTTCGATATCGTTTCCTTGGACAAGGTCTCCGATACGGGCTCTACGTTTTCTTCTTGCGTAGGCGCGTGTAGGTACGCGCAGGAAAGTAAAAAGGACCCTAAGATTAGGGGAAGAGACATTTTGGCGAGAGATTGGAACATGTTCTTCTTTTTCCTTTTTACTTTCCCCCACCCCCCTTAGCGAAAAGGGGGAAATGGGGAGATAAATAGTTGGGTTTTGCGGGAATTTTGGCTTAGTCGATGCCTAAATAGTAGTTGCCCGCGACTACGTTTTCCTTGCCGATGAGGTTATAGCCATAGAGGTTATAGTAGGCATTGTTCACGTCGTCGGATTGGAAGCCGTCCTTTAGCGAATATAGTTCGCCTAAGACGGTATTCTGGCTATCCATTTTGCCATTATCGTCGACCGTGCCGACAAAAAGAGAATAATAATTGCTTCCTTCGCCAAGGACCGGGTCGACTAGGCTATAGCCGTTATCGTCGACGTCGCCAAGGTTGGTGAGGGCCAAGTCGACGGAGACGCTTGCGATGTGCATGGTGGTGTCGCTGGTGGAGGTCACGTCGACGCCGGCGGAAACATGGACTTCGCTTAGGCATCTGGCGGAGACGTTGCCGCATTTTAGGTCGTTGGAGACGAGTTTGACGTTAGCATCGCCTAAGATGCCGATGCCTAGGAGTTCGCCTAGGTCTAGCCCTAGGGTATAGGTGGTTTTGTTGGCTGCGGCGGTATCGACGGAGAAACCGTTCCAGCAATCGGCGATATGGATGCCGTTGGCGAAGGGGTTCCAGGCGGCTTCGCTGGTAGTTTCCGCCGTGGTTTCGGTGGAGGTAGAGGTGTTTTCGCTATCTTCTTCAAGCAGGGATTCGTCTACGCCGATGGTGTATTCAAGGACCCAGTTAAGGAAGTCGCTCGTGTAATCCTTGCCAGAGACCCTGACGGCGTCTTTGACGTTCCTTACCTTGCCATAGGAGGAATCGCGGGTAAGTAGGAATTCGCCCTCGGGATTAATGCCGTTGGCGTAGAAATAGATGTTGCTATCCCTCTGCCCAAGGAGTTCGTTGCGGCGATAGTAGGTATCGGAATTGGGACCGTTTAGGCCACGGACTACGGGGAGGTCATCGAAGTTGACGGCGAGTTTGGTTTCCGCGCCTTCGACCGAGGCCTGCGCATCGAAGTCATAGATCTCGACCTCGTCGCCGACGAGTTCTAGTCCGACCGAGCCTTCCACTCCATAGTAGGAGACGCCCGTTAGGGTTTCGCTTTGGGATTGCGTGGCGGTGTCATTTTCATCGCTAGAATAGCCTAGGGTGAGCGTGTTAAGCAATTCGCCGGCTAGGTCGACGATCGGGGTGAAGTCATCGAGGGAAGTGATGTCGGCGAAGGAAGCGACCTTGGTGGAGGTGTCCTCTAGGGTATCGATTTCATCTACCTTCACCTCAAAGGATTTGACGCCGTCTTTCTTGATGACGAGGTTTAAGGCGTCTAATCCGCCTTCGACGATCGAGGCGTTATTGTCCTCATCGACGGATTCGGTGTTGGCAAGATAGGAGAGGGAGAGGTCGATCGTGGTGCCTTCCATGCCAAGTTTGCTGGCATCGATGGTCAAGTCGGTGGTGCTTCCTAAGGAAAGGCTCGAGATAAGGCCCTGTTTTTCGAATAGTCCGAAATATTTGCCAGACATCAAATCGCTTAAAAGCGAACCGGATTCTTCCTTCAATAGGGCGCTTGATAGGCGAGAGAACCTATCGTCATCGGAGAAGAAGGAGAGGAGGTTGCCCAAATCGATGTTGTCCAATGCGGTTTTGGCGGAATTGAGCCCAACCCTGCCGGAAACCGCTTTGTCGCTAGACTGGCTGACGAAGTTCTCCTTGGTGGACTTGGAATCATAGGAGAATCCGATGACCTTGTCGTTGGTGGTCACTTCGTTATTGTTCTCGTCTAGGCTAACGACGTCCATGTTGTCTAGGCCCAGTTTGATGTTATGCTGCTGGTTGACGTCTCCATAGGTGTCTAGTTCGACGTTGACTTTGCCAGAGGTCTTGCCTTCGTTGAAGTTGAAGGCTAGGCCGCTATCGACGATCTCCATGCTCTTGGTGGTGCCATCTTCCTTATAGGCGGCGCCAGAAATCGAGGCGGAGAAGGATTTGCTATCGGCGATCTTCTCGACGGTGCCGAAGATGCCCCTGACGTGGCTTAGGCTTTCAAACGCTTTGCCTTCCGGGGCGGTTAATGCCTTGACTTCGCGGCTAAGGCCATCGACTTCGAGGGTGCCATTAAGGGAGAAATTGCCGAAATTGACGTTAGCGATGCTAAGTTCGACTAGGCTATTGGTGTAGTTGCCGTTATCGTCGGTTGCGCCATCGATGACTAGCGAGATGGTGCCGCCATTTAATCCTAGTGGCGCCAAAGAGAGGGTGACCGTGATGTTATTGTCGTTGGCCTCAATAGAGGAGATGAGATCGGCGATTGCGGTATAGGAACCGGATTTGATGCCGTTAACCAAATCGCTATCCAAGATGGCGTTGATATCGTCGCCCAATAGGTCAAGGAAGGAATCGAGGCTAACGCCATCGCTTTGATTGTCTTCGCTAGAAGAGGAGAAGAAGGTGGATTCCTTGACGTCGGTGATGAGCTCATCGAGGTAGGTTTTGCTGGTTTTGGCAAGAAGCACGTCGTTGACGTTGACGTAGGCGTTATATGCGCTTACCTCCGCGTCCGCGTCCTCTTTTAAATAGGCGACCTGGATCTCATGTCCTTTGAAGTCGGTCGATTCGCGGACCTGGTCGATCTTCAAGTCGACGTCGATGCCTTCTAGGGCGTAGGCCTTATTGGCGTCATCATATAGGTCAAGTCCGGCGCTAAGGTCGATTTTCAATGCCTCGGAGACGGCGTCTTTCCTTAAGACGGTGCGGCTTCCTTCGACGGCGTCCTCGTTATGGCCGATCGTGAAGGAGGCGTCCACGCCGAGTTCGGGGGAGGCGACGGCCTTGGCGATGCGCTTGAACATGGCGGCGCTATCGGTGAGCTTTTTATAGTCGCTTACGTTACCATAGACCTGACTCGCCCAAGAGGAGGGGAGGTTGCCATTGATATCGGCGTGGGCGGACAAGGTCAATCCGTCTTGGATCTTCCAGGGGTCCACGCTGGAGGTGGATAGGGTATAGGTCCCATCTTCGCCCTTGACGGCTTTGGCGGGCAAATCGACGGAGGAGAGGTTATATTCGCTATCGCCACCCATCCCCAGCACCAAGGTCTTATCGCCAAGGGGGAGTTCCCAGACGAAGTAGGGGGCTTCTTCGGTGCCGACATCCTGCATCTCGCCCATCGAGGCCATGATGTCATCGATGGAGATGCCGCTTGGGGTGCTATCGCTAGTTTCCTCGTTGGAGGAATCCCCGCCCGTGGTTTCGGTGGCGGCCGCTTGGGTGTTGGCGTTTGCGTTATTGGTGGTTTCCTTGGAGAAAAGGTCGTTTATCATGTCGCCGAAATCGACGCTGATGGCGCCTTCGGAGAGGATATCGAGGATATCGGCGAGGAACCAGTCGAGTTCGCCATATTCATAGTATTCGGTGCCGCGGGTGGTCGCATCGGTGACGTTGGCCTCGCTATCGAAGTAGGTCGAATCCTTGCTATCGACGCCAACGCGGTATTTGAAGTTCCAACTGCCTCCGCTAGATTGGCTGACCACCGTATTGCCGTCTTCGTCCTCACTAAAGACGTCATTGCCGTTATCGAAGAGGTTGACGAAGAGGGTTTGCTCATCGTTTTCGCCATCGAAGGCATAGGGAAGTAGGGACGCGTGCACGCCACGGTATTTGGCGTTGCTTCCATTGTTGCTATAGGCAATCGGCGCGGTTAGGGCAAGGTTAATGCCATGTAGGGAGAGCTCATCCATCTTCAAGGCGATCGAGATGGGCGCGGATTCGCCCGAGGTCGTCTTGCCATTGGTGATGGTGTTATGTCCTTTGCTTGTGTCCTCATTTCCTTCGCTATCGACGTAATATTGGTCTAGCTTAAGGTCGGTGACGGAGATATTTAGACCGGTGGTTGCGCTGCTTGCCAAATTGGAGATGAAGCGGTCCTTACCGGTAAGAAGGGTGGGTTCCCCACCTTCTTCGTCCCTTAAGTCGATGACCGTGACCTTGCCTTCGGTGGTGAAGAAGGTCGTGGCGGCGCTGCCGGCGAACAAACCGAACATGCTGGCCCCAACGATGATGCCGTTGCGGACTTTGTGGGCCGCTTTGACTCCTGCGGCGGCGGCCTTTGCCGCCTTCTTGGAATTTCCTTTCATGGTTTTTCCTCCTTGATTGCTATTTTTGCCTTATAGGCTTTCTGGGTAGTTGTATGAGGGGCTATCCACCTTGGGGAAGCCCTCCTCTGGAAGGGTGTTATGGTAATAGAGCGTGTTAAGCCTTCCCTCCGCCACGCTTCCTACGCCCGCTTTGGTTTTGGCGAAGTAGGATTCATGGGTCTCAAACCTCTTCAGATCGAGGTTGGCGTCGGTATAGACGGTGAGGTGGCAATAGGTGAAGCTGGGTTTGGCTGCCAAATCGGAGATGGTCTGCATCTGCTTTTGGTAGTTCGCGACGCCTTTCACCGGATCCAGTTCGATCTCGATTTTGTAACCATCGTCCTCTTTGGAGATCCCGCTTAGGGGGTCGCCTGAGAGCGAGGTTGCGTTTAGCGTCTCCGGGGCGACGATGTAGACGAGGCTTTCCTTGACTTGCCTACCCATCATTAAGGCGTAATCGGTGCCGGAGTAACTCACTTTGGGGTGGGCGGCGTAATCCTCGCCTTCGCCCCAATAGGTATCGATGTTGTCCCCCTTCTGGAACATGCGGTCATGGATGTTCACAAGTCCTAACGATATCGATTCCTCGAAGCATTCCTCGCCGTTTTTGGCGGACCTTGCAAGAATGGTCTGCTTGACGATGGAAGCGAGGGAGCTACCGACGCCGATGGAGTAGTTTTGCTCTTCCTGGCCGAATCGGTGGAAGGCCACTTGGACCGCTTGGTCAGGGCTAAGCTTGGTGTAGTCTTTGTTGCCCTTGCTGATATCGTTATAGGCGGCTAGGGCACTTTCGACGTCGACTTGAACCTCGTCGACGAGGTATTCGGTGGTGTCGGGCTTAAACGTCCCCGCGACTACCTTGCCAACCCCGATGCCGCCCACCACGGCGCCGACGACGCCGATGGAGAGAAGCGCGATTGTCACAACCTTCATCCGATCTTCCTTTCTGGCTTAACGCCGCACGTATTTAAGTCCTATTTATCGTGCGTGCGCACTCTATTAATCCAAAAATCCAATTTCCAAAAGGAAGAACAACCGTTCTCTTTTTCGTAGAGTCGGCATTTTATCGAAGGAAAATAGGGTAAAATCGCAATCTAGTATCAAAAACAAGATTGTTGAAAACCGAGGAAAGGGAAACTCGATTACATTAAGGAGTGTTTAAAGTGGTCCCAAAGATGGTAAACTATTATCACTGGGATCAAAAAACCCATTTGTAGGAGTAGATTATGAAATTCGACGGAAATAAGGAAGAGCGTGTACGCGTTATCAAGGTCAAACAGAGCGTCTTGGCCAATAACGACACTCGGGCTGAGCTTGTAAGGGCCAAACTTAGGGAAAAACACGTTTTCCTCATCAACCTCATGTCCTCCCCGGGCTCTGGGAAGACCACGTTGCTTGTCCGCCTAATCAACTCTTTGAAGGACAAGGTCCGCATCGGCGTCATCGAGGCCGATATGGATGCGCTCGTCGACGCCGAGACGATCCAAGAGAAAACCGGCGTCAAGGCGATGCAGTTACACACCTCCGGCGAATGCCACCTCGATGCCAAGATGGTCGATGAGGCCCTCGATGCCTTTGGGTTAGAGGATCTTGACCTAGTTATCTTGGAAAATATCGGTAACCTCGTCTGCCCCGCCGAATTCGATACCGGGGCCAATATGAACCTAGTCTTGCTCTCCGTCCCAGAAGGGGATGACAAACCCCTTAAGTATCCTTTGATGTTCACCAAGGGAAATGCGTTCGTCTTCACCAAGATGGACGCCGCCCCCTTCTTTGACTTCGATCACGTCAAAGCCGAAACGGCCATCAAAAGGCTCAATGAGGACGCCGTCTTCTTCCCCGTCTCCGCGAAAACCGGCGAAGGCATGGGGGATTTAGAGAATTACATCCTTTCTTTGGTCAAGTAAATCGGCAATTAATTAAATGACAAAATTAATATAGGTTTTTCATACACTTGCCAACCTACGTCCTAATAAATTTTATATAGTCCATTCGGATATTTCTTAGTTTTTTTAAGGGTTCCTAGCGGTTGAAATTTGACGATTTCGAGGGTATACTTGAATTAAGGTTTGGTTCTTCTAATCATACTGTCGCTGTTTCGTTTTAGGAAAGGAGGAATGCGATGTTTAAAAAAGGTAGTTACGTTTTCCATAAAAGAGTCGGTGTATGCCTTGTCAATGAGATCGCCCCCCTTCCAGGCGATAATTCGGGCAATCTTTACTATGTGCTCTCCCCTCTTTATGGCGAAGACAAAGGCAACCTCGTCCGCGTTCCCCTTATGAATGCCGTCTCCCTTTCCGCCCCCCTATCGAAGGAAGAGGCGGAAGATATCGTCTCCTCTTGGCCAGATCCCGACGAGAACCATTATCTAGTCGATTCCAAGAAGAGGAAGACCTGCTATGAGGAAACCCTAGGCTCAGGTTCCATTAGCGCCCTCGCACCCCTATTGGAAGGGGCGATGCAAAGGAAGAAGAAGGACGGCCACCTCAATTCGATGGATGGGCAGTTCGTCTCTAGGGCCGAACCCTTGGTCTATGGCTCGCTTAGCTATGCCTTAGACATCGAATATGGCGAGATCAGGCCCTATATCCTTAGCCGGTTCGGATTATAGGGAAATACCTATTGGTTAACTTTGGCGGACTTATGCTCCGCCTTTTCTTTTTATTGCCCCCATTCCCTTAAATAAGCCCTAGGGGCCACTAGGAGAAAAGATAGGCACATTAATGCCTTAATGGGTGAAAAGGCCTAGGAAGTGCCCTAGTGGCAAAACTAGGGGCAAAGGAAAGCGAAAAGAAAAGCCCAACCAAGTGGCTGGGCGAATAAATCGATTTAATGTATCGGGCTTAGGCCTTCATCGCGGTGCGGGCCGCGAATAGACCCATGATGGCGCCTAGGATCGCGAAGATCGCGGAGATGATAAGCCCATAGCCAAGGGTCGGATTCTCTTCGGCGACCGGCTGGCCGTTATTGATGACGGCTAGATAGAACTGAGGGCCGAAGAAGAAGAGGATGCCGGCGGTAAGGGAGAGAAGGGCGCCAAGTCCTAGGACGATTCCGCCGAGTTTGCTAGGAAGGAAGGAACCGATTAGCAAAGTAAGGGAAGCGGCGAGAAGGACGGCCCAGGCGGCGATGAGTCCGGGAACGGCGTCATAGCCCTGATAGTTGCCGAACATGATTTGGTAGACGCTGCCTCTGCCAGAAGGATAGTTGTTGACCCCGGCGAATGCGGCGGCGAACAAGGTGAAGATCGCTACGATGGCGCAGATCGTCGCGACTAAGCCAATTAACGTTTTTGTCTTTTTCATAATTCAATTAGTCTCCGGGGGAAAGTATACCCTTGCAAAGGGTAATGGGCAACAAGGGAAATCTTTAGGGAAATCCGAAGGAAAATCCCCATGATTTTGATCGAAAACCCTGCAAAACCCGCTTATTCGGATTCGCTTTCCTCTTTCTTCGCCTGCTCTAGATTATTCCTTTTGACTTTCCTGACGATTAGGAAAACGGATGGGATGATGGCCAAACTCGCGGCGACCGCGGTCACGATGAACATGTTCCTATCGGGATAGAGGACACTGCCTGTGGCGCTTGTTGTTTGGTTGGAGAAGACCGCGAGGGAGATGTTGCTGCCCACGATCATCGGGATGAGGACGGCGAATATCATCCTGACTCCCTGCAATGCGCCGATAGCCTCGGTATTGGTCTCATCGCGGATGGTCGCACCCAAAACGGCCGTGCCGATAAGATAGCCCGTCATCATGAGGGTCGCGCTTAATACGGCGGGCCACCAGGCGTCTTGGGCGAAGAATAGCAATAAGGCGCCTAACCCCATGGCTACGACGCCTGGGATAAGGAGCTTGAGCTTACCGATTTTGTCCATGAAGAAGCCGAAGACCACGCAGATGACCATCGAGCCGCCGAGGATGATCGCCATGGCGGGGTAGAAGTTATCCAGGTTCAAGGTCGAGGTGAAGTAGACTAGGTAATAGGGCATGAACGAATTGACGGCCGTGTTGAAGAACAAGAAGGCGATCAAGGCGATATAGAAGTCCGGATAGGATTTGATGGAGGAAGGGGTAAAGCCCTTGGCAAGAGACTTGAAATAGTTTTCCCTCTTTGGCTCAAGGTTGTCTTTTGGCATCAAGAAGAAGCAGAGGATGCCAACGATCGTCGTCAATGCGCCGAAGATCAAAAAGAAGATCAGCCAATTCCCAGCCACGCTAGAGGCGGTTTCCTCGATGGCGTTTGGATCAGTTTCCTTTTCTAACCCCAAAACGCCACCCAAAACGACCATGGCCGCGGTGGCGATTAGAGGCAAAACGGAAAGGATGGATTCGACCAAAGGCCTATTGTGCTCATTGGTGTTATCCGTGACCCATGCGTTGAAGCAGGCATCGTTTGCGGAGCTGCCGAAGAAGGTCATAAGGCAGTCGATGATGACGTTAGCTATGCCAACTAGCAGTAGCGCCGTCATTAGATCCCCGCCTGCAAGGGCCTTCATATTCGATAGGCTCATTAAGGCGAAGGCGAAGACGAATACGCCCCAGATGGTATAGCCAAGGGAGATGAATAGCTTCCTTTTCCCTAGTTTGTCCGATAAGGCGCCGATTAGAAAGGTGGCCACCGTCGCAACAACCGAGGAGGCCGCGGTCATCCAGGTGATATAGGCCGCGTTTTGCGATTGCGAGAACACCCAAAGGTTGATGTATTGGTTCTCGACCGCCCAAGCGAGTTGGCCGACGAACCCGATCATCAGTATCAGCGCCCAAAAACGTCCTTTTCCCATAATATTTTGTTTCATAGGGGAATATCCTCCGATTTCGCTTACGATTATAGCATTGCAAATAGTTTTCTAGCCGTTGTTTTTATCCTCAAGAGTAGGAAAATAGGCGCATGGATTTCTTTCGTATTTGCATTATCTTCCTCCTAGGGGGCCTAGGGGGTTTCGTCCTCGAGTTCTTCTTTAGGCGCTTCGTCTCCTTCAAAAGGTGGGTCAAACCTGGGTTTTTGGTTGGGCCCTTCATCCCCTTATACGCCTTTGGGCTAAGCGTCTTCTATATCCTTTGTAGGTATTCGCCCTTATCTTCCCTTGGGCTAGACGAATACGTCGAAAAGCTACTCGTCACCCTTATCGTCGGGGTCATGGCGACCGTGCTCGAATTCATCGCGGGCCTATTCTTCGTGAAGGTATTCCATTTAAGGCTATGGGACTATAGCCATAGAAGGGGCAACATCATGGGCATCATCTGCCCCGCCTTCTCCCTTATCTGGATCGGCATCGCCGCGATCTACGTCTTCTTCCTCCACGATGCCTTCTCTAGTTTTGTGGATATCCTTTTGTTCTACGATGGCACTAACTATGGGGAAGGGCTAATCGGTTCCTTGTTCGCTTTGGGCATCATCATGGGCATATTGCTGATCGATGTCTGCTATAGCTTCTCGGTCGCCTCGAGATTAAAGAAGATGGCCAGTAGGATCGCCCTCAACTTCGATACCCTCAAGACCATGGGGACGGAAGCGAAAAGGAAGGCCTCGGAAGCGTTCGCCTTTACCTTTCCCTTCGCCACTAGAAACGCCGATTCGTTTAAATCCGCCTCCGCCCGATTTGTTGAGGAAAGCGAGGTCTTGGCATTGAAACTTAGCGCCAAAAAAGCCGAGATAGCGCAAGTCCGCAAGATGAAAAAAGAGGAGAGATTAGCCTCCTCCTTTAAAAAGTAAAAACTAAGCAAAATCAGGTCTTTTATCCGGCTTTTGCGGACTTTTCGCGTTCTTCTAAGATGAATTCCAGCAGCTTTTTGCAGGCTTTGCCGCGGTGGGAATACTTGGCCTTCTCCTCGTCGCTAGAGAGCCCAAAGTCGACGTTTCCCTCTTCGCTATGGAAGATGGGGTCATAGCCAAAGCCGTTGGTCCCGCTTGGCGCGTCTAGGATATATCCGGGACAAATCCCCTCAAAGACCTTGACGTCCTTCCCCTTTTCCTTATAGGCGATATGGCAAACGAACCTCGCTCCCTTCGATTTGCCTTTGGTCTCTTCGATTACCTTATACCAAACATCGGGATATCCTCCCATCTGTTTGGCGTATCTGGCCGTATGTAGCCCAGGGCCTCCGCCCATCGCGTCTATTTCGATGCCTGAATCATCGGCGATGACGGGGATAGGGGTGTGTTCGGCGATCGCCATGGCCTTGATGATGGCATTTTCGCTATAGGTGGTTCCGTTTTCCTCGATTTCCTCCCTAAAGCCGATATCGCTAGGAAGGAGGATGCGCGGGTTAAGCGGGGCGAGGAGGTCCTCGTATTCCTTTATCTTCCCTTTGTTGGTGGTCGCAAGGACAAAGGTGTCATAGGGGGTCTCAAGGGACTCTAGATAGGCCTTTGCCTTTAAGTAGGTATCCTTCTTTTTGTTGCCTTTGCCATTGAGGATCCTAGAGGAATCCAGGTTATGGGCCAAATCGGCCAACTTGACCATCCTTGCGATGCGGTTAGTTCCGATAAGCTTAACGTAATCCATATAGGGGACGCCTTCTTTGTGGGTCAATAGATCCACGGCTTCCAAAACGGTTTCCTCGATTCCCTTTCGCCTAAGGTCTTCGATTGTAAGGGGCGTATCCTCGACCACGTCGTGGAGCAAAGCGGTTGCGCAGCTATATTGGTCGGCCATCCCTTCGGCTAGGTGGAGGGGGTGGTTGATATAGGGAAAACCGCCCTTATCGGTGACGCCATGGTGTGCCTCTTCCGCGATTTCCATGGCAAGGCGAGTGAGTTCTGTGTAAATCATTTTTCCTTTTACCCTCTATCATTGTAGCAAATGGCCGGAAAAATGAGAGCATTCCTTAAGGAAAGTGTTGCATTGAAGAGGGAAAATCCACAAGATAGGGGTATGGAAAACCGCTTTGACCGCCTCAATAGGCTAATAGGGGAAGAGAACCTTCTTAAGTTAAAGAATAGCCGCGTCGCCGTTTTCGGCTGCGGAGGCGTGGGCGGATATGCGATCGAAAGCCTTGCCCGAAGCGCGATAGGCGAGCTTCACCTCGTCGATAACGACGTTTTTTCCATTACCAATATCAACCGTCAGATCCTAGCGGTAGAAAATACCATGGGAAGAAGCAAGGTCGAGGTCGCGAAGGAAAGGGTTTTATCCATCAACCCGGAGATAAACGTATACACGTATCCCCTCTTTTTGCTTCCTTCCACCGAATTCCCCTTCGATTTAGGCAGGATGGATTATGTCCTCGATTGCATCGATACGGTTTCCGCGAAGCTGTATTTGATCGCTTCCTGCAAGGAGAAAGGCGTCCCAATCCTTTCCTGTATGGGATGCGGCAACCGGTTAGACCCGAGCCAATTGAGGATCGATGACATAGAAAAGACCGAGATGGATCCCCTTGCCAAGGTCATTAGGAAAAAATGCAAGGACCTAGGGTTAAGGAAGGTCAAAGTCCTTTATTCCCTAGAAAAGCCCCTTGACCCCGTGATAAAGGAAAGCAAGGAGGGGGGAGGCTTCCGCAAGGACATCCCGGCCTCCTCGGCCTTCGTCCCTTCCGCGGCAGGGCTTCTTATGGGCTCATACGTAGTCAGGGAGCTACTTAAAAAGTAGGCGATACCCGTTATTCCTTGAAGAAAAGCGGTTTGGAAGTTATCCTTCTTAGCGGCGTTCCTATAAGGAAAGGCAATGGAATCAAGATAAATGGCACACATCAATATCGCGCATAAAAGAATCGAGAAGAAAGGCCTATGGCTTTTTTGGACCATAATCGCGACCATTATGCCCGTTTTGACCGGGGTTGCCATCTCCATTGGCATCTATATCGACTATCTGCACCGCCTAGAGGAATATCCCGACCTTTTGGCGGCGTTCCAGGCCGGCACCTATTATCCTAAGCCCACCGAGCCTAGCTTCCCGGTTTGGCAGATGGGGCTTGCGATAGGGATGGGCGTATTCGTCGCGGCCGTCTCCTTCCTCATCATGGTAAGTAACCGCAACAAGGCGCTATATGGGGACCAGGACGCCATCATCTATAACGAAGGCAGAAGGCTATTCTCCGTTGCCACAAAAGAGGGCAGGGTAACCGCGTTCCTTTGCGATATCTATAACGTGGAAGGTTTCGAAACCGTGACCCCCGTGGCCAAAAAGGAAGGCCAGGAAGTCGAGCCCACCTATGGCAAAATCAAGTTTTTCATGAGGGGGAGGAAGGGCTTGTTTGAGATCGTCTCCATTAAGGTGGACGGCGTCAATTACGTCTTGGAACAAATCGATAGGATCCGCTTCCCAAAGAAATATCCGCAGCCGGAAAAGAGCAAGGAAAGCGCCCCCATAGCAAAGTAAAAATACACAATTTCTATACAGTGTATAAAATAAAACCCCGATTCTATCGGGGTAATTTTCTCTGGAGCAGGTGACGGGAATCGGACCCGCATAACCAGCTTGGAAGGCTGGTGTTCTACCACTGAACTACACCTGCGTACGCTCTTTTTCTTGCAGAGCCCGATTATGTTATCACAGCACCTTTTCGATTCCTAGCGTGAGTTTTATCTTCCTCTCTTCCTTTTCGCTTGTATGGAAAAGCAAGGAGGAAACTAGCATCGCGATTATCTCGCTTCCCGCGACGATGCCCGCGAAGATGCCGCAGCATAAGAAGAAGGACTCGGGCAATATGTTGATCACGGGGTCTGTACGGTAATCGAAGATCCAATTGGTTTTGCCAGGGAAAAGCACTTTGTGGAATAGCTCGAACAGGGTATAGAAATCGACCATGCCGATGATGAGGATGACGCTTAGGAAAAGAAGCAAGACGATAGCGGCAAAGAAGAAGGGGTGAAAGCCGAATAGCCTAGGCTTAGGGAGCACTTTCGTCTTCACTAGGACCAAATAGATAAGAAGCATCGCCCCGGTGATAAGGAAGACATATAGGTCAAGGTGAAATAGGGGCACGCAGTCCTCGAAATGGGCTTTGCCCGATTCGCTAAAGGGCATGTTGCCGGTCTTAAACGGGGCGCCAAACCAAATGAAGTCCATGACGTCATTGAAGGCTAGGGCGATCTCGGAGAAGCTATAGCCGCTGCTTTGCTCTATCCCTAGCATCGATACGTGCCAAAAATAGTAGGGCCTTAGGGTGATTTGGACGATGAAGGCACTGGCGATCACGAAAAGGATCAAGGTGGGGATCGATACCCAGGAGAGTATTTTGCCTATCGTTTCCCTTCTTTTGCTCATTGTTTTTCCTCGCTCCTAGATAAGGATAGCGCCAAAACGATTTGGGAGGGACCATAGAATATCCATATGAGATTCCATAATGGGAGGCCTACGTTAGATAAGCCGACGCAGATATCGCAGCCGATGAAAAGCAAAAAGCCAACGCTAAGGAACAAACCCAATCTCCTATTGACCTTAACGGCGATATAGACCCCATCGACGAAATTCATGATGAGGTTTGGGAAATAGATCATCGTAAGGATGTTGGTGGGGCTAACCATGTCTAGTGGGATAGTCAGAAGCGGGGCCACGATGCAAAGGACCGCCCTTAAGGCGATGGTGATGGCCAAATAGACCCTATCCTTTTTATAGTAATGGCGCGCGCCCCTAAGGAAATGGACGATTTGGGCAACGATGAATAAGGATACACCGACTTCGTAAAAGTCATTGACCAAAAGCAAGAACACGTCCGCGCCGAGAGTAAAAAGCAAGGCGATCCAAAGGAAGAGCCTATCCCTGCAGCCGTCGTCTTTCAAAAACCTGACCCAGAAATAGATGAAGACATATAAGAAGCTAGCGACCACCAAAACGAATTTCAGGATGTTGGTGGCTAGATGAAGGCTATCGAAGAAGCCGGTAACGATATAGGCGATAGCCAAAGAGACGCCCACGCCTAAATAGAGGTAGGTGAATACCTTGCAAAAAGTGGGCTCATTTTTGATTTGGAAGGGGTTTTGCATGGTTTTTGGCGAAAAAAGGGCTGCCAACTTGCGGCAGCCCGATAGGGGGACGACTTACTTTCCTAGGAACCTTAATAGGGTGGGCTTAGGTGCGTAGCCGACTTGGGTATTAAGCAACTTGCCATCCTGGAGGTGTAGGAGGGTGGGGATGCCGCTGACGCCATA
Source organism: Bacilli bacterium (assembly GCA_024687185.1). GTDB lineage: Bacteria > Bacillota_I > Bacilli_A > RFN20 > CAG-826 > Alloenteromonas. The sequence goes on along the minus strand of JAILEX010000048.1, from coordinate 36,009 downwards.
TTCGGCCGCGGCTTCGCCAACTTCGTCGACGTCGACGGACAATACCTTGATCTCGGGATATTCCTTGGCGATCTGGTCGACGATCGGGGCGATCATCTTGCAGGGGCCACACCAGGTGGCGTAGAAGTCGACTAGGACTTCGCCTTCCGCTTTCTCGGCGACGAATTCCTGATAGGATCTGATTTCTTTTTTCATATTCGTGATTTCCTTTCTTTTGTTTTTTCTATCGAATCTATTTTTGATTCTTTCAAGACGAGATGGATTATAAACCAAAAATCAGGTAAAGAATAATAAGATGCACCGGGTAATAGGCGTAGGAGGCGATTTTGGCTGGAAGTCCGCTTATTCCCTTCTGTCCGTTATAGAAGATAAGCGGGATGATGGCGAGCAGTCCCCAGCTTTTTATGGACATGCTTATCGGGTCAAAAGCCCTGTAGTTGATATAGGAGAATCCCCATAGGGCCATGACGGTTATGAAATAGAACAGGCAGCCGACCACGTTGGCGCTGCGCCTTCCATAGCTGGTCTCCAAAAACAATTCGTCGGAGATCCCGGCCTGTTGGTTGAACTTATGGGCGAATTTAGCGGCGACGCTAGGGGCGTAAAAGAAGCCTATCGCGGCCCCTAGCCCTAGCAAGGACTCGTTAGGACGGTACATAAAGGGCCACCAGGTTATGGTGATGTCGCGGCTTGTCTCGATGCAGCCCACCGTAAAGGCGAATACCAATATCGCCCCAGGGAACAACGCGAAGAGCTTTTTTGCCTTTGGCAAGCTTAGGCAATATAGGACTAAGGCAACGAAGACCAGGTCGATGAAAGGGTTACTGGCGTTAGCCAAAAGGGTGTTATTCGCCCCATAGACCATGATGGTTTGGGCGACCATGATCAAAGCCATCATGATGGATAGGCGAAGCATGTATTTGTTTTTGTTCGAGGTATGCCTCATGCCTTCCGCGAGCAAAAACGCGAATAGGGGGAAGGCGATCCTGCCGATGACGCGGAAGACGCTTGCGACCTCATATGCGAGGGTCCCTTCGCCGTTTTTAAGCAATAAAAAGATGCCGATATGGTCTAGGGTCATCGTCAAAAGCGCGAGCAGACGAATCAAGAAGGAAGATAGGAAAAGCGTCTTATCCTCGTTCATGCATTACCCCCGACGGCGTTTTGGATGATGATCATGGAGATGGAGAACACATTATTGGCGGTATGGGCGACCAGCGATGCCCCAAAGCCGAATTTGTCATAGAGGAAGGAGAAGACGAGGCCCGAGAACATATAGATGGGTAGGTTCACCCACTCGTTGACGCAAGAGGAGACGTTGGCGAAATCAAATCCCGCGCCGAAATCGAAATGGATCAAGCCGAAGACTAGGGGCACGCCAACGTAGGCGAAGACCTTATTGATCCTAGAAAGGAAGCCGAATAGCCCTACGCGGTAGGCGAGTTCCTCCACAAAGGGCCCGATGAAGCCGAACACGATTACGCTAAGAAACGGGGCCATGGAGACGATGGTGACGATCGCGCTTTGGTTATTGTTGCTTGCGGGTTCGATTCCCGCGGCCTTTAGGATCATCGAGGTCACCATGTTGTAACTCATCTCGAAGGCCATGATGACGGCTAATCCCGCTATGCCCATGAGGTAGGGCTTCCAATTCGCGAGCGATTTGCCTATGTCCTTCCAGGAAGACCATAGAAGCGTTCCCGCGCCCAAAAACACCATGCCATAGGCGAAGAATTCCAAAAATAGTATATACCCGCCGCTAGAGACGACCTTCGCGGCCTCTTGTAGCGATAGTTCGGGGTTTTGCCCCATGACCATGGAAAGCTGGATCGACTGGACCACGGTTGCGATGGCGCTAAGGCCGAAAAGCGCGAGAAGGAAGAAGACGATTTCCTTCCAGAAGGGGACGATGAGCTGTTGCTCGAACTTTTTGGCATCCCTATTGTTCAAATCGGCCTTGCAATGGACGCAGCTGGTCCTTTTGGAGTCGTTTCCTTTGCCGCATTCGGGGCAAGCGATATGGTGGAAGTAGGTTTTCATAGCGGACAAATTATATCTTTGGGAAAGATAAAAGCCATAAAAACGGCTCAACTGGTTTCAAGAAGGGTCGCGAATTCAGTTATACTATTCTCCGTTATGGGAGAAACGAAGAGATCGCTATATATAATAAAGGAAGGAAAGGGCGTCTATAAGGAGCTCGGAAGCGAGTTCGTGGCGATTGCCTTTCCTTTGTCTAGCGCCGAGGAATTCAAATCGCGCCAAGAGGCCTTTATGAAGGAATGCCCGAAAGCCGACCATTATCCCTATGCCTATAGGATAAAGGGAAGCGGCAGAAGCAGCGACGATGGCGAACCCGGTAGCAGCGCGGGTCGACCCATGCTTTCCTTACTCGAGGATAAGGGAATCGATGACGCGGGCATATTGGTCGCTAGGTATTTCGGGGGCAGCAAGCTAGGCATCCCTAGGCTTAGGAAGGCCTTCCTCTCCTCTTCTAGCGAGGCCCTAAACAACGCGCGTCTAGCCGAAAGACTAGAAAGGTTCACCTACGAGCTCGAGGTGGACTATTCCACCTACGAAAGGCTTAGGGGCCTATCCGAACGGGGCGAGTTCATGCTCGTGGTAACCGATTTCGGAATAAATGTGAACATTAGAATCAATAGCAGTGATAAAATCGATGGGCTGCTGGAGAAAAGGGGCCTATTGCTTCCCCTTCCCGAGCCCGAAATCACATCCATATTGGAGGAATTAGAATGATCTCAGCCAACGAATTCCAAGCGAGGAGGAACAAGGTCTTCGACGAAATGGACGAAGATAGCGTCCTCATCCTTTACGCGGGGGTGGCCAAAAAGCTATCCGCGGACGAAACCTTCCCCTTTGAGGTGAATCGCAACTTCTATTATCTAACCGGCGTCGAGCAAGAAGGCTCTATCCTGATGCTCGTGCTAACCGATGGACTAAGGAAAGAATACCTATTCATCCCACCTTTTGACGCATTAAAGGAGAAATGGTATGGCAAAAGGCTGATCGCCGAAGACGCCAAGGCCATTAGCGGCATCCGTAACGTTTTATATGAAGGCGCCTTCCAGTCTAGGCTAGATTCCTTGCTTTCAGGCTCTAGTAGCGACTATGGCGCCATGAAGACCGTCTACATGGATCTAGACAAGGAGAACAAGATCGCCGAGGAGACGATGACCGTGGATGCGGCGAAAAGCCTTGAGCTCGCCTATCCCGACATCACCATCAAGGATATCTATCCTGTGATTGTCCGTCACCGCCTTGTCAAATCTCCGGCCGAGGTCGCCGAATTCGAAAAGGCGATCGAACATACGCGCCTTGGCATCCAATCCGTCATGAGCTACGCAAGGGCGGGCGTATATGAATACGAATTGGCCGATATCTTCCTCCGCGTCATCAATGACGACTCCGGTTACCAAGGCCTATCCTTCAATACCATCATGGCCGCGGGTAGGAACGCGGCGATCCTCCATTACCCTAAGCCCCTAAGCCAAATCGGGCCCAACACCCTATTGCTGATGGATCTAGGGGCAAAACACGGCTATTACTGCGCCGATATCTCCAGGACCATCCCCGTCGCAGGCAAATTCGACGACTACCAAAGGACTTTGTACACCATCGTCTTAGGCTGCAACAAGGCGGTCGCTAGCTTTGCTAAGCCTGGCCTTACGATCGCCCAGCTTCAGGAATTCACCAAGGAATATCTGGCCGCCAGATGTCTAGAAAAAGGCATCATCGAGAAAAAGGAAGACATCAACAAATATTATTTCCATGGCGTTAGCCACCATATTGGCTTGGATACCCATGACGCGGGCGGCAGGAAGGACATCCCCCTCGAACCTGGCATGATCATCTCCGATGAACCGGGGCTATATATCGCCGAGAAGAACATCGGCATCCGCATCGAAGACGACCTCCTTATCACCGAGGATGGATGCCGCGTATTAAGCGAATCCATCATCAAGGAAATCGAGGACATCGAAGCCTTCTACCGTAACCGCAAATAAGGTAGCGACTTAACGAGCAAGGGCCATTGGGTTGGTAGCCTATTGGCCCTTTTCCTATGCCTACCCACAGCAAAACCTATATTGATTAAACTACTTAATTAAATAAGGCTTGATTTTTCGAGGCGATTCTTCCTTAATAGTTAGTATGAAAAAATATATCCTGTCCATTGACCAGGGCACCACATCCACGCGTGCCATTTTGATTAACCACGAAGGGGAGGCCGTCTATAAGGCGCAGCGCCCCGTCGATTGCCTCTATCCTAAGCCCGGCTGGGTGGAAGTGGACGCCGATAGGGTCTGGATCTCCGTCATGGACGTCATAGGCGAAGTCCTGGTCCTTTCCGGGGCCACGATAGAAGACGTGGCCGCCATCGGCATCACCAATCAGCGCGAAACAACCGTCGTCTGGGACAAAAGGACCGGTAAGGCCGTGGCCAATGCCATAGTGTGGCAGTCCAAGCAAACCCAGGCTTTGTGCGATCAGAGGATGAACAAGATGGAATTCATCCGAAGCAAAACCGGTTTGCGCATGAACCCCTATTTCAGCGCGTCCAAGATCCGCTATATCCTCGATGAGATCGAAAACGGGCAGGAAAGGGCCGAAAGGGGCGAACTCCTATTCGGGACCATCGATTCCTGGATCATCTACAAATTGACCCTAGGCAAAGTCCATGCCACCGACGTCTCCAATGCCAGCAGGACCATGCTATTCAATATCTTCACGATGGATTACGACAAAGAGCTTTGCGACATCTGGAACATCCCAATGTGCATGCTTCCCGAAGTCAAGGACAATAGCGATAACTATGGCGTGGCGAGCTTCTATAAGTCCAAAGTCCCCGTCTGCGGCGTCGCTGGCGACCAGCAGGCCGCCTTATTCGGGCAATGCTGCTTCCATAAGGGCGAGAGCAAAAACACCTATGGAACCGGCTGCTTCATGCTTATGAATATCGGCGAAACCCCGATCCTTTCCGAACGCGGCCTCCTCACCACGGTCGCATGGAGAGAAAAGGGCAAGACGACCTATGCATTGGAAGGTTCCGTCTTCATCGGCGGCGCGATCGTGCAATGGCTAAAGGAAGAGATGCGCTGGTTCGAGGATAGCGTCGATAGCGAATATTACGCAAAGAAAAGAAAAGACACCGCCGGCGTCTATTTCGTGCCCTCCTTCGTCGGTTTGGGAACCCCATGGTGGGACGATGAGGCGCGTGGGGCGATATTCGGACTTACCCGCGGCGCCGATAGGCATAACATCACCCGCGCTGGGCTATATTCGATCGCCTACCAAAGCAAAGACGTCATCGAGACGATGAAGGAGGAAGCGGGACTTGAGCTTACTTCCCTTCGCGTCGATGGCGGGGCAAGCAACAACGGCTTATTGATGCAGTTCCAGGCCGATATCCTCCAAGCCGAGGTGCATCTACCCGCATGTCTGGAGACCACCGCCCTGGGCGCTGGGTATTTCGCGGGGCTTCAGGTCGGCTTCTGGAAGAACAAGGAGGAGATTTCCTCTTGCCACCGCCTCTCCAAGGTCTATAGGCCCGAGATGGAGAAAGAAGAGGTCGATCGCCTCTATGCCGGGTGGCTAGAAGCGGTCAAGGCCACTAGGGCCTTTAAGCCCAAGGCCTAAACATAGCGCCTTCTTTTTGCCGAATCGCCTGTGCGGTTCGGCTTTTTCTTTTCCCCTTTCATTGTACTTTTTGTCTTTAAAGGGTCGATGAAAAGTCAGGATACCTAGTATCGATACCTAGGAGGAGGTGGCTAGGCAAGTTTCCTAGAAAAAGAAAAATAATTAGGCGTTCATCGAAACAATTAGACGTTTTTCCATCTTTTTCCCTTTTTGTGTTTCCTTATGGGCAAAAAAAGATTTCGCGAAAATCAAATTTTCTTTTTACTTTGTCAAGAAAACAAGTAATATTGTATTGATGTCTAATTATCTCGATAACCTTGAGCTGTTTGACTCCAAGATCATCCAAAAGGGTAGGACCTACTACAAGGAGAAAAGAGTCCATTTTTCCTCGCTCTCCCCAACCTCGGCCATCGCGACCGTCTATGGCGGTAGCCATTATGAGGTAAAACTGCAGTTCGACCCCGAGCATGACCTCATCTCCGCCACCTGCACCTGCGGGGAGGGCGGCTTTTGCAAACACATGGTCGCGACCCTATATGAGATTAGCGATCAATTCGCCCTAGGATCTAATGCGGAAAGCAAGGAAGAGGAAGGAGAAAAGGGCAATGCCCTTGTCAGTGCCGTAGAGGATATCAAGAATTCCGTCTTCCGCTTCAATTACAAAGGCCTATCCAAGGCGATGGAGGTCTTCATCTCGCTTCTTCCCAAAGCCTGCAAAGAGGGTAGGGCCAAGGGCGTGAAGACGTTGTTCGAGTCCTTCCTTTCTAGGGGCAAGTACCCGATCGACTACGATAGGCTCACCCCCTATATCAGGGAGATTCTCCGCAAAGGCGAATTCGAAAGGGACGAGATGGTCGAGCTTTACTACGAGCTATTGAAGGACCATATGAATAGCGACGCCCTTTGGACCATCATGACCAAGGAGGGCGAAAGCTGCCTCCCCTTCCAGATCGCGGCCGCGAAGAGGATGAAGGAAGGCTACCATGAGCCCCATCATCTCTCTAGCTTCGCCCCGCTTACCTCCTGGGCCTGCGTGGATCCAGAATTGCTTGAGGAACTCCTCAACAGCCCTTCCTTCCACCTAAAGGAAGAGGATATGGCGGCCCTAATCAAATCATCGGAAGCCAAGAAGAACCTAGACATCACCATCGAGCTTTTCCGCACCGCGGTCAGATATTACGATGGCTTCCTATTGGACCCCTCCGTTTTGACGACCTTGATGGCCTCGGAGGAACATAGGGAAAAGCTGGAATCGATCTTCTATGACGAATTCTCCTTGCAGCCTAGCTGCGAGAAATACCTCCTTTGGAAAAGCGTGGCCGTCGACGATGACTTCGAGAAGAGGTTCTTAGGCCATATCGAGGAGATAGAAAGCCCAACCAAGGATTTCATCATGGCTTGCGAGGGTAGGGGGAAAGTAGGCGACATCTACGATAGCCTTGACGTCAGGAACGTCCCCTTCGAGCTCCTTGGCTTTGCCGTGGATAAGGTGGAGGAAGACGCCATCATTCAGCAATTCCTCGACTACGGGAAGGAAGAGGAAAGGGAGATACTCCGTAACCTTGAGAAGAAGCAGGAGGCCTTTAGGACGCTATTGAGGATCTATGGCAAATTCGGTCGTTACGAACTGGGCAAGATCATCGTGAACCCCCTTGTCTTGGAAGTGGCCGCGGAAGACCCCGTGCTTAGGGGCAAAATACTAGTGGAAGCCTATAAGAACAACCTGCTCGATAAGCTTGGCTGCAAGCTTTATCGCGAATAAAAAGGAAGGAAAGGGAATAGACATGTATTTCACCAGGGAATCCCAAAAGACCGAAGCCCTCATCGAATCCTTCCGCGCCAGGAACAACTGCGTCAATTTCGCAAGGGAAATCCAAGAAGGCGGCTATTTCGTCTTCTACCATTTCGAGGAGGCCGACGATAGCCTCATCTATGAATTCATCGACCCGGAAGGGGATAACTACATCTCGGTCTCGGTCAACGCCAAAGGCGATATCATGGTGCCCGAGGAATATCTTTCCCTCGCCTACCATGAACCCCCCTTCAATTATGGTGGGGCCTGTTTATACCTTTATGATAGGGAAAAGCGCCTAGTGGAGGAAAACCGCCAGAAGGAAGTATATGGGGAAGACTATGAAAAACTCGTCTCTTTGCTTTCTCTTACCCCCAGGCAACTAGACCGCCGCGCCTCGGTAAGAAGGGAATTCATCGCGCTATTCGACTGGAAATACTCTTCCATCACCTCCAGCGCCCCCACCTATGAGGTACAAAACGAGCTCAAGGTCTCCTTCTCCTTCGAGCAAGGCTATAACTACTATGGCGAGGAATCCTATTCGCTTAAGCTCGTCCTAATGGATGGCAAGGAAAGGCTAGGCCTAGTCAGAAGCAACAATTCCTTCCTAAACGCCTATGAAAACGGCTCCATCTATTCCATCCGCGGCGGGCTTAGGATCGATGTGAGCAGGAAGAACTTCGATGAATCCACCAAGGCCGCATTGGACTATTACCTCTCTAGGATCCACTTTAGGAAAGAGGCCTCGGTACTAGTAAAAAGCGACGTGGTGTCCTTACTTTTCGCGCTTAAGGGAGAAAACGTCAACTTCGAGGGCAAGGATTACCTTATTCTAGATAAAGTCGGCGCGGCCGGGTTTAGGTTCTCGCCCGACGAAAGCCTGCATTTCTTCCCCGCGCCGCCTTCCAATTCGACGCTTCTATTATCCGGCTCAAGTTTGGCTTGCTTCGATAAGAGCAATTTCGTCTGCGAGCTCTTTACCTTCAAAAAGCCGCTTTCCGCGGACCTCTTCCTCTTCTATAGGAACCATGGCTCCAACGAGACCGACCTCATCAAGGACCTAGTCCAATCCTATGTCCCCCCAGAAGACGCGCTTCCCATGGAAGAAGGAGGGGAGATCACCGATTCGATGCAGATTTCCCTCTACGTCGACATGAGCGAAAGGGGGATCTTGCTCTTCTCCACGATCTGCCATCTAAACGGGCACGAGGAGACGATGGAGAAACTCCGCGAAAACCTCTATTACAGGGAGAAGCTAAACCGTTATGCCTCTATTCTAAGCCACTTAGGCGGGGTTATTTCAGGCGCGGTGAGGGATGAAGGCGATATCCTCCATTTCCTCTCTGGCGACCTAAGCGAACTCCGTTCCATCTGCTCGGTCTACCTATCCGAGGCGATCTCCAGGCTTAACATCAAACGCGTTGGCCCGATAGACGTGGTCATCAACAAAAACGCGCAGAACTGGCTCGAGCTTAGGATCTCTTCCGCCCATTACGATGACGATACCCTAAAGCTCATCCTCTCCCAGTATAAGAAGAAGCACCGCTACGTAAGGCTAGGGGATGACATCATCGTCTTGGAGGACCCCTATGTCCATGAGGCCGCCCTCATCCAAAGGGAAGTTGGCATCAAAGACGAGCTCTATACCGATAAGCTGCCCTTCTATAACGCCTTTAAGCTCGCTAGCGCCTCCATCACCCACGTTGGCCTTAACCTTTCCGACTACGTCATCGAGGCCATCGACTCGATCCGCAATTACACCAAGAAGAAGATCTTGTTGCCCCAAGCCATCCAAGAGGTGGTCCGTCCCTACCAAAAGGAGGCCATCCAGTGGATGAGCGTCTTGTCTGGCTATGGCCTTAGCGGCATCCTCGCTGACGATATGGGCTTAGGGAAGACACTAGAGGCCATCGCCTTCCTCTCTGGCAGGGGCGATTCCCGCCCGACTTTGGTCATCTGCCCCAAATCGGTCACCTATAACTGGGAAAGCGAAGTCCATAAATGGAACCCCGATATGCCCGTCTGCGTCGTCGCGGGCAGCAAGGAAACTAGGCTTGGCATCCTTTCTAATATAAAGAAGAGGGAAAGGGGCATCTATGTCGTAAGCTACGATTCCCTTCGCAACGACATCGAGGAATTCTCCAAGGTCCATTTCGGCGTCGTCCTCGCCGACGAGGCCCAGTTCATCAAGAATTCCCTTTCCAAAAAGGCCAAGGCCGTGAAGACCTTAAAAAGCGATATCCGCTTCGCCCTAACCGGCACCCCAATCGAGAACTCGCTTCTAGACCTATGGTCGATCTTCGATTTCCTAATGCCCGGCTACCTTTTAAGCTACGAGGAATTCAAGCAGCAATATATCGACGCGGATTCTTCTTCCGCCAGGGATAAACTCCTTAAGAGGATCACCCCCTTCATTTTGAGGAGGAGCAAGTCGCAGGTATTGAAGGATCTGCCCATCAAGTCGGTGGAGACCATCACCCTCGCCATGAACGAATACCAAAGCGAATTCTATGAGGCAAGCCTTCTTGAGGCCAGGAAGGAGATCGAGGAGAACGAGAAAAGCGAGGAGAAGAATCGCCTATCGATCTTCCCAATCCTTACGAAGCTACGCGAAATCGCGGTCGATCCCGGCTCTTTCTTCGATAACTTCACCGAGATCTCGACCAAATTCGAATACGTCACTAGCCTCGCCGAGACCGCGATCGCCTCTGGGCATAAATTGCTTATCTTCTCTAGCTTCACCAAGGTTTTGGAGAACATGGAGCTCGCGTTAAGGGAATGCGACATCGATTCCAGGACGATTTCCGGTTCCACCCCAGCGCAGGAACGCCTTCTTTTGGCCGAGGAATTCAATTCCACCGACCATTTCAAGGTGATGCTAGTCTCACTTAAGGCCGGCGGCACGGGGCTAAACCTTATCGGCGCCGACATCGTCATCCACCTAGACCCATGGTGGAACCCCGCCGCGGAAGAGCAGGCCACCGATAGGAGTTACCGCATCGGACAGACCCGTCCCGTCAGCGTCTACAAACTCGTTTGCCATAACTCGATCGAGGAAAAGGTGTTAATATTGCAAGAGGCCAAAAAAGACCTCAGCGATTCCCTCATCAAAGAAGGCGATTCCTTGATCCGCAAACTCTCCGATGAGGATATCCGCTTCTTATTGTCCTAAGGGAGAGGACATATCGATGGAAAGACGTAAGACCTACGAAAATTCGTTGATCATCGCGCCAAGAACCCGTCAGGGTGAGCTTTTGGAATATAGAAAGGAATACCCCGAGACCGATTTCACCCTCATCGATAAGGAAAACTTCCTCAAGTGGAACTGTTACCGCTATGACCATAGGGCGGAGATATACTTGCTTAAGAAAGGCTATTCGCTAGAGGCGGTAAGGGAAATCCTAAATGCCTTTTCTTATTTTATAGAGGGCAAGGACTATAACGATCCTAAGCTCGCCGAATTGGTCCCCACCTTCAACGAACTCATTGGGCTAGGCTATCTCTATAAGGACTTTATGCCCAGTAGGCTATTCGAGCATAGGCATATCGTTATCGATAGCTACCAGTCCACTAGCCGCATCGCCAAGGCGCTAGATGGAGTGGCGAATTTGGATACATGCCTCTGCTATTTTTCTTCTAGCAAGGAGAAAAAGAAGGTTTATCACTTCCCTTCGCTGATTGCGGAATGCCATGACCTATGCCTCCATATCGCCTCGCTTTTATATAACGGGGTAGACGCGGAGGACATCTATATCGCCAATTATTCCTCCACCTACCATTATTGCCTAAGCCTATTCTCCAATATGTATGGCTTTTCCATCGCCTTCCCTTCCTCGATCCCCCTATATAACACCCCCTTAGGAAGAAGCTTCCTTTCCCTTTACGAGGATAACCTAGACCTAGAGGCGATAAAGGAAAGGCTAAGCGAAGGCTTCGCCGCCGACCTCGATTTAGGGAAAATCATCCTTTTGGCGAAGACCTATCTTATCCCCGGTTTGGACAAGAAAACCCAGCTTGCCCTATATAGGGATTTGCTTTTGGCCACCTCTAGAAGCGAAGAGGCCATTAAGCCCGCGGTCAGGATACTAAAAGAGAATTACGCGAAGCAGAATAGCCACGTCTTCTATTTGGATTTCTCTTTGGAATCCACCCCGAAAACCCCGCGAAACCCCGCTTATTTCTCCTTGGATTCGCTTAGGGAACTCGGCCTAGGGGATCCAGTTGAATCCATAAAGGAGGAAAAGGAAGAGCTTAAGGGCCTATTTTCCCAAAGGGAAGTCGAATGGATCGGCTTCCATGATTCCCATTATGGCGAGGTTAGCCACATCTCTCCCTTACTAGGGGAATTCAAGATGGAACTAATCGACCCCGAGGAACCTAGAATCGAATATTCCAGCCTATATATGAAACTCCGCGGCCAGGCCATGATGGATAAAAAGGAGCAATATGGAAGGGATAACCCCTATCTAGACGCCTATTACGATGATTCATTCGTCCATTACGAAAACGATTTCTCGCTTAGCGATAAGAAGAAGGCCTTCCTTTATCCTCGTGCCTATTCCCCCTCTAGATTGGAGGAATATTTCAAATGCCCCTTCGCCTATTATCTAGGTAGCGTCCTTCGCTTGCCTATAGAGGAAAGCGGGTTCAACGTCAAGGTGGGCAACATCTGCCACGACGCGCTTTATCTTGCCTATACCAACCCCGGTTTGGATATCGATGAGGCGTATGGGGAAGCGGTCAAAAAGGAAGAGGAGCAAAAACCGTTCTCCGAGAAAGAAAAGGCCTTGCTTTACGTGATTGGCATCGACTTAAGGAATATGTATGGGGTCTTCAAGGAGAAGGAGTCCCATATCCTGAATATCGAGGTCCATTGCGAGAAAAGCCTAGGAAGCGAGATCTCGGGGGTCTACGTGAAGGGGAAGGCCGATAAGATCATCCTCTTTGGTAGGGAACATGAATTCGTTTCCCTCATCGACTATAAGACCTATGGCAAGGAATTCAAACCCGAGGACATCGATGTGGGACTAGAGATCCAGCTCCCCATCTATTCCATTTTGGTAAAGTGCGACTCCACCTATTCCAAATCGGTTTTGGCGGGGGCCTATATCTCCAGACTCATCTATTCGAAGTCGCAGAGGGCGAAGGAAGGAAGCGACAAATACGCGACCGATTTGCGTCTAGACGGCATCATGCTCGACGACATCCAGCCTATCGACGAATTCGGCGAACTCGGCAAGGGTTCCTATACCAAGATCCCCTCCAAGAAAGAAGACGAAACCGGCAAAAAGCGCGGCCTTCTCACCCTTGCGGAAATCAAGGATATCGAGGAGAAGACCCTAGGCAAGATAATGGAGGCGCACACCTTAATCCACGATAACGCCTTCAAGGTCCATCCTTTGAAGCGCTATGAGAAAAGGAACGAGGTCGATGGATGCGAATATTGCTCCTATCGCTCGGTGTGCTTCGTGAAGAACCATCAGTTCAACGTGCTTAAAAACCACCTTGGCCAGGAATTTGAGAATAGCGACGAGGAAATGGGGGGCGAAGACAATGGCTAAACCGATCGGATTCACCCCCAACCAGCAACTCGCCATCGATTTTAAAGACGGCAATTGTTTGGTTTCCGCGGGTGCGGGAAGTGGCAAGACCGCGGTTTTGACTGAGCGCGTCTATTGGCTGATCGTCCCTCCTCTTGACCCAGGCTTTGCAGAAAGCTACAAAAAGGAATATGGCGTCGAATGGTCCCCCGACCATAAAGACGATAAGGGACAGCCCCTAAGGGAGCCCATCTTCCTAGAAGGGGCCTCCCCGCTATGTTCCCCTGACGAACTCCTTGTCCTGACCTTCACCAAGGCCGCGGCCTATGAGATGAAGACCAGGGTCAGGGAGAAGCTCGCCGCCTATAGCTGCACTAGCGGATACCTAGAGAAGATCGAGCAAAGCGACATCACCAATTTCGATAGCTTCTACCTGAAGACGGTTAACGAAAACCACTTTGAACTAGGCCTTCCAAACAAAGTCAAAATCCTCGATACCGCCTTTGTGGAGGTGAAGACAAGGGAACTAATCGACGAGTCCCTCGCCTATAGATATAGCGAATTCAACAAGACCCATGACCCCTTCCTTTTAGATATCTACCGTAGGTTCACCGGCAAAGACGATGAATCCTTGGTCAGTATCGTCAAAGGCGTGCTTAACCTCGCCTCTTTATCCGGAGATGAGGATAGTTTCTTTTCTAATTATGAGGAAACCTATTTCTCCGACGCCTATATCGATAGGGCGCTAAATTCCTATGTGCCTTTGATTAGAAGGAAGCTAAATTGCCTCCTTCCCCTAATCAAATACCCCAATAACCCAGAGGCCGAAAGTAGCGACAGGAATTACCTTTCCTCCATCATCTCCGCCCCGACGTTTGAAGCGATGCAACTAGCCGCAAGCGAAGGGAAGTTCATCACCGCGAAGGGATTAGACGAGATGGAGAAGAAACTCCGCAACAAAGTCAAGGCGGACGCCAAACCCTATCTCTCCGTTTTGGTCAGGGGAAAAGAGGGGATTGAGGCGGAATTAAGCCAAATTAAGCCATACGTGCATTTCTTTTTGGAGATTGCCAAAGAGGTCTATACGCGTAGGGAAGCCTATATGAAGGAGCATTCCTCCTATGACTTCGAAGGAGTGGCAAGGCTAATGAGGGAGCTTCTTTCCCACACTGACTTCAGGGAAAGGTTTAGGAAGAAGTACCGCTACATCATGGTCGACGAATACCAGGATACCTCCAACGCCCAAGAGGAGTTTTTGAAGGCGGTCAGTAGCGATAACGTATTCGCGGTCGGCGACATCAAGCAATCGATTTACCGTTTCCGTAAGGCCAATCCCAAGGTCTTCGCCAAGAAGATGGAGGATTATGGAAAGGGAAAGGGAGGCACCCTTATCACCTTGCCGGACAATTTCCGTTCCAGGGAAGAGGTGCTTTCTGATATCAACCGCCTTTTCGGGAAGATAATGTCTAGCGATGTCGGCGGCGTCGATTATCGGCTAGGCCACGCGTTAAGGTTTGGCAACCATGGCTTCGACGCGACTTCCAATAGGGAAAAATTCGGGATCCACGTCCTTAACTTTGAGGAAGTGATCTACGAAAAGACCTGCTTTAGCGAGGCCAAATGGATTGCCAGGGACATCGCGAAGAAGGTAAAGGAAGGCTTTACGCTAAAAGGGAAGAAGATAAGCAAAGACGGCAAGAAGGAAACCAAATACGAATGCGGCTATGGCGATTTCGCGATTTTGACTTCGAGAAAAGTCGACTTTGGCCAATATATCCGCGCCTTTAGGGAAGAAGGGGTGCCTTTGTCTGTCATCGATAGCTATAAGGTCGATAACGACGACGTGGTGCTCGTGTTTAAGTCGCTTCTTAGGATTTTGGTGTGGATGCGGTATGGGGAAATGGATAAGGCAAGCCTAGATAGCGCCTATATTGGCATCGCAAGAAGCTTCCTTTTCGCCATCGATGACGATAGGGTCTATGACATCTATGGGCACGTCAAGGAAGATGACGACTATTCCTTCTTCCCCTTCCATAAGACCCTTTCCCATATTGCCTCTAGGCTAGATTCCTTGACCCTAGAGGAGCTTTTCCTTCTTTTGATAGAGGAATTCAAAGTCATGGAAAGGCTAGTGGAACTAAAGGACGTCGAGCTTAATTTCCAGAAGATAGAAAAGCTTTCCAATCTCGCCTCTTCCCTAGAGGACAATGGCTTTGGGTTAAGGGAATTCGTCGAATACCTCGATAAGCTTAGGGATAACGATATCGAATTAGAGATCGAAGGCGGGGCCAGGGAAAAGGATGCTGTCGTCTTGATGAGCGACCATGCCTCGAAGGGTTTGCAGTTCCCGATTTGCTATTACCCTGAGCTATATAGGCAATTCAACAAGGAAAGCAAAAGCGTCTGCTATTCTAGCGAACTAGGGTTAGTGGGCAACGCCTTCCTCGACCTAAATGCGAAAGAAGATGGTATGCTCTCCCTTCTTTCCTATGCGAATGAGACCAGCGAATCGGTCTCGGAGAGGATGAGGCTATTCTATGTCGCCCTCACCCGCGCCGAGGAGATGGTCGTCTTGCTTAACCGTAAGCCAAAGGAGGGGATGACGTTTGAGGACATCACCCCATACTCGGTGGAGAACGCGAATTCCTTCCAGGGCTTCTTCCTAAGCAGCGGATTGTTCTTGGATTCCAGCTTCGATACCTCCTCCCTTCCCCAGGAGAAGGTCGATAACGCCTCGGCGAAGATCGTCCATAAGGGAAAGGGCTATGTGGAATTGAGGGAAAACGTTGGCAAAAAGGGCAAGGCCATAGCCACTATTAGGGCAAGCCACGAACTAAGCGAACCCCTTGACCCCGCGATTTTGGTTAGGGGCAACCGCCTCCATAAGATCATGGAATACACTTCCTTCTCCAAGAAGGTTTTGCCGCCGATTGAGGACAAGAAGGAGAAGAGGATGTTCGAGTCCCTTCTTTCCTTGCCTTTATTTAAGGATGCTTCTAGGGCAAAGGAATATCACGAATATGAATTCGTCGACGAGGAGGAAAACCTACATGGCATCATCGATATGTTCCTCCTTTACGATGACCACATCGACCTAATCGACTTCAAGACCAAGACCATCGACCCTAGCCTATACGCAGGCCAACTTAAGGCCTATGAACGATACCTAAGCAAGGTATTTAAGGGCAAAAGGATCGACAAATACCTTTTATCCATTACCCTAGGGGCCGTTAATAGAGTAGACTAAGGGCGAAGAAGGAGTTTGACCATGCCCGAAGAAGAGGAAATCGACATCAATAGCGCGCGTCCTTTTTCCATTTCGCGCGACCAGTTCGGGGCGATGCTTTACTCCATCAAAGTCCCCCAGGGGCTCAATTACGATTTCCTTTTCGAGACCTTCTGCATGATCGCCGAGGGCATAAAGGGGATCCAGCAGGAAAACCCGACCATCGCCAGGATGGCCATCAACCCCTTTGAGCTCGCCTTGTACCTAGTCAATCAGCATTCCTTTTATCTAGCCACCCATCCAGACATCGCCAAAGACGGCGCCTTCTTGGAAAGGGATGGCTATCAGAATTACCTCGCCTCTGTGAGTCTTGATAAGTTCTACACCAACGAAAGGCTCGCCTATCAGATGGGTTCGCTTACCTCTAGGTTCTCGCCGACCATGTCCACGCTTGACCTCTACCTGAACTTCATTTTGGGCATGTTGTCCAGATATAAGAGGAATGAGCCGACCAATACCTTGATCGTCGACATCATGAACAAGGGCTTCCAGATCGCCAAATGCGTCTCCTCTCTTCTTGAAGGAGGGTATGAGACCGAGGCCTTCTCCACCTGGAGGACCCTGCACGAGAACGAATGTATCCTCTCCATCATCGTCAAATACGGCCAACCCGTCATCGAAAGCTATCTCCGCCACATGAAATATGGGGCCGCCTTCCGCGGTGGCTTGCCCAGCAAGGAAGAGATCGACGAGACCTTCGTCGAGATCAAGGAGAACATGCGCGCGGCGGGACTAAAGAGCAAGGATATGAAGCGCTATATCGAATATGGCTGGCTCCTTGCCGTCCCTAACGTCGATCAGATCCCTGAGGTCAAACTCAATTTCCGCGATGGCGTCCAGCGCGTCGCCGGGCTTAGCGCCTATAGCAAGGTGTATGAGATGTCTAGCGAAGTCGCCCATAGCTCGCCTCTACTTATCTATTCGCGGAAGAACTATTTCTTCTCCCTTACCCTGCTTAGCCTATTCGAATCCTTCTTCCGCCTTGAGAAGATCTTCACGACCCTATATATGTCCACGGTCTCCGAGGAGGAAAGGCAACGCTACATCAGGATGAGGACCCTATATCTAGGCGACCTCCAAACCTGTTACGAAATCGAGCGCAAACGCTTCGCGGCCTTAGGCAAGAAAAAGAAGGCAGAATAGCATTGCAAAAACAAAATAAGGGCAGACATACATCGGTTATTGGAAAAAATCGACCCCATCCGACAGTTGGATGGGGTCTTTTTCTTTGAAATGGAGGCTGGCTACCCTTTATACATCGGCGTAGCAGCTTCCACCGATAAACTCTCTCATAAGCGAATTGCTCGGTACCCATTTATCGTCCATGGAGATGAAGTACTTTAACATCGCCATTAGCCTTGCGGCCGCGGGGAAGAAAGGCGATTCCTTATCGATTTTATTCAGCAAGGGCATCGCGTATTTCTTCATGACCGGGAGTTCGTAGGAGAGGAGCGAATTGAAGACGTAGTCGCTTCCTTCCTGGTGGTCATAGATCCACTTGAACTCGCCCGCCCTGACGCTAGGCCACATGCCTAGGGTCTCCTCGGCGGAGGAACCGCGGAATTGGTAGTCGCGGACGATGCGCCTTATTAGGCGTAAGTCGGTGAGGGATAGGGGGTTATGGTCATCGAGGTTGATCTGGGCCTGCGGGGAGATGAAGATGCGGAATTTCTTGTTCTTGGGGATATCGCTGGTCATCCTCTCGTTGAGGGCATGGATGCCTTCGACGATGATCGGCTCGTTCTTGCCGAGTTTGACGGTCCTGCCAGGGAACTGTTTGCCCTGCTGGAAGTCATATCTGGGAAGTTCGACTTCCTCGCCATTGATCAAATCGACCATGTTGCGGTTGAATTGCTCGATGTCTAAGGCATCGATAGATTCATAGTCGGGCTTGCCATCTGGTCCAAGCGGATACATGTGTTTAGGCAAGTAGTAGTCATCTAGCGAGATGCGGATCGGGCGGATGCCACGGGAGAGAAGTTCGATGCGGAGGCGGTTTGCGAAGGTGGTTTTGCCACTGGACGAAGGACCGGCGATGCAGATGAGGGAGATGTCGTCGATATCGTCTTCGATGAGTTGGCCGAGTTCGCATAGCATCCTGTTATGGCGGGCTTCGCAGAGGTTAATGAATTCGATCTCGCCTTTTTCCTCAATCGTCTTATTGATTTTGGCGACCTGGTCGCTTCCGACGATCTTAGCCCAGTCATGGCTTTCCTTTAAAGAGCGGTTAAAGGTGGGTGCGTCTTTGAATTCCGGGACCACCCCGCCAAGTTCCGCGCGGGGATATTGGAGCAAGAGGCCTGGCGCATATAGGCGCAATTTGAATTTGGTGATATAGCCGGTAGAGGGCACCATATGGTGGTACATATAGTTGTAATAGCCCTGGCATTCATAGAGGTGGACCGTCTTTTCGGGGCGGTATTCAAGCAAATCGACCTTATCCTCGAATCCCTTTTCCTCAAATAGCTTCTTGGCTTCTTCGTTAGGCACGACGAAGCGGTGGAGGGGATAATCGGCGTTAATGATATCCTCGATCTCGTGGTTGATGCGGATGAGCATGTTGGTGTTGGCGCTCACGTTATGGGAGAGGATATGGATCGAGACGCAGCGAGAGACGTTATAGGCAAAGCGGATCTTTAGGTCCGGATAGGCCCTGGCAAAGGCCATGGCGACGACGTAGCGGAGGGAAGCCTCATAAAGCTTCATGGCCTCGATGTTATCGATGCGGAGGAAGGTGACGTCGCAGTCCTCGCGCACTTTGTAGATCAAATCGCGGATGCGGTTATTGACGCTTGCGGCGACGATCGACCTATCGGGGTTTCTGTCGCCTATGATTTCTAACAGGGTGGCTTCGTGGTCGAGTTCGATGGTACCCTGTCCTGCGATGTTAACTTTGTATGACATAATGGGTAGACTCCTTTTCTATCGGGTTTGCGGTTTCAATTTCCAAGCCAGCGGGTAACGATACGTTGTAACCGCTTACATTGCAAGCATTATTTTTTCAAAAAAACGCACGTTTGAGAAGGGGGTCCGCCCAAAAGCACCGAAATATCGGCTTTAAAGGCCCGAATGGCCAAGGGGAATGAAAATCTTTTTTTGGGCCTTTCCCTTTTCCCAAAAATCCCCCTCCCCTTTAAAAAGGGGCGAAAGGAAATTATAATTCCTGCCATGGTAGTCGATTACGTCGTTTCGGCTGCTTTTTGAAAAAGAAGTACTTGGACAGGAAAATGGGACTTAAGAAGCGTTACATCGGCCTTAGCGACGAGGGAAAAACCCTCTTTTGGCTGATCCTAGTCGACCTAGTCGTCTTTTTGGGCATGGTCCCCTTTTTCTTCCTTTCCTTTATCGGCTTGCCCCTAGGGTGGCTGCTTGGCTCGGCCATCGAGATCGTCTGCTTTCTGACCATGATCAAGGGAAGCGGCTTCATCCTTGATATCGCGAATGAGAAAAACGGGCGCAACAGGGGTAGGGCCTGGGCCTTGGTCTTCGCCTTCCTCCGCTTCGTCTTGATGGTCGGGGGACTTGTGCTAAGCGCCGTCTTCACCTTCAAAATGGAAGGCAACTACCTAAATTTCTTCGCCTGCGCGGCCGGATATCTGCCCTTAATGATCGTGGCCATCGTCTTCAATCTCCTCCATAAGAGGAAGAAGGACGAGAAGCCCGTCATCAAAGAAGAACTAGAAGAAGGGGAGGAACCTCTGGATGCCTAGTCTTGTGTTTTCCTCCGCCTTGGAAAAGCTCGCCGAGACCTTCACCACGGGCTGGAGCGAATTCAGCCTTAGCGGCGGGGTCTTATGCTCCCTTATCATCATGTCGATCGTGGCCATTTTGGCCATTGTCATCGGGATTCAAGCCAAGGTTTGCGATCCGCTTAAGCCCGCCAAAGGACCCCTAATGGCCGCCGAGATGTTCGTCGAATGGCTGGAGCAATGGGTCAAAGACAACATGGGGCTAAAGCACGATAGCAATTGGGGTGGCTATTTCATGGCCCTGTTCACCTATTTGTTCATGTCCTTCATCTGGGGCATCACCGGCATGCATTCGGTCATAGACGTGCTCCTTATCCCGCTATCTTTGGCGGTAGTGATGTTCATCCTTATCCAAGCGACCGCCCTAAGGTATCAGAAGGTACGCTATTTCCATCGCTATATCGAGCCATTCGTCTTCTGGCTTCCCATCAACCCCATCACGATGTGGAGCCCGATCATCTCGACTTCCTTGCGTATGTTCGGCAATTGCATCGCCGGAAGCATCATCATATCCATCGTCGACTGGGCGCTTCAGGGCGTCAGCATGGCCATATTCTCCGCCATGGGGGATTGGGGCAGGATATTCCTCTCGCCCATACCCATCGCGGTACTAAACCTTTATTTCAGCTTATTCTCGGGTTTTGTGCAGACCCTTGTCTTCTGCTCCCTTAACGCCGCATGGATCGGACAGGAAATCCCCCGCGACGAGGAGATGGGCACAAGCAGCCAGCTTTTGAGAGAACCCGAAAATAAGGCACTAGCCCAATAAATACCAGTATTAGGAGGTAACGTTATGGGACTACTAACTTTCTTGCAAAACCTCATGATCTTCGCGACTGAGACCAAGGAAATCGGCCTAGTGGCCATCGGCGCCGGACTAGCCGTGTGCATGGGTGGCTTCTCCGCCATCGGCGAAGGTTTGATCGCCTGCCACAGCATCGACGGCATGGTCCGCAACCCCGAAATGGCCAAAGACCTTCGTTCCACGATGATCTTGGCGGTCGCCTTGGACGAATCCACCGCCATCTATTCGTTCGTCATCGCGATTTTGATACTCTTCGTCCTATAAGGAACTTACGGAATGAACCTACTTGGATTACTGAATAATCTGGTGGTATTCACTTCGGAAGAGAATTCTGGACCAATCGACAAAGAGGACCTCGTATCCAAAATCTTCCCAGAGAACCCCTGGGACGTCGTGATTCAGCTCTCGGCGTTCGTGATTTTGATTTTGATCGTTTTCTTCGTGGCCTATAAGCCCGTGAAAAAGCGCCTTGCCGCAAGGAAGGCCTACGTCGAAAGCCAAATCCACGACGCGGAGGAGTCTAGTCGCATCGCTAGGGAAGCCATGGAGAGGAAAGACGATATCGTCGAGCAGGGTAGGGCCGAGGCGAGCCGCATCGTTGAGGATGCCAGGGCCCAAGCCAACCTCGAGGCGAGCGCCATAGTCTCTAACGCCAAGGAAGAGGCGAGCAGACGCAGGGTGGAAGCCGATAGGGAAATCGAAGAGGCCAAGGCCGCTTCGCTAACCGAAGTCAAGGAATCCATCGTCGACGTCGCAATCGCCGCCTCCAGCCAAGTGCTTGAGCGCGAGGTTTCCAAAGAGGACAACGAACGCCTCATCCGCGATTTCGTTTCCGATATCAACGGGGATGGCGAGCAGGAGTAAGCCCATATGGAAGAGCTCTACGCGAATTACGCCGACGCCTTATACGGACTCGTCGAAAGGAAAAGAAGTGAGGAATATCTCCATGCCCTGCAGTCTTTCTGCGGCGTTTTGGAGGATAACCCCGAAGCCAAGACGGCCCTTTCTTCGCCCAATCTGACAACGGTTGAGAAAGAAAGAATCGTCGATATCATCATCGGGAAGGACCCCCTTCCCCATATGAAGGCCTTTTTGATGCTAATTATCGCCCATCATAGGATGAGCCATATCGATGGCATCGTGGAGGCCTACCAAACCTTAGTCGACGTGGCGGTGGGCAGGAAGCAGGGAATCGTCTATTCCTCTTCCTCGCTTAGCGGCAAGCAAATCAAAGAGCTCGAAGCCGCCTTCACCAAAAAACTTGGTGCGGACGTGCGATTGAAGAATAGAGTGGACGAGACTCTCCTTGGCGGCGTGAAGGTCGCCTTGGACGGCAAAGTCTATGACGGCAGTTTGAGGAACAAGCTCCTAGAACTGCAGAAGACCCTTAAGAAATAAGGAGGCAAATTGACCATGAAGATAGATTCAAGCGAAATCACAACGCTTCTAAAGGCCCAGATAAAGGGATATGAATCCAAACTCGAGACCGATGACGTGGGAACCGTCATCTCCGTCGGCGATGGGATCGCCCTTTGCTATGGCCTAGATAAGGCGATGCTAGGCGAACTATTGGTGTTCCCCCATGACGTCTATGGCATGGTCATGAACCTCGATAACGAGGACGTCGGCGCCGTGCTTCTTGGCAACGACAGGGAAATCATGGAGGGCGATACCGTCAAAAGGACCCACCGCGTGGTGGAGGTCCCGGTCGGGGATGGCCTTCTTGGCCGCGTGGTAAACGCCTTAGGCCAGCCCATTGATAACCCCACCCCCATCGTTAGCGAGAAAACGCGCCCCATCGAGCGCATCGCCCCAGGCGTCATGACAAGGAAAAGCGTGGATACCCCACTTGAAACCGGCATCAAGGCGATCGACGCCATGATCCCAATCGGCAGGGGACAGCGCGAACTCATCATCGGCGATAGGCAAACCGGCAAAACCGCGATTGCCCTAGATACGATCATCAACCAAAAGGGCAAAGGCGTGAAATGCGTCTACGTCGCAATCGGACAGAAGAATAGCAGCGTCGCCAGCTTAGTCGATAGGCTAAAGAGCATGGGTTGCATGGACTATGTGACCGTGGTCAGCGCCTCCGCTAGCGAAAGCGCGCCTTTGCAATATATCGCCCCCTTCGCCGGCATGGCCATTGCCGAGGAGTGGATGGAAAAGGGCGAGGACGTCCTAATCGTCTTTGACGACCTTTCCAAACACGCCGTCGCCTACCGTACCTTGGCGTTGCTTCTTAAGCGCGCCCCGGGCCGCGAAGCCTTCCCCGGCGACATCTTCTACCTCCATTCCCGCCTCCTTGAGCGCGCTTGCCGCCTCTCGAAGGACTTTGGCGGAGGCTCCATCACCGCGCTTCCGATCATCGAAACCCAGGCGGGCGACATTTCCGCCTATATCCCAACTAACGTCATCTCCATCACCGATGGCCAGATCTTCCTAGTCGTCGATTACTTCAACGAAGGCCAACGCCCGGCCATCGATAGCGGCTTCTCCGTGAGCCGTGTCGGCGGCGCGGCCCAAACCAAGGCCATGAAATCGGTCGCGAAGAGCCTAAAGATCGAACTCGCCTCCTACCGCGAGATGCTTTCCTTCTCGCAATTCGGCAGCGACCTCGACCCCGCCACGAAGAAGATCCTCACCCATGGCGGCGTATTGATGGAGACCTTGAAGCAAAAGCAATATAGGCCCTATCCATTATGGAAACAGGTCTTTGAGCTATATACCGTCGGCAAGGGCTATTTCGATTCCCTTCCCTTAGCGGAAGTAGGAACTAGCCTAGTCGAACTTGACGCCTACGCGGAAAGTAAGTGCAAGAAAGAACTCGACGCCCTCCAATCTAGCGGCGTCTTAAGCGAAGATATCTCCGCCACCTTCGATAGGGTCATCGGGGAATATCTGTCAAGTAGGGCCAAATAATAAGGAAGAAGTAAGGACAAATGGCTGGCAACCTGACCAAAACAAAACGTCGCATCGCCTCGATCAAATCCACCAAGAAGATCACCAAGGCGATGGAAATGGTGGCTTCCGTCAAGCTCAAGCGCTTTAAAAACGCCCATGAGAACGGGATCGATTACCTTAAGGAGCTAGAGCAGGAGATGGGCTATCTTTGCCATGCCGAAAAAGAAGCCATCGCAAAAAGTGGCAAAGGCCATATCTCCCATTACCAAAGGGAAAATGAGGACGCCAAAGGCAATTTGTATATTCTTGTCACCAGCGATTTAGGTTTGTGCGCTGGCTATAACTCCAACCTCTTCCGTTATTTCGAGGAGCATTTCGATAAGGGCAAGGATACCCTAGCCCCGATCGGGAACAAGGGCTTGACCCATTACAGCAGGGAAGGCGATTACCAGATCGACCCCTTCCTCTCCGAAATCGGGCTAAGCGTGGAAAGAAACGACGTTTTGGCTAGATGCGACAAGATAAAGAAGGATTTCAACCGCGGCAAATACAAGAAGGTGATCCTGGTCTATACCCATTATAAGAACTCGATTTCCTTTATCCCCACCATGGAGACCTTGTTGCCGCTATCGATAGAATTGGAGGATAAGCCCTATAGGGTCTATGCCCCGGAACTGCTCGAAGAGAGCCCGAACAAATTGCTCCACCGCTTCCTGCCAAGCTACCTTTACGCGAAAATCCGCGCCACATTAGTGGAAAGCCAGCTCTCCGAGCAGGCAAGTAGGCGCAACGCGATGGAGAACGCCAACGACAACGCGGACGAGCTCCTCAACAAACTCACCATCGAATATAACAAAGCCAGGCAAGGCGCCATCACCCAGGAAATCACCGAGGTGGTCTCCGGCAGCGCCTCGAGCAACTAGCATCCCAAAAGGAGGAAACACCCATGAAGGAAAACAAAGACAAATTCGCCAAAGGCGTGATCGTCCAGGCCGTGGGCCCGGTCGTCGACGTCAGGTTCGACGCGGGACACCTTCCCGAGATCTTGACCGCTCTTAGGATTTCTTTGGGCGAAGGCAAATACCTAGTGACCGAAGTCATGCAGCATATCGGCGACGATGTGGTGCGTTCCGTCGCCATGGGTGCCACAGACGGTTTGCAAAGGGGTATGGAAGTCATCAATACCGGTGCCCCGATCTCCGTCCCCGTGGGCGATAAGACGCTAGGCAGGATGTTCAACGTCCTAGGCGACCCAATCGATGGCAAGGAGGCCCTAACCGAAGAGCCCCATAGGCCGATCCACCGCAACGCCCCCACCTTCTCCCAACAATCCGTCTCCCACGAGATCTTGGAGACCGGCATCAAGGTCATCGACTTGCTTTGCCCCTATATCAAAGGCGGCAAGATCGGTCTTTTCGGCGGTGCTGGCGTAGGTAAGACCGTCTTGATCCAGGAACTTATCTTCAACATCGCCAAAGAGCATAACGGTACCTCCGTATTCGCCGGGGTAGGCGAAAGGAGTAGGGAAGGCAATGACCTATATTTCGAGATGAAGGAAAGCGGCGTTTTGGAAAAGACCGCCCTTTGCTTCGGCCAGATGAACGAACCCCCCGGAGCCAGGATGAGGGTTGGACTTAGCGCCCTCACGATGGCCGAGTATTTCCGCGACGACGCCCACCAAGACGTGTTGCTATTCATCGACAACATCTTCCGTTTCACCCAAGCCGGCAGCGAAGTATCGGCCCTATTGGGCCGTATGCCTAGCGCCGTAGGCTATCAGCCCACCCTCGCCACCGAGATGGGCCAGCTCCAGGAAAGGATCACCTCCACAAAGGATGGTTCGATCACCTCGGTTCAGGCGATCTATGTCCCCGCCGACGACTTGACCGACCCCGCCCCGGCCACGACCTTCTCCCATCTTGACGCCAAGACCCTTCTTGATAGGAATACCGCGGCCTTGGGCATCTATCCCGCCGTCGATCCCCTTGAATCGAGTTCGACCGCGCTAGACCCCAATATCGTCGGCGAAGAGCATTACGAAGTCGCCCGTGGCGTGCAGATGCTTTTGCAGCGTTATAAGGAACTGCAGGACATCATCGCGATCCTTGGCATCGATGAGCTTTCCGATGAGGATAAGGCCACCGTCAATAGGGCGAGGAGGGTCAGGAACTTCCTCTCCCAGCCTTTCCGCGTCGCCCAGCAATTCAACGGCATCGAGGGCAAATACGTGCCCGTCGCCGAGACCGTGCGTTCCTTTAAGGAACTTCTTTCTGGCAAATACGATTCTCTCCCCGAGGCCGCCTTCTTATATTGCGGCACGATAGAGGATGTCGTTGCCAAAGCGGAGGGGATGAAGTGATCCGCCTAACTATCCTCACTCCAAACGGGACCGCCTTCGACGGCGAGGTCGATTATTTCATCGTGCCTTCCGCGAAGGGCCCGATGCAGATCAACGGCGGCTATACCCCGGTCTTCGAGCTTCTCAACGAGGCGGGGGTACTAAAAATCGTCACCGGTGGGAAGGCTAGGTTCTACGCGATTTTCCATTCTTCGCTACGCGTGGAGCCAATGAAAGCGGTTTTATGTTCCCAACTAGTGGACGACGGCTATGATATCGACAAAGCCCGTGCAAACGATAGTCTGAAGCGGGCCAAGCAGCGGCTTGAGGAACGAAAGGAAGGTTTGGACATCGCCAGGGCAAAAGCCTCGATGGAACGCGCCTTGATCCGACTCGAAGTCAAATCGCTCTCAGAAGGGAGAAGCAGTTTATGAATTTTATCTTTATATCCCCAAATTTCCCGGTCCGTTATTTCAAATGGGTAGAGGCCTTGCGCGACCATGGCGTCAATGTCCTTGGCATCGGCGATTCCCCCTATTACGAGATCCATGACCGTCTGAAGGCGGCTTTGCGCGAATATTATTTCGTCGGCGACATGTCCAATTACGACAACATGCGCCGTGCGGTCGCCTATTTCCAGTCCAAATACGGTCATATCGATTTCATCGAAAGCAACAACGAATGGTGGCTTACGATGGATGCGAGGCTACGTAAGGACTTTGGCGTCACCAGCGGCTTCCTCCCCGAGCAGATGGATGGCATCAAGGCCAAATCCGCGATGAAGGAATTCTTCAAAAAAGGCGGCGCGAAGACCATGCGCTATACCTTAGTGGATGGCAGGCAAGACGAGGAGAAGGTGAAGAAATTCGTCTCCGAGGTCGGCTATCCCGTCTTCGTCAAACCCAATGTCGGTGTCGGCGCAAGCGATTCCTATGCGATCCATAACGAAGCCGAACTAGAGACATTCCTCGACCGCAAACTCGTCGAGACCTACATCATGGAGGAGCTAATCGAAGGCTATATCGTCTCCTATGACGGTTTGGTCAACGAAGAAGGCGACGTCGTCTTCTCCACCGCCGACCATTTCCCAACGCCTATTGACAAACTAGTCGCCGAACAGGCCGACGTCATCTATTACGACAATCCCTTCTCCTTGCCCTTCGAGGATATGGATGGGGAAGCCTTTGAGAAGCTTGGCCGCAACGTCATCAAGGCCTTCGGCATCAAGAAAAGGCCCTTCCACGTCGAATTCTTCGTCCTCGAAAAGGATAAGCCGGGACTAGGCAAAAAAGGCGAGGTCCTTGGACTAGAATGCAATATGCGTTCCCCAGGCGGCTATACCCCCGACCTTATGAACTTCGGCAATTCCATCTCGATCTACCAGATGTACGCCGATATCATCTGCTATAACGAAAACCGCCAAAGGCTCGACCTAGAGAAGTTCTATGCCTTCGCCGTTTCTAGAAGGAAAGCCGCGACCTATGTCCATAGCGAGGAGGAGATACTTACGAAGTACCATAATTGCCTCAATATGCATGGCCGCTACCCCGCCCATATCGCCCACGAGATGGGGGACTTCTATTATTACGCCAAATTCAAAACGCTTGAGGAAGGCAAGGAATTCGCTTCCTTTGTCACCGAGCGCGTGAAATAAAGATCGATAAAAAGCTTTGACGCCTGCGGATGCGGGCGTTTTTTCGTCTTATCAAAGTAGCTTCAAGGCCTCTTCCTTATCGATGCTAACTAATCCTTCGTTATAGGCATAATAGCCTTCGTTAAGGGTGGAAGAAGGGCATATCGCCAGGTTTTTCGATTTCCCCAATATGTCCTTTTTGTCGTTTTCCATAAAGGAAGAAAGAGAGGAATAGGCATACCCCGATGTGCCATTTTCCTTTAAATAGTTAGCAAAGGACGCCTCCTTTTCGAAATAGAGGATGTTCTCGGTGTGGAACTGGTTAAGAAGGAGGTTGCACATATCCCCGACGGAAGCGGTATAGCCGCTAAAAAGGAAGGAGGTCTCGGTCAGGGTTGAGGAGATCGTCGTGGCGCGGGGGAATTCGAGTTTGAAGGTAAGGCTAGGATAGGCGGTGCCAATCTTCTCGAATGCGCTTTTGACGTTACCACAATCCTTTAGCGATGGGGCTTCGATTAGGAAGGTCTTAACGGGGTAGAGGGAAAGGAATTCGCATAGCCTTGGCATGAGCTTTTGGCAGTGGCTGCAGTCCTTGGCGGTTTGGAGAACGAACACGTTTTCCCTATTTTCTATTGCCTCGATGATTTTGCTTCCGTCGTCACTTATGCAATAGGAGGAGAAGGTATCGGTGGACGAATAGGCTTTGCCCACTACCTCGCCATATTGAAATAGCCCCAAACCATTCTTTTGGGCGTTAAGCTCCTCGCCGACTTTCTTGTTGCAGGAAGAAAGAAGGAGCAGGGGAATGAAGGATAGGACAATGGGGCGTTTTTTCAGCACGGGATAATTATAAACCATATATGAAAAAGGATTACCCCCTTCCTATGGGAGAAAAATTTGGGATAATTAGTCTTGATAAAGAAGGAGCCTTCCATGAATATCCTACATTCCGTCGACGAAAAGAAAATCACGCCTGAGCATTTCCTCGCGTGCATCGAAATCCCGATGGGGACCTCGGCGAAATACGAAATGGATGAGGAAACGGGCGCCTTGGTCCTGGATAGGGTCCTGTTCACGGCGACCCATTACCCCCAAAACTATGGCTTCATCCCCCGCACCTGGGGACTAGACGAAGACCCACTTGACGTTTTGGTCATCACCTCGATCCCCGTCGTCCCCCTCGCCTTGGTCCACGCCTATCCAATCGGCGTGCTTTCCATGACCGATTCGGGCAAGGTCGATGAGAAGATCATCGCGATCTGCGAGAACGACCCCGTCTATAACTTCTTTAGGGACATCAAGGAACTTCCTCAGCATATATTGGAGGAAATCAGGCATTTCTTTACCGTCTATAAGCAACTAGAAACCGGCAAATGCACCGAGATCGGGGATATCCATGGCGCAAGCAAAGCCAAGGACATCATCCGCCAAGCCAAGATCCGCTATGAAAGAAAATTCTGTTAAACCAAAACGAAAGAACATCGTATCCGCCGCGTTTTTGGGGGTCTTTTTTGCTTTGTCCCTACTGGTTTTGGCCGAAAGCGCGACTCCAACTGGGGCAAGTGGGGAACAAAGTAGCGCCTTTTCTGCCTGGGCCGCGAGCATTATCAATATCCTTTTTCCCGGGGAACCCGCAAAACCATATGCCCCAAGCGAATTAAAGGTATCCTCCAATATCCTTTCCTATAAGGACGAAGACGGGAAAAAGGTATTGCTATATGACGAAGATAAGGCGGTCGTAGGTACCACGAGGATGTTTACCTATACTCTTTCCTATCCTGAGGAAGCAAGCCTATTCACCTCGCAAGTCGACTTGGTCGAGGTGGCTTGCCCTGGCAAGGATTCCTATTCGAAAACCGTGAACACGTCCACTAACGGTGGTGCCATTAGGATCATCCCGCTTGTGGAGGGACAATATTCCTTTCTGCTAAAAGACGCGGGAGGACATGAGGAGAAAATCGAATTCGAATGCGTCAATCGCCTCTCTCCAAAGGAGATCTCCTCCCCACTAGAAAGCTATACTGTCTCTATTGGCGAAAGCAAAAACTTCCCCTATGCGCTTTCCTTTGGGGACTACGAAAGAAGCGATGAATCCGTCCACCATTACCTTTGCCGCTTCGTCAACCCGACCTTGGCGGAATTCTCTTCCAGTAACGAAAGCATCTTCACCGTCTCTAACGGAGGCCTAATCAAGGGCGTCTCTAGCGGCGAGGCCGATTTGCTTTTTAACGGGGAAAAGGTATCCACCATCAAAGTGGAGGGGACATATGAAAAAGAGGACATCGCCTCGATTTCGCTTTCCGCGGATTCCGGTTTCGTCTCCCCTTTGGATTACGATTATTCCAAACTCTCCTATGGGGTGAAGCTTACCCCGCATTTCTATAATTCCCTAGGCAATGAGTTCACGCCCACTAAAACGCCCGCACTTCGTTATGAAAGCGAAGACCATCTCATCGCGATGGTCGAAAATGACCGCTACGAGATGGAAAAGGTGGACGAAAAGGAAGTCTATACCTATAAGGAAGGCGGGTTCGTGGCCGGGTACCGCAATAAGGGCAAGACCAATATCCGCTGCTATTTGGAGGAAAACCCAAGCGTTTCCGCCAAAATGGAAATCACCTCCAAGGAAGTCCCACCCTCCTCGGTCTCTTTCTCCTTCCAAAGCAATAAGAAGGCGGTAGAGGACGCTAGCGAGGTGGTGGCGGGCAATTCGATTGAGGTGTTGGCCGATTTCCTTCCCGCCAATTGCGGCGATAAATCGGTCCACGTGGATCTATCGGATGGCAAAATCGGCAAGGTATTGAATAACGATACCAATACCCCGCAGGTCAATTTGCTTTCGCAAGGCGACCTAACGATTTCGGTCTATTCCAATTCCCTAGGGGAGGCCACGAAGAAAAGCATCGCCATCAAAGTGGCGCCTAAGCCCGCGATCCCAGAGAGTGAAATGGGCGATTTCTCTAGTTTCATTAGGAAAGCGGCGGGGCATCTGGCGTTATTCGCCTTTACCGCGACATTTGGGGCGATAGGGCTATTCCTTTCCGATAGCTATAAAAACAAAAAGGAAATGCTCATCTTGTTCGCCGCGTTCCTTTTCTTTGGCTTTGCCTTGGCGGGCATAAGCGAATTGATACAGGCTCTTCCCATGCTTAGCCGTGGCGCGAGCATCACCGACGTCGGCATCGATTTCCTAGGTTATTCGGTGGCCGCGGTTTTGGTGTTCGTCATATTCTTCATCATCAGGATAATAAAGGACAAAAAGGAAAAGGAAGGGGAATAAGCCCCTTCTCTCTTATCGATATTTCCCCTATCTCTTATTTTGGCTTACCCAAAAATAGGCGGATATGCTTTCTGATGCTGCCCATTTTCTTGTGGGCTAGGGAAAGCTGGGTCTCCTCCATATCCTCCTTGTAGCGCAAGGTGGCGTGGAGGTAGCCGATCATATCAAGCAGTTCCATGACCGCGTAGACGTCATCGATTTTGCTTTGCGTCACGTTTTTGATGCCATAATAGGCGTTGATGAGCCTTTCTTTCATCGAGGGTGAGATTTCGTTTTCGCATAGGATGCTAGCGATATCGACGATCTCAAAGCTAGAGCCACCATATTCGAGGGAGGTCAGCTTGGTGTTCTTCCTCTTTTGGTCATAGATGAAGGAGTAGGGGTCGATATGGCAGGCGCATGGCCTAATGGGAGAGGAGGAGAAGGCTTGCTTGCATCTAGAGAGGACGTCGTTTTCGTATTCCTTATGGAATTCCTCGCCTAGCCTATCCTTGAATTCGTTATAGAGCAAAATGGGGTTGACGAACCTATATTCGCCTTGGAAGGAATGGAGTTTCTTTATCGTCTCAATCAAGGAAAGATAACGGAGGAATTCGCCGTTTTTCTCTTGGATTTCCTCCGTCAAGATGACGTATTTCCTAAGCATGTTCCCGCTTTGTGGGTCATATCCCATGATCTGGGGGAGGATATCGTGAAGCGGTGAGGCGGAGAGGTCGCGGAGGATCTGGTATTCCTCCTTGGCGGAGAAGAAGTCCCTATCGATAGCATAGGAATGCTTTAGCCTGATCACGAATTGGAGGTTGATCAGGTAGTTTTCGTTGCATAGATCGGCCTGGATTGGGCGGATCGAATACACCTTACTGTGGGTGATTTGCTCGAAAAGGGTTATCGCAAGGTCCATGTTGGCTTGGTTCATATCTTGACCTTCCTTGCCATTTCGTAGGCCTGCTTGGACTGTTTGGAGATATCCTTGATCGTGGCGGAGGTATAGGTTTTTAATACCGCCAAGCCGATGGCATTCCCCTTCCTAACGTCTTTCTTCTTCGCCATCATGACTTCCCCGGCGGTTAGGTTAGAGGCAAGAAGGGCGATCTCGCAGCCTTTTTCTATCTCCTTGTCGCTAGGGGAGGGTTTATCGATGATAAGGTGCGACCCATGGCCATATTTGACGTGGAGCCAGATATATTCGCCCTGCTTGGAGAACATCGTTCCCAAAAAGTCGTTTTGCCGGGCGTTTTTCCCGAATACGTAGCGCACTTCGCCCACAAAGCATTCATAGGGTAAGAAGGAGGTGGAGTGGGCGTAATTGGCCTGGCTGCCTTTAGACTCAAGGGCCCCGATTTCCTTGGAATACCTCGCCAAATCCTCTTCGCTAGATAGGTAAAGGATATGAAGGAAGGAAGTGGCTTCCTCTAATTCAAGGAGGGTTTTCTTCTTTCTTTCTTCCGCCAAGGCGATGGTGGATTTCGCCTTTTTGTAACGTTTAAAGAAGATCTCGGCGTTTTTACTGGCCGAGAAGGCCTCGTTAAGGGCGATTTTCTCGCCATAATAATCAAAATAGCCAAGACGTGGGTCGATTTCGTCAATGACCGTGTAGATGTAGTTGCCGATTTCGGCATCGCCAAGATGCTTTTTGGCGTTTTCGATGTCGCTATCGATGGCCTTAAGGCGGTTTTGCAGGGTCTTTATGTTCTTCTTCGCCTTGGCGAATACGCTTGCATAGATGCCTAGCTTCCTTTTCTCCTTGATGGAATCCTCTTCCTTGATCCATCTTTCCGCCATTTCCCTATAGGGTATCTTTTCCCTAGTTAACGAAGGGGCGCCTTTGTTTTCGGGACAAAAGTAGCGAAGCCCATGGAACAAAGGCCTAGGCGAATCTAGGCTAGAGGAATATAGGCTTGCGAGGATCCTCTTATCCCCATCAAGCAAAATCAAGTTGCCCTTAAAGGGGATAAGTTCGGCGATAAGATAGAAGGAAACGGGCTGGAAGATGTCGTTTGTGCCCGTAAAAAGAAGGGAAAGGACAGAATCCTCGTTAAGGATTTCGACCCGTTCTATCTTGGCCCCGGAAAGGTGTTTCCTCATGGCCGCGCCCAAAGTGGAATTCAAGCTCGCGCTAGAAAAGAGGTTCGGTGAGACGTAGATCCTAGGCTGTTCGCCGCCTAGGCAACATAACAAGGACTTGCCGTTAGTTAGGGAAAAGGAAAAGACGGCGTTATCATAGTGGCAGACCTTGCTGACCCTATTCCCCATAAGGAGAAGAGAAAGCTCATCCGCATAATCCTTCCATTCTAGCGACGATATCCTCATAACCCTAATTATCCTCTTTTTCTAAATAGAAAAAACACCCTTGCAGGACAATGGGGACGAAAATGTTCGGCCTATTTGTCAGTCTATTCGAAAATAATAAGTAAAAAGATATTGAACGAGAGCCTTACTATCTATAAAATTCATACATGGAAAAAAGAGGCAAACTCATAATATTATCGGGTCCCTCCGGTGTCGGCAAGGGTACTGTTCGACTTGCTTTGATCCGCCGCCCCGAACTCAACCTTTTTTATTCCGTGTCGATGACTACCAGGCCCATTAGGGCCGGCGAAGTCGATGGCCGGGACTACATCTTCGTGACTCGCGAAAAATTCGAGGAGGAGATCAAAAAGGGCAACCTTCTCGAATGGAACGAATTCGTCGGAAACCTATACGGCACCCCGCTTCCGGCCGTGGAAAAGATGCGCGACGATGGCAAAAACGTCTTGCTCGAAATCGATGTCAACGGACAATCCAATGTCGTAAGGAAGTGCCCTGACGCCGTCACGATCTTCCTTCTCCCGCCCAATTTGGAATCCCTAGAGGCGAGGATTCGCGGCAGAAGGACCGAATCGGAAGAAGTGATTAGGGAAAGGCTGGATAAGGCCAACGCCGAACTAAAGAAGGCATGGCGATACCAATACCGCGTCTATAACGATGACGTGGAACGGGCCGCCGACGAGATCGCCTCGATCATCCTAAAATAGCAAGAATATAGCGCAATCACCGAGACTATTCCTCCTTGGTTGCGCTTTTTTCTAAGGGGGAACCACACCTATTTTCTTATGCTAAAATTAGCATATGCAGATCCTAGACGTCCTAATCCAGCATCCCACCTATCATCTGGATAGGACCTTTTCCTATCTTTATGATGGCAAGGAGAAGGCGGAAGTGGGATTTCGCGTCATCATCTCCTTCAACCACCAAAGGATCATGGGCTTTGTTAGCAAGGTGAGGGAGACTAACGCCAGCGTAGAGGAAATCGATAAAGCCTTTGGGTTCCATGTCGCCTATATCGAATCCCTATATGACAAGGAACCCTTGCTGAATAACGAACTGCTAACCCTTGTGGATGAGGTATCTTCCTATTACCTTTCCCCTAAGGTCA
Source organism: Bacilli bacterium (assembly GCA_024687185.1). Taxonomy (GTDB): domain Bacteria; phylum Bacillota_I; class Bacilli_A; order RFN20; family CAG-826; genus Alloenteromonas. The sequence goes on along the minus strand of JAILEX010000048.1, from coordinate 1,615 downwards.
GCGTGCTTCAGGCGATGCTCCCCTCTTCCTTAAAACCCGCGATTTCAGCCACCAAAGGGCCTAAGATCGCCTATGAGGATTGGCTTTCCCTGCCCGAGGATATCGATATCGATTCCCTTCACGTCACCGATAAGCAAAGGGAACTATTGCTGCTTGTCCTTAGAAACGGGGAAATCCGCAAAAAGGAAGCGGGCCATCCTTCGATCGTAAAGACTTTGGTGGAAGGCAATTACCTAGTCTTGACCAAAAAGGAAAGGAACCGCCTTTTGATCCCGGAATACGAAAAAGAGCAACCCCATGTATTGAATCCGGAGCAGCAAAGCGCCTTCGAGAAGATCCTTTCCTATGGGGGTGAGGTCTTCTTGCTGCAGGGCATCACGGGCTCGGGCAAGACCGAGGTCTACCTCCATTTGACGGAAGAATACCTGAAAAAGGGCAAAAACGTCTTGATGCTCGTCCCCGAGATCTCCCTTACCCCGATCATGGTCGAGTATTTCTCCAGGAGATTCGAGGGCAACATCGCCATTTTGCATAGCGAATTGACCCCGGCGGAGAAATATGACGAATATCGCCGCATCGCTAGAGGCGAGGCAAGGATCGTCGTGGGCGCTAGAAGCGCGGTGTTCGCCCCCCTAGAGAATATCGGCCTCATCATCATCGACGAGGAACACGTCTCCTCCTATAAGCAAGATAGCGTGCCCCATTATCACGCTAGGGAAGTGGCCATCATGAGGGCGAGGCACTTCGGCGCGAAGGTGCTTCTAGGCTCGGCCACGCCATCGCTAGAAAGCAAGGCCAGGGCCGCAAAAGGCGTGTATGGGTACGCCGAAATGAACGTTAGGGCCTCCTCGAAGGCCTCTTTGCCCAAGACCTTCATCATCGATTTGGGCGAGCCTAAGGCGACTTCCTACCAGCCTCTGAATCTAACCCGCGAAGACGGGGAGCCGATCACCAAACCAAACGCCATTTTCTCAAAGCTGCTTTTCTTCAAGATAAAGGAAAAGCTAGAGAAGAAGGAGCAGGTGATCCTCCTTATCAATAGACGCGGCTATTCCTCGTTTTTGACCTGTGGCAAATGCGGGCATATCTTCACTTGCCCAAGCTGCCATAGCAACCTTTCCTACCATAGGATCGACGAGATGCTCAAATGCCACCATTGCGGCTTTGTGATGCGCTACCCAGAGGTCTGCCCGGAATGCGGCAGCCCCAAGATCCAGCGCGTCGGCTTTGGGACGGAAAGGCTCGTCAAGGTATTGAACGAGCAATTCCCCGAGGCCAAGGTAGGCCGACTCGATAGCGACGTCACCAAGGTAAGGAACAACCTTTCCAAGGTTTTGGGCCAGTTTAGGAAGGGCGAATTCGATATTTTGGTGGGCACGCAGATGATAGCGAAGGGCCATGATTTCCCTAACGTTACCCTAGTGGGCGTTGTCTTGGCCGACATCGGCCTGACCTTGCCTAGCTACCGCGCCGCCGAGACCACCTTTGAGCTTATAACCCAGGCCGTAGGAAGAAGCGGTCGGGCCGATAAGCCCGGGGAAGCCTATATCCAGACCTATAACCCCGCCCATTACGCGATCACCTTTGGTGCGAAGCAGGATTATGAGGGTTTCTT
>JAILEX010000106.1 GCA_024687185.1 Bacilli bacterium | reverse complement strand
ACGGGATGGTCCCTAGTGAAGATCATGAGGTCGAGGATATTGAAGGCGCTATTGTGGTTGCCGACGATCAAGGTGCCGTGTTCCTTGTCGTTAAGGGCCTTCTCCAGGTTTTCGATTCCCTCGTATTGGATATCGCTGCGGAAATGGTGGAGGATGCCCACCGCCGCCTTCCTAGTGACGTCATAGCGGTGGTCGAGGGGGTATTTCTCGGGATGGCGGCTATAACGGAGGAAATACCAAAACCAGACGTGGATGAGGATCACGCCGGAAGTGAGGCCGGTTCGAACGTACTTTAGTAACTTCATAATAAAATCATACCACGCGTTTGCCTTGTTGTAATAAACAAGGCTTAGGTTAAGGGGCCGTCATTCCTCCACGATGAAGGAAGAGAGGGAGGGGAGCGTCCTGATCTTGGTGACGTTTCCGTCCACTTTGTCGCTGATGTCGTAATTTACCATGGTCGGATTGATGTAAATCGTCAGACTATGGGCGGGGGCGATGCTAGCCTCGTTAAGGAAGGTGACCTTCATGGCGCAGCCAACGTCGCTAATATCAATTAGGTTATCGATGGCGCGTGGATCGTAGACCTTGAAGAAACGGTGCGATTTCCTAAAGGCCACGGTCTTTTTGAATTCCTCGTACATCCAAGTCCTCTCATCGAGGCAGGAATAGGAGAATTTGTTGAACCTATCGCCTTTGTTGTAGGTATTCTCGTCGCCCCATTTGGATTGGCCGATCTCCTGTCCCATATGGATCAATGGGATGCCAAAGGAATAGAGGACGGTTTGGTAGCCGAGCACGCAGATGCGGAGCTTCTCCTCCATGCTATAGTCGGGATGGCAGCGGTCGACATAGTCGAAGAAGGTCGCGTTATCGTGGCATTCGATGTAGTTGATCGTCTGGGTCGCGTCCAAAAACTTCGCGGGGAAGATGAAATGGAGGGAGCTTGAGACGTAGGCGTGTTTGAAGCCCGCATAGGCGCCCATATCCCCGATTAGGTATTTCTTGGCGTCCTCGCGGAAATGGTCGTTGAAGAAGGCGAAATGGGGCAAATGCTGGAAATTGCCCATATGGCCTAAGGGGACGCGAACCTCGCCGCCCATATTCCATCCTTCCCCATAAAGCAAGAACGATGGGTCTTTGGCCTTGGCGTGGGCCTCGATCATCAAAAGGGTATCGATATCGATGATGCCCATCAAATCGAAGCGGAAGCCATCGATGCCATATTCCTTAATCCAATGGTCGCATGCGTCGACGATCATCTTCCTGACCATCGGGCGTTCGCTTGCCAAATCGTCGCCGCAGCCGCTTGTGTTGGCCATCATGCCGTTGGCGCGCTTACGGAAATAATAATTCGGGACGACTTTCTCGAAGACGCTGGACTGGTATTCGTAGACGTGGTTATAGACTACGTCCATGACGACGCGGATACCGGCTTCGTGGTAGGCGACGACCATCTCCTTTAGGTCTTTGATCCTAGAAAGGGGGTCCTCCCTTTCCGAGGCATAGGAGCCCTCGGGGACGAAATATTGCTGCGGGTCATAGCCCCAGTTGTAGTTCTTGCTTGGGTCGGACTCGTCGACGGACTTATAGTCGTAGATCGGAAGAAGCTGGATATGGGTGATGCCGAGGGAGCGGATGTAATCGAATCCCGCGGGGTTGCCCTTTTGGGTCCTCCTTCCCTTTTCGCATAGGCCCTTGAAGGTGCCTTTATGGACGATGTCGGTATTGGGGGCGATGGTCATGTCGCGGACATGGCATTCGTAGATGATCGATTCGGTGGGGCAATTCAAGATGGGCAAAGAGTCACGGTGGAAGTCGACCTGGAGTTTGGAGAAATCGACGACCACGCTTTCTTCGCCGTTCATCGTGGAGGCCTTGGCGTAGGGATCGGAAGAGCGGATTAGGTTTTCGTTGTTCACGATCTCATAGACGTATCGATATAGATCAAGGTTCTTGCCGATTTTGGCCTCATATACGCCGCTAGGAAGGCGTTTCATGGGGTAGACGGCATATTCGTCGTCCTCGTTTTTGCGGCAAAGCACGTTGACCTTGCTGGCCAAAGGGGCCCAAACGCGGAAGATGGTGTTTCCTTTGGAATATATGGCGCCGAGTTCGCCGTCATAGCGGTATTTCTCGTCAAAGCCTTCAAAAGTCGTGGCCTCCGTCACATCAAGCGGGGCAAGGCCAAAGCCTGGGATGGCTAGATAATAGCTATGGCCTAATTCCAGGTCAGTGGGCGTCCTATAGTCGGCGATGGTGAGGCTTTGCAGACTCGAGACGCGGCTAGGCAATAGGCGCTTGATTATCTCTCCGTCCATGATGAGGTCGACGGAAGGATGGTTGAAGGGAAGCCCGGTGAAAACCGCCAAACGGATCATGTTCGGCGAGACGAGTTTCGCTGTAAGGTAGGTGTCTTTCATAGAGAGGGAACCCTATCGGGTCAATTGCGGTCACATTTTGGCAACGCTGATAAAAATGATTTTTATCATTTCGTATCATGAAAATGCGAGACGATAATATACCAAAATGGGCTTCAATGCGATAAAAATCTAATTTATGGTATACACTTTTTTCACATTTTTTGTGGGGTTTTACCTAGTTGCCGTAAGGATTATTGGGGGTCGTGAAGCTACTTGAATAGCTGCCGGGCCCTTTTTGGGCGGGCTCTTCGCCATTGAGTTCCTCGAGGGAATGGATGAGGACTTCCGAGGGTTTTGAGGAATTGGGGGCGTCGGTTTTGGCTGCGACGATGCCCTCTTCCACGAGTTTGTTCATGATTTCGCTGGCCCTAGGATAGCCGACGCGGAACTGGCGCTGAATCCTGGAAATGGAAGTGCTATCCATCTTCATGATCTCGTCGCGGACATATTCATAGACGACCTCGAAGGAATCCTCCTTGAGGTTGACTCCGCTGCCGCTGCCGTCATTGACGCTTTCGGCGATGTTCTTCTTCTCGTTGGGGTCGGTGAAGTCATTGAAGATCGGACTATAGGTAACCTGCATCTGCGACCTTAGGTGGTTGGTAACCGCGGTGATTTCGTGGTTATGGACCATGCAGCCCTGGACACGGACGAATTCGCGGCTGATCTTGTCGCAATCGACCAGCATATCGCCATGGTCGAGCAATTCTTCCGCGCCGGCTTGGTTAAGGATCGTGATTGAGTCGGTCGGGGTCTTAAGGTGTAAGGCAACGCGGGTGCCGAGGTTGTTTTTGATGGTGCCGTTAATGACTTTGACGTCTGGGCGCTGGGTGCAGATGATGAGGTGGATGCCGCACGCACGGGCCTTGGCGGATAGTCTCATGACGGAGGAGTTGACGTCCTTCTCCTGTTCGACCAAATCGGCGAATTCGTCTACGACGAGAATGATGAAAGGAAGCTTCTCTAGGCCGTTGGGCTCACAATAGTCGCTATTGAATTCCCTGATTTCGCTAACGCCCGCATTTTCGAACAAACTATAGCGGCGGTCCATTTCGTCGCATAGCTTCTGCAGTGCGATCCTAGCTTCCTTGGCCTCTTTTATGATGCGGCAAAGAAGATGGGGGATATCGCGGTATTTGGAGAATTCGACGCGCTTTGGGTCGACTAGCATAAGCTTGACGTCTTCGGGGCGGTTGCGCATGACCAGCGACATCAAAATGCCCTGGATGAAGATCGACTTACCAGAACCGGTGGTACCGGCGACGAGCATATGGGGGAATTTGGAGAGGTCGCCCCAGACGACTTTGTTTTCGATATCCACGCCAAAGGGGATGGCGAGGTTATACTTCGCTCCGGTGGGAAGTCCTGCAAGGCAAGTGGAGAACGGGATGAGGCGGCGGTCCTCCTCCTGGTTGACGACTTCGATGGCCGAGGTGGTTTTGCCGGGGACGATCTCGGTGAAACGCGTGGAAACGCCACCCATCGCCTTGGAGATATCCTTCATGAAGCGCGTGATGGAAGTAACGGACACGTTGGGGTCTGTTTCTATGTCGAACCTAGTGACGGAGGGGCCGACGGTATAGCCGGAAACATGGGCGCCTAGGCCCAAATCGGCGAATTTCTTGTCGATGGCGGCCGCGCGGATGCAACACGTATTCTCGATCCTAGCCATGTCGACGGTATCTTCGTAAACCTTTAGTAGACTCGTCTCGGGGAAGGCGTAGGGGGCAAGGGGTTTGGCTTTGGGCATGACCATGCCATCGTCTTCCTCGGGCTCGGGCTCTGGTGCTGGTACTGGTGCTGGCGCAGGGGCGGGCTTAGGCTGCTCGTTTTGCGACATGAAGGAATTGCGGTTTCTATTGAAAATAGGCTGTACGGGCGTGGGGATTTCCGGTTCTTCTTCTCCAATCGGTTCTTCGTCGAAATCGACGCGGAAATCGTCTTCCTCCTCCAGAGTCTCTTCTTCCACTGGCTCTTCAGGCTCAATAAATGCAGGCGCGGGTTCGGGACGGACTTCTTCTTCGATAGGCTCGTCGATAACGGGTTCTTCTTCTTTTGGTTCCTCGACACGTTCTTCTTCAGAAGGCATGATCGGGGCGGTTAGATTCTCATAGAAGGCATCGATTGGGTTGGGTGAAACCTCTTCCGATGGATTATTGGGGGAAGAAACGCCAGAAGAGCCATAACGCACTTCTTCCCTGACGGGCTTATTGGGGTTATCGCCAAAGAAGGGTTCCGCCAAATCGGATGAGGAAGAAGGTTTGGGAGGAGTTTCGTAATAATAGGAAACATGGTCCCTATTGTCGCTAGGAAGCCTCTCTGGCTCAAAGGCGCTATGGTGAACGGGTTCGTTTGGATGGTCTAGTTCCGGCTCGGAGGAAGGAAGGGTCTCGGCCTCGATTGGCTTAGATTCCTTAGACGCATTGCCCTCGAAGGGATTGAAGACGGCTTCCTGAAGCCCAATCGTGGTAAGCGGGGTGCTCATATTGATGGAGCCGCCTTTGATTTCCTTAGGCGCATAGTCGCTTTCCGTGTAGGCGGATTTGCTGCGGGCGCGGCTGATTTCACTTGCGGAAGGGACGGGTTTGGAACTCGCGGGGGTGAACTTGAATTTGTCCAAGGGGTTCTTCCAGCTTTCGCTTTCCTCATTGTTTTCGAAGAAGGAATTGTCGATGTCTTCCGGGGCGATGAAGGGGGTCATCTCCTTCTCTCGTTCCTGGACCATCTCGTTTAGGGCCGCTTCCTTGGCCGCCCTTTCCTTCTGCTTTGCCTTCTCGGCCTTCTTCACCTTGATGGACTTAAGCGAGACCTTGAATACAAAGAGGATGATCGGCATCGCCAAGAGCACGGCGGAGATCACAATCGTCGCAATGCTAATCAAATAGACGGCCCATCCCCCAAGGCCTTCGTTTAGCACGGCGGCAAGCATGTAGCCGAAAACGCCGCCGGAGATGGCGGGGTCATTGGCCAAACCGCTACCCAAAGAGGTCGTGGCAACCGTTTGGAAATGCTCGACGTAACCGCCGAGTTCCTTGAAGGCTTCGTTTCCGCCATTGCCCACGTGGGAGGCTAGGATCATCGCGCCGAAGATGCTTAGCACGGCCCCAACTATCACGGGGACGTATTTAAGCGCGATTCGGCGGTGGAAGATAAGGGCCAAGCCCAAGAGGATCATATAGGTACCTAGAAGGTACATGCCAATCCAGCCAAAGGGGAAAACGAAGATATAGGCTAAGCCAAAGAGGAAGGAACCAGGCGAAAAAAGCACCAAGACGGAGATGATGACAAGGGCCAATCCCCCTAATAGATAGCGGAGGGAGAAACGCCTTTTTCCGGTTTTTTCTTTTTCCATTCTTTCTTTTTCGGCCATCGTGAAAATATTATAGGACATTTAGGAAGGATTGCAGGGGCTTTTCCTATCGATTTTTATACACTGTCTAAATTTGTTATGGGGTGGGTTTATGGCCTTAGTCGAGTTCCACGATCAAAGGCAATATCATCGGCTCCTGACCCGTGATCCTACGGACAAGCCTGGTGCACTTCTCGAAGAGTTCCTGCTTGAGGGCCTCTACGTCCGGCTTAGCCGCGGAAAGGCATTCGTCAATGGCGGCTAGAAGGATCTTCTCGACGTCGCGGGAGAGCATATCCGCTTCTTTCCCCACGACCAAGCCCTTCATCTGGACGTCTGGTTTGGAGACGAGCTGATGCTTGGATTTGGAGACCGTGGCGGCAAGGATAAGGACGCCCTGGGCGAGCTTTTGCCTATCCTGGAGGACGAGGCTAGAAACGTCGCCTACCCCGCTTCCATCGATCATGATGTCGCCATGGGGGACGCCTTCTGGGAAGAATCTACCCGTATTCTCATCCAATATGATGGTGTCGCCATTGGAGGGGACGAATACGTTGCGGTGATTGAGGCTAATGCCCATCGATAGGGCGAGCTGGGCGTTGGCGAGAAGGTCTTTGTATAAGCCCTTGACTGGGATATAGAACTTCGGCTTAAGCAAGGAGGCCATCATCTTGAGGTCCTCTTCGGAGGCGTGCATCCTGAGGAACTTCTTCTTGTTGACGATCAAAACCTGGCAGCCGCTCCTATAGAGTTCGTCGGCGGCGTCCTTGTATTCGATTTCGGTGTTATCGTTGCTCATGCTCGCCATGATGAAGGTGTCTTCGGGTTTCAGCCTGATACGCCTGTCCTCGTTCTCACCGCAGGCAAGCAAGGCGATTTTCCTAAATAGCCTTTCGCCAAAGCCGGTCATCAAGATGACGGCGTCTTGGTCTGGGATGCGCAAAACGTCTTCTAAAGAAGCGAAGTTTTCCCTTGGCACGTTGATTTCGCCGCAGGATTGCATCACCTCGATGGTGGTCTTGACGGAATCATCGTAGAAGATGAGCTTCTTCTTGTTGGCGCGGCAAAGGTCGATGACCTCGTTTACGTTATACAAATCGTAGCTAAATAGGGATACGAAGATCCTGCCCGTGGCGTTTTTGAAGGTCTCCTCGATCTGCGGGGTGAGCTTATATAGCGGGGCGGTATAGCCTGCCCTGCCCGCATAGACGGATTCGCTTAGCAAAGCCAAAACCGGCCTTTCGGCGATTTTGGCGAGGGCGTTCATGTCGTTTAGATAGCTTGGGACGGCCGCGTTTTCGATGACGTAGTCGCTTGTGAAGACGACTTCGCCAAGGCTAGTTTCTATGGAGACACCGCTACTGCCCGCGATATTGTGGGCGGTATGGAAGAAATGGATGTTCCTGCCCGCGACTTTGAAAGTCGAGGTGGGTCCGACCTCATGGAGGTCATATACGTTGGGATCCCTATGGATGTGGGAGGTGAACATCCTAAGCATCTGAAGCGATATCTTGCTGCCATAGATCGGGGCGGGGGCGTCTTCGTATAGGTAGGAGAGGCCGCCGATGACGTCGTCATGGCCATGGGTTAGGAAGTAACCCTTGATCCTCTTCTTGTTCTCGACGAGATAATCGAAGCGGGGGATGACGTAGTCGACGCCTGGAAGGGTCTTGTCCGGATCGCGGATGCCGCATTCCAACACGAAGATGTCATCGTTTATCTCGATGACGTAGCAATTCTTGCCCTCTTCGTCTTGTCCGCCTAAAGGAATAATCTTAACAACATCGTTCATAAGCATAGCCTCCGCCAAATGGGATGTATCAACGTCTTGGTTGGGCAAATTATATCCAAAGGCTTTTTTAGGAAAAAGGGATTTATGGAAAGAAAGCGGTCCCAAAGGGAAAACTCAATACAAATCCATGGTCGCGACAGGATAAAAATCGTCCAGTCGCCTGATTTCGAGGTGGCCGCCTTCCATCACCCCATAGGTGGCGGGGTTGCCCATCTTGGGGAAGGCCACGGAGCCGGGGTTAAAATGGATGACCCCATCCTCGTTTTGTAGTTTATAGACGTGGGTATGG
>JAILEX010000105.1 GCA_024687185.1 Bacilli bacterium | reverse complement strand
GATTTCGATGTAGCGGTCGTTCTCCATGTCGTCTTGTAGGAGCTTGACGCCGATATGCTCGGGATCGTATTTCTCGCCACGGTCGAAGAAGACCTCGGTATTGGGGCCGCAGGGACCTTCGCCGATCTGCCAGTAGTTGCCTTCCAGCGGGATGAGGTGGTCCTTCTTCACGCCGTTTTCCTGCCATAATCTAAAGGATTCGAGGTCCTCGGGGTTATAGGTCATGTAGAGTTTGTCTAGCGGCATCCCAAAGCCTTCTTCGCTAGTAAGGATCTCAACCGCCCAGGCGATGACTTCCTTACGGAAATAGTCGCCGATGGAGAAGTTGCCTAGCATCTCGAAGAACGTGTGGTGGCGCGCGGTGTGCCCGACGTTTTCGATGTCGTTGGTGCGGATGGACTTCTGCACGTTCACGATTCTGCGGCAGGGTGGGATCTCGCTGCCATCGAAGTATTTCTTCAATCCCGTAACGCCGGCGTTGACCCAAAGAAGGCTCTTGTCTCCTTGGGGGATTAGGTTAACGCCTGGGAGCCATTTGTGGCCCCTTTTCTCGAAAAAGGAAATCCAGGTCTGCCTGATTTCCGCTCCGGTTAGTCTTTTCATAAGCTTATAGCCTCCAAAAAATAAAACACCCCTAACGAAGGAACGCCGGTGTTGGCGCGGTACCATCCTTCTTCACCATGTGGGTGCTCTTTTCTTCCCGATAACGCTGGGAGGCGGCGGCATTACCCGCGATAAGGGGGAGTGGCAAGTTCCCGATACGGGAAGAGTTTAATCTCTTTCCCTTCCTAAAGGAAGCGATATTTTCTTTTTTATATCTCGACGCCGTTTCTGCTGACTGTGTCCAAAATGCCTCCGCCTAGAAGCCTTTCCTCATCATAAATGGCGGCGATTTGGCCTGGAGTGACGGCTTTTACGGGGGCAAAGGAATAATCCAAGACGATCTTGTCGCCTTCAAAATGAAGCAAGGCGGGCTGGTCGGCTTGGCGGTAGCGGAACTTAACCCCCACCTTTATCTGACCTTCTGGCCTAGGTCCGATCCAGTTGACGTTATCGACGATGGCCCTATCGCTATCAAGACGGTCCATGTGGTCTGCTTTGGCGACATAGAGGATATTGTTGGCCACATCCTTTTTGTAGATGAAATAGCCTCCGGTGGCATCCACTCCTTTGATGCCGCCGATATTCAGCCCCTTCCTTTGGCCGATGGTGTAATAAAGCACGCCCTTATGGGTGCCGACCACCTTTCCGGTATCGCCATCGACGATATCGCCTTTTTTAGAAGGCAGGTAATTGGAAAGGAATTCGCGGAAATTCCTCTCGCCGATGAAGCAAACCCCGGTTGAGTCCTTCTTGTCCATGACCGATTCCAAATCGAGCCTATGGGCGATTTCCCTGACTTCGGGCTTGGTGATGTCGGCAAGGGGGAAGATGCAGCTATCGATCTGGCTTTGGTTGATTTGGCATAGGAAATAACTTTGGTCCTTGTTTTTGTCAAAGGCCTTATATAGATAGGGGATGCCATTATATTCGCCTTTTTTCGCGTAGTGGCCCATCGCGATCTTCTCACAACCCTCTTTCTTGGCGAATTCATAGAATCGGTCGAATTTGATGTATTTGTTGCAGAAGACGTCGGGGTTGGGGGTTCTGCCTTTGCGGTATTCAGCAAGGAAATAGGAAAAGACATCGTCCCAATATTCCTTGACGAAGTCGGCGCGGAGCAAGGGGATACCCAATTTATTCGCGACCGCCATCGCATCATAATAATCCGCTTCCTGGGGGCACTGCGGGTTATTGATGGTGGGGTTTCCTAGATAATCGTTATTGGCAAGGGCGTCCCAGTTGCGCATGAAACCGCCGACCACCTCATAGCCCTGTTCCTTTAATAGATACGCGGCAACCGCGCTATCGACGCCGCCGCTAAGCCCGACCATCACCTTCATTTGATTAACTCCTTGGAGTCAAGCATAAGGGTAAAGGGACCATCATTGACAATATGGACCTGACAATCCGTATGGAAGACGTTGCTTTGAAGCCTAGGCACAAGCTTACCGAGCTCAGAAAGGAAATATTGATACATGTCCCCCGCCTTTTGCTGCGGCATAGCCTCAACAAAGCTAGGACGGTTCCCTTCTTTGACCGAGCCGTAAAGGGTAAATTGGCTGACGGAAAGTATCTCTCCATCCACCTTCTCCAAAGAGAGGTTGGTTTTGCCGTTTTCATCAGGGAAGATACGTAGCTTTGCAATCTTCTCCGCCATCTTTTTGGCGATCGCTTCGTTATCTTCGACGCAAAAGCCGACAAGCAAAACAAAACCCTTCCCAATACTGGAAATGGTCTTGCCCTCTAAGTCGACATGGGCTTCCTTGACGATTTGCAAAACGACGCGCATCTACTTCTATTTCCTTGCTTAGTGGAGATAATCGTGGACGATCGGGGGAATCTCCACCTTCTCGTTTTGGATATGGAAGGAATCCTTGATCTGCTGGAATACGGATTCCACGCCTTCCTTATTGGTATGGGCATAGCAAAGGATCTCGCCCTTTTCGACGCGGTGGCCGACTTTCTTGCAAAGCAAGATACCGGCATCGTAATCGATGGCGTCGCTGATCTTTTCCCTTCCTCCGCCCAATTTCATCGAGGATAGGCCGATGGAAAGCGAATCGATGTGGCGGATATAACCGCTTCTTTCGCTATAGATGGGAACGATATGCTTGGCAAGGGGGAAGAGTTCGGGATGGAGGATGTAATTGGGGTCTCCGCCCTGGGCCTTTACGAATTCGGCGAGTTTGCGCAATCCGCTTCCGTCGTCGATGGCCTTTTGGATCATCTTTCTTCCTTCTTCTAGGTCATAGACGATCTTGGCCTGCTGCAATAATATCGAGCCGCAAGATAGGCAAAGTTCGTTGAAATCCTCGGGTCCTTCGCCTTTTAATGTGGCAATCGCTTCCTTGACTTCCAAGGAATTGCCTACGGCAAGTCCCAAAGGCTGGTCCATATCGGTTAAGACGGCGCGGGTATCTCTACCCATCCTCTTGCCGATTTTCACCATCTCATTGGCGAGTTCCCTAGCCGAATCTAATGTCTTCATAAAGGCGCCATCGCCGAATTTCACGTCAAGTAGAATAGCCTGGCTTCCCGCGGCAAGCTTCTTCGACATGATGGAGCTAGCGATAAGGGGGATGGCGGGAACGGTTCCGGTGACATCGCGAAGGGCATAGAGCTTCTTATCCGCGGGGTCGATTTCCTTGGTTTGGCCGATGATGGAAATGCCGATCTTATTGATCTGGTCGATGAATTCCTTCTCGCTTAGGAAGATCTTCATACCTGGGATAGATTCCATCTTATCGAGGGTGCCGCCGGTATGGCCTAACCCCCTGCCGCTCATCTTGCCAAGTTTTGCCCCGCAAGCGGCGACCAAAGGCCCTAGGGCAAGGCTGGTCTTATCGCCAACCCCGCCGGTGGAATGCTTATCGATAACGACGCCATCGACGGAAGATAGGTCGATCGTATCGCCAGAATGCATCATGGCATCGGTCAATTCGGCGGTTTCGATCTCATCCATGCCGCGGAATACGATGGCCATGCATAAGGCGCTTGCTTGATAATCGGGGATGGTCCCATCGGAATATCCCTTGACGAAAAAGTGAATCTCTTCTTTGGTGAGAGTGCCCCCATCGCGTTTCTTTTCGATGATATCAACCATTCTCATATGCTGAAATTATCCTCCAAAACAATAGGAAAAGAAACTATACTACACCAATTTCACACGTGCAGGGAGGGGTGTGCGCGCTATAATCTTCCCGTGAATTTCGAAGTTAGCCTAGAAAACCATTTCGATAGGGATACGATCTCCTCTTTGCTTAACGCGATTGAGGATAGGGAAAGGCACTGCCTTTTGCTTAACCCCAAGAAAATGGATAAAGGCACCTTTTCATCTAACTTCCCCAAGGCAAAGCCCCATCCCTTCGTCGATAACGCCTTCTTTTACGAAAAAGAGGACTATGAATTCGGCAAATCGATCCTTTATGCCTCAGGTGCCATCTATATCCAAGACGCCGCTGCCATGATGGTCGCTTTCTTACTTGCTGCCAAAGAAGGTGAGACCTGCATCGATTTATGCGCCGCCCCAGGTGGCAAAACCATTGGGTATAGTTTCTTCACCAAAGAAAAAGGCGCGGTCGTATCGAATGATTTATCTATGCCTAGAGCCAAGGAGCTTAGTTCCAATATCGAAAGGTTAGGGCTAGGAAACGTCTATGTGACCTGCTCTCCCACGAAGGATTTGGCGAAATTCTATGGGCCAAGCTTTGATAATATCATCCTCGACGCCCCGTGCTCAGGGAGTGCGATGTTCCGAAAAAACGATAAGGCGAAGGAAGATTGGACCATCGAAAAGGTACGTTCCTGCGCCTCCACCCAAAAGGAACTATTGGAAAACGGATATAAACTTCTAAAAGAAGGCGGCAAACTCATCTATAGCACCTGTTCCTTCTCCTATGAGGAAAACGAGGAGAATATCCTTTCCTTCCTTTCGCTTCATGAAGATATGGAAATACTCCCCCTACCCGATAGCCCGCTTTTCTTTCGCCCGGAAAAGCTAAAGGAAAGCATTTACCTTTTGCCCCATCTTTTCCCAGGGGAAGGCCAATATATCGCTTTGTTAAGGAAGAAAGGAAATAGGGAAATCCCACCTTCCCATAAGCTTCCCAAAAAAGAAAATAGCGGGGACATGTATCGATTATTGAACGATTTCGGCGTTTCTAGCCCCTATATAACCTCCTATAAGGGATCGCTATACCATTTGCCTTGCCCGCTTCTATTCCCTCCTTCTACCCTTAGGTGTGGAGTGAAGATAAAGGAAAGCGAAAAAGAGCATATCCCCGACCATGCCCTATCCCATTTCCTATCTTCTTCCAACTCCATTTCGCTAAGCCTAGAGGAGGCCAAAGCCTACCTAAAGGGAGAGACGGTCCAGGCAAAGGAAAAGGATGGCATTTATCCCGTAAGCTACATGAACTTGAACCTAGGCTTTGCCAAAGTCGTTAAAGGCGTCGCCAAAAACCATTATCCAAAGGGTTTGAGGAAAACCTTCCTAGAGGAAATCGCCTATTAGGCTTCTTTGCGGTTAAAGAAAGATAGGGCGGTTATGCCCAAAACGCATAATCCCAAACCGATCATGCAGACCCCAATCGTGACATTGGAAAAACTCACGATCCCAAATACCCCGGCGGTAGCCTCCATTAGGAAGCAGCCGATGCCAGAGATAAGCAACGCCATCCTCGTAGAGGGTTTTTCGACGCCGTTGATGCCGATGATGCCCATCGCGCCAAAGGCCACGCCCAATACGCCAAAGGGGATGGCGAAAGAAAGGATAAAGGGGATTCTCCCTTCTCCTTGCGGGGCGCTTTGGGTAAGGAGGTATATCAAAGCCGCGATCGTGACCAAAGAAGAAAGCACGATAGCGGTTGCTAACGTACGGAATAGGCTAAAGGGTTTGTTTTCCTTATCCCTACTCATTTCTTCAATAGGGGCGTTTTCCACCACTTGTTC
>JAILEX010000045.1 GCA_024687185.1 Bacilli bacterium | reverse complement strand
TCTGCCGCTTTCAGAAGAAGATCATCGCCGAGATCGGCGTCCCCAAGAGGGAGATCGCCCTTTACACCCCGAGCGAAGAAGTCGTCAAGCACATCTATGACGAAATCGGCGACAAGATGCCCGCCGCCGTCTCTACCTTCGATAAGCTAGAGCGTCAGGGCAAGATCGACGCCCTCCGTAACCAAGTCATCGACGAGTTCGAGGCCAAGGAATACGAAGACGAACACGATCACAAGATGACCATGCTCATGGTCAACGATATCCTCGAAACCATGGTAGCCAACGAAGTCAGGCGCGAAATCATCGAGGAAAACAGGCGTCCCGACGGCCGTAAGGTCGACGAGATCCGTCCCCTCGACTGCCAAGTCGACCTTCTCCCCCGTGCCCATGGCTCTGCCATGTTCACCCGTGGTCAGACCCAGGTCATCGGCACCACGACCCTAGGGCCCCTAAGCGACAACCAACTTATCGACAACCTCACCTCCGAGACCGAGAGGTACTTCATGCACCACTACAATTTCCCGCCCTTCAGCGTCGGTGAAATCGGTAGGATGGGTTCCCCCGGACGTAGGGAAATCGGACACGGCAAACTCGGCGAACGCGCCCTTAAGGCCGTCCTTCCTTCCTTAGAGGAGTTCCCCTACACGATCCGCTGCGTCGCCGACGTCGTCGAATCCAATGGTTCCTCCTCCCAGGCTTCCCTTTGCGCGAACTGCATGTCGCTAATGGCGGCTGGCGTTCCCATCAAGGGCATCGTCTCCGGCATCGCCATGGGCCTCATCACCGACGATCCCACCCGTAGCCCCGACAAGGAAAACAACCACTACACCATCCTCACCGACATCCAGGGTCTAGAAGACCACTTCGGTGACATGGACTTCAAGTGCGCCGGTACCGCCAAAGGTATCACCGCCCTCCAGATGGACATCAAGATCCACGGCGTTACCCGTGAGGTCCTAGAAGAGGCTTTGGAACAGGCCAACCGCGCCCGCGCCCAAATCCGCGAAGCCATCTCCGCCTGCATCCCCGAACCCCGCAAAGAGGTCAGCAAATACGCTCCCAAAATGGTCACCTTCAAGATCGATCCCTCCAAGATCCGTGAGGTCATCGGCAAAGGTGGCGAAACCATTCAAAGCATCGTCGCCGCTTGCAACGAAGCCAAGATCGATGTGGAAGACGATGGTTCCATCACCATCTACCACAAGGACAAGGAGATGCTAGAGAAGGCCAAAGGCATGATCGACGACATCGTCCGCGAAGCCAAGGTCGGCGAAATCTTCGAAGGCGAAGTCACCCGCGTCGAGGAATATGGCGCCTTCGTTAGGCTATTCGGCGACACCGATGGCCTCTGCCACGTTTCCAGGCTCAACTGGAACCGCGTCGAAAACGTCACCGACATGGTCAATCTCGGCGATACCCTCAAAGTCGTCGTCATCGGCATCGACGAAGCCGGCAAGGTCAAAGTCAGCCACCGCGAATTCGAGGAGAAGCCCGAAGGCTACGTCGAACGTCCCGAAAGGGAAGACCGCCCCAGGAGTGGTCGCGGCAACGACCGCGGCGGGCGCAGGGACGATAGGCGTGGCGGAAAGCGCGATGACCGCCGTGGCGGCAAGCGCAACTAAGCCCTCGCTTATAGCTTCCTAAAACAAAAGAAATGCTCGGACAAACCAAATTGCCCGAGCTTTTTTTCTTGTCTAAACGATATTTGGGATTAGAATAGCCCTTCCATTAAATCCAGTAGCTTATCTTTGCTTAAGTAGGAGACAATGGGGGAAGAAAGGGCGACTATGCCTTTTTCCCTAGATAGATTAAGGAAGATATCGTAATAGGGCGAACCCTTTAGATCATCGATATAGGCGCTATCCTTCTTTTGCAAATAGGCGAGGTAGCGGACATATAGCCTTCTAAGATAGATGTAGATTTCCTCTTCGATCCAATAATGGTTTTCCTTTGCCGCGCCTTCGTTTTTCCTTAGCTTTGCAAATAGGGGCAAACCATCTTCGCCCGTCCTCCATAAATCGGCGAAGAGGACGTCATATTCCTTATTCTTGTTTCCCTTTGCGAAGTCTATCGCATCCATTAAGACGATCTCTACCTTATCCCTATTCGGGAATAGGGGGAGGATATGCTTTTTGAATAGGTCGACGATGGCCTTATCCTTTTCGATGACGGTTACCTTATCGACTTCCTTTTTGTTGCTGGCCTCAAATGCGGCATAGCCTAGACCTAGGCCATATATAAGGACGTTGCCCTTAAAGGAAGAGAAGGCTTCCCTCATCGTCTCTATCTCATGGGGGATAAGGCTCATCCAGATCTCCCCGCCCTTGGAGATGGTCGGTTGCAAATAGGAAGCGGTGAAACAGCCTACGTTAGGTTTCGATAATTGATGTATGTCCTCGCTAAAATCCCTATTTTTGGATAAGAAAGGCGTATAGGGGGCGATGCTTCTAAATTCGAATACGACGCCTTTTTCCTTAAAGGGTTTTACTTTCTTCAAAAGCTGGTAATAGGGAAGCGATTCGATTTCCTTTGGGTCATAGGCATCGACTTGGCCGACGAGATAATCGAGGACGAGGTCCTCCATTTCGTCTAGGTCCTCGTTATCCTCTAGTTCGCTTAATACGCCTGCAAGAAGGGCGATGAGCCTATCTTCCTTAATAAGTCCGCCAATATCGTAGCCTAATTCATCCAAATAGCCCTTAACGTAATCGTAGTCATAGGAAAGGCATTCGTTGAAGGTCGCATCGACTTCCTCCTCGGCGTAGATTTGGTTTAGGATTTCATCCATCTCCCTATCAAGGGGGCCCTTTTTCTTTCCCATTCTCTTTTCCTTCCTTCCATTTAGATTATAGCAAGCAAGGAAGGTTTCTTCCTTCCTTTAATAGAGCCCATATAGGGAAAATCCGCTTCAGAAAGGAAGAAAACCCAACCAAAGCACATAATTAATTAAAAAGTTTAACTAATTTCGCGCGCGGATATAGGAAAACGGAAGAAAAGGTGTTAAAGTAAGGTCACTATGAAAGATGTAGTAATCATTGGCGCCGGTGCCGTTGGCTGTTTTGTAGCGCGATATCTCTCCGCTTTCAAGCTCGATACCCTCGTTATCGAGAGGGAACTTGACGTAGGGGATGCCACCTCAAAGGCCAATTCGGCGATCGTCCACTCGGGCGACGATCCTATCCCTGGCAGCAACAAAGCCCGATTCAACGTCGAAGGGAACCGCATGTTCCCCCAGATTTCCGATGAGCTCGACGTGGAGTTCGAGCAGGTCGGCTCCTTGAATATCGCCTTAAGCGAGGCGCAAAAAGAAAAGCTTCTTGTTCTACAAGAAAGGGCCAAGGAAAACGGTGTCCCCACCAAGATGCTATCTCACGATGAGGTCGTTGCGATCGAGCCCAATATCAATCCCGAAGTCGTCGCGGCTTTGCTTTGTCCTACCGCCGGTGTGGTCAATCCCTTTGAATTGACCGCCCACGCGATGGAAAACGCCGTCGATAATGGGGTTGAGCTCCGTTTGGGCGAATCCGTCACCGATATCAAAAAAATAGAAGGCGGGTTCCTCGTCATAACCGACAAGGGACAATACGAAAGCAAAACCGTGGTCAACGCGGCCGGCTTATTCGCCGAGGAAATCGCGAAGATGGTTGAACCGGTCGAGTGGAGCATCAAACCTAGAAAAGGCGAATATTACGTCTTGGACCACTTTGGCAAGGGCTTTGTGAACCATGTTCTCTTCCCCCTTCCCAGTGAAAAGGGCAAAGGCATCTTGGTCACGATGACCACCGCCTGGAACTATTTGGTCGGTCCTAGCAGCGAATTCGTTGGCGACAAAGAGGATTTGGCCACCGATACGATGACTTTGGCGGACGTTAAGGCCCAAGCGAGCCTTATGGTTCCCAATATCCCCTTCCGTGAGCAAATCCGCGTATTCGCGGGCTTACGTGCCACTCCATCCACCGGCGATTTCATCATCGAGCCAAGCCACGCCTACCCCGAGTTCATCAACGTGGCCGGCATCGAATCCCCGGGGTTAGTCTCTTCTCCGGCCATCGGCAAATACGTGGCCGAGGAGCTGATCGCCCCCTTATTAAAGGCCGAAAGGAAATCGGACTGGAATCCGCGCATCAAACCCTATACCCATCCTTTAAGGATGAATTTGGAGGAAAGGCGCGAACTCATCAAAAAGAACCCCCAATATGGCGAGATCGTCTGCAACTGCGAAAAGGTCTCCATGGGCGAGATCGATGAGGTCCTCTCCCGCAGCGTGCCCGCTTTGACCATCCGCGCGGTCAGAAAACGTACCCGCGCAGGCTTTGGCAAATGCCAGGGCGGGTTCTGCCAGAGCAAAGTGCTCTTCTATATGGCAAAGAAACAAAACCGCTCCCCGCTTGACATCGAATACGAAAAGCCCGGCAGCCAGATTTTGCGGAAGGAGAGCAAATAATGGTCAATAGAGACATTGTCATCATCGGCGGCGGTTCCGCCGGTATGGCCGCGGCCATTGCCGCCTATGATGCCGGAGAAAGGGATATTTTGATCCTTGAGAGGACCGAGTTCCTCGGTGGCATCCTTAACCAGTGCATCCATAACGGTTTCGGCTTACATGAATTCAAAGAAGAACTCACCGGACCGGAATTCCTTACCCGCTTCGTAAATGGCGTAAAGGAAAGAAACATCGATTACCGCCTTAAATCCTACGTCACAAGCGTTT
>JAILEX010000031.1 GCA_024687185.1 Bacilli bacterium | reverse complement strand
ACTCCTTTATGGATTCCACCAAACTTATCTCCTGTACTTCCGTTACCAAGAATACGGGAATCGACTTCAACGTGGGGCTAAATGGGGTAACCTCCTTCTCCATTAATTTCACCACGGCCTCCGACGATGACACCGTAATGTATCATCTTTTTAGCGGTGGTATATCAAAGCAATCCGGAACCCTAATCGGCCAATCCGGGATGACGATTACCAATACCTCGGGATATACCATTAGGACATTGCAGATCGAATATAGGTCCAACAAGGAGGGCGACGAAGGAAGCTTCAGCATCTCCTCCCTAACGGTGAATTGGACTTGCTGAGATAGGCATAACCGCTTCTTCCTACCTAAACAATTGTGGGGAAGGCCGAAAAAGTGGCCCTTCCCCCTATTCTTTGTTATCGATTTAGGGAGTGTTCTACCTATTGCTTCCGCTACTAGAAGCACAAAGAAAGTGGGGCCTACCCATTAATGGAAGAATATACTCTTGCTAGAGAAATCCCTCGCAGCGAGAAAGGGGAAGGAAACTCTCTTTTTTGCTTCCTTCAAAGGAAATGGCTTTGGTCCAAGGCTTTTCTTTTTGCCTTCTAAGCCGCTTGAGTTTCCTTTTCCTTTCTAGAAAAAGATAAGAGAACATCATCGATATTCAATCGGTTTCGACAAGGATAAAATGATTGCGCCTAATAAGTGTTTTCTATAATCTTATCAATATTTATAGAAACTTTAAGGAGATGACATTGGATATGAACAATAGAAGAATGGTTTTGATCGGTCTGGCCGGGGTTAGCATCATCGGCGTCCTAGGCCTTGCCTTAATGGGACAGGGAGTCATCGAGACCCCAAACGTAATGGCGGAACAGGTGGCCAAAAGCATAACCTTGGACAAAAACGTCAACCCCGCCCCCACCGGCGAATATGAGGAATACGAAATTGCGGCCAAGACGGATGGAACGGCCCAGCAGAATCATAGTAAGATCCTGATGACGGCATACACCACCCAGGTTGATTCCTATTCCTTTGACGACGAGGATAACTTCTTCGTCGCGGATTGCCCGGACCCCTATGCGGAAGTTTATTACGCAGGCGTGGAGATTAACGTAAAGCTCAACAACATAACCTCTTTTGAATTTCGTTATACCTGTGGCAAAACCACGGATAAAGTCTATTACCGTCTAGATACCAGGTATGGCGGTCCCGCCGATGGTTACCCTTCAGAGCCCGAAGCCGTGACCGGGGTCACCTCCAATACCATTTCACTCGCCACGCCCCACACCGCAGGGGATGCCATGTGCTTCAGCTTGCGCTATGAAAACCCCAACGATACCGGGGATTCCTACTTTAAGCTCGAATACATCAACCTATCCTGGCGTTGCTAAAGCGAATTGAGCCGAATTCAAGAAGACGCTTCGCCATTTATTGAGGTGGAGCGTTTTTATGTGGCCAAAACAAAAGGCAGGGACCGCTATTTGGGTCTCTGCCTTTACTTAGTTGGAGATCTTGCCCCTAGCACTTCCAATCGAAGGTCAGGTTGAAGAATTTGCAATAGCCGTTTTCTCCTGAAACGGGGGTGTATTCAAAGACATAGTTATAGGCTGTATTGTAGGTGGCGGTCCTAAATCCCATATCCTCGGCGACGGGGCTCGTCTCGCTATAATATCCGCTAGCAACGTTCGTAAGTAAGTTCCCGCTTCTATCGGCGAAGTTGCTCTTCATGGTGCCACCCATGCTGCCATTGGCATTATCTTAATCTCTTCTTCGCCTTTAGGCTAGGTAACGATATCGAAATAATAGGATTACTTCCTATTAGGTTAGGCGCGACTGCTTCTACTTTTGGTTCGTCATTTTATGGTTATCTAGGGTAAGCGAGGGAGCGATTAGACGAAGGAAAGAGCAAGAGTATGATTCGTAATACAACTTACCTTGATTTATCCTATTGCTCTTTTATAATCAGCCTGAATTGTTAAGGTAGTATCAATTAGATTTAGAGACCTCAATTGTCTTTCATGGTTAGAATTAGCGTTCTAATCGTCATTTAGGGAAGATAAAAGGCTAGAGAAAGTTATAAGTGTTATTTGTAGGGGGGGTAAGAAGAAAGGGAAAAAAGGCTTATGAAGAAACTAGTGAAGCGCATGGTGGGGGCTATCTTATTGTTGTTGGTGGCGACTTTAGGGATAGGGTTAGCCACTTCTATTAAGGGAGAAGTAAAGGAAGCGAGGGCGGATGATCCAGGCTATACGCTTAACTTTGCTAGCGGAGTAGGGGAATTCTCCACTATAGAGACAAGGGAATACTCTTATGGCTATACCTATACCGAGACAAAGCAATTCGGCGACTATGAATGGACTTTGACGGTCATCCCCAAAGGAGAAACCGATATTGTGGATGGCGACTATTTAGAAATAGAAGGCCCCTATGTCAATTTATATTCCTTTAGGCTTCGTTCGCAGATGGTCGGGGCAAACCGCGAATACGTCACGAAGATGGTGGT
The DNA here is from genome assembly GCA_024687185.1 of Bacilli bacterium. GTDB lineage: Bacteria > Bacillota_I > Bacilli_A > RFN20 > CAG-826 > Alloenteromonas. Next base: position 4,014 of record JAILEX010000031.1, on the reverse strand, counting down.
CACCCTCGCTCCCGAAGATAGTCAATCGAGTTTTACCCTTTACTCTAAGTTCTATGACGAATATTACTTCGTGACTAGCTCTGGGAACGAAATTACCATCGATGGCGCAACTGATGGTATCGAGGAAAAGGAAATTGCCTTCACGATTTCTTCTGATGCCGTGCGTTACGGATTAAAAGGGGGAATGGGTGAGATCGATTTGCGCTTCTATAACGTAGCTGGGGGCGTAAAGATCAAATCCGTGGCCTTCTACCTTAATAGTTTTGATCCTAGTGACACTAGTAGCACCGATCATGTGGCGAATGTCCTTTCTAGCAAGGTCGCGATGGCGAATCCCTGCAATGAGGAAGGATGGGCTACGCTTATAAGCGAATATGATGCCTTCGCCGCCCAAGATGATTATAAGATCTGGTTTTATACCCAGTCTTTCCATGACCGCGCTATAGCAGGTGGGCCTAAGACCGAGGTAACCACCCTAGGCACCAAGATTGCCTACGTTAGGTCTTTATATGGCGGAGGCGGAAGCGGGGCGAAGGTCGTTGATTCGACTTCTTCCTCTAGTCTAACCTCGATTGCCTCTATTAGTGGAATTGGCTTTATTATCATTGTTATCGGCGCGATAAGCCTTAGGAAAAGGAAAGCGAACTAAATATCTAGCATAATATAGAAATCACCAAAATAAAGGCATAACTTCTATAGACAATAAAAGCCGCATCGTTATGATGGTGCGGCTATTTTGTTAGGGAAGGTATTTAACTTCGTTTGCTGCTATTTGTAGCAAGGGCCTCTACTTCTTTATGTCCTTAAGGATCCTCTTCCCATAATAAAGGAGAGTATCCTTGCTAGCCATCTCCAATAGCAAGGAGGAGGCGATTTCCCCATAGGAGGAAGCGACTTTCGCTAAGGCATCGTCGAATAGGGCAAAGGAAGGGGAGTCGGTATCGCCTTTGTCGACATAGTGTAGCTCTAGGTCCAGTTTGCAGATAAAATCCATGGTAAGGCTAGGATAGAGTCCCGTATCTAGAGAAAAGAACCTAGAGGAGTATTTCTCTAGCTTACCTTCTCCTCCTTCCTTATAGGCTAGGTAATCGTCGCCAAAATCGAAGTCAATCTTACGTTCGATCACGTTATCGTAGACGTATCTTGCCGCGAAATAGGAAAGATAGATATCGTGGCTGAACCTATTGCCGAGGATGATGCGCCTACGCCTAAGGTAGTTGGATAGGGATTCCACATCATCGCTAGAAACTGTTTTGCCTAGTTTCTCTAGATATGTCTTAACCTCGCTTTCCAAAGTGCTTCTAGGATTCGTGAGTAGCCTAAAGGCGAGGAACTCCAGTAAGGGTCCTAATTCTATGCCTAGATCCTGAAGGATTGGTTTGGCAAAGATGAAGGTGCCCCGTTCGTTTTCTAGGTAGTTGATAAGAATGTCGTTGCTTTTCTCTAAGATAAAGGAACGTTGGGTCTCTAGTGACCTCGTCGCGAAGTAAATATAGATTATGTTGGAGATCAGCAAGGGATTCTTCTTGATGTCCTCATCAAGCAGGGTGAGATAGGTCTTAAAGGCATCCCTAGAGATGTCACCTAAAGAAGACTTCTCCTCTTCCTTACTTAGATGGTTTCTATCATAGACCGCGTCGAATAGCTTTAACGCATCGACGTCATTTAACGGGGATAAGGATAAGGGCTCTACTTCCTTCCCTAGGATTGCCTCGGCCTCACTCGCGTCAAGGGCGCTTCTAGAGGAAAGGATGATGTGGATTGGTTTAGAGGAAGGCGAATTGAGGTAGTCCTTAACGAACTTTAAAATCTCATTCTTATGGTCTCCTGATTCGTCTAAGGCATCGATGATGAGGTAGAAGGTACGGGAATCGTTATTGAAGATGTCGTTGACCATCGCTTCGTCGATGTTTTTGTATTTCGCAAGCGGGAAGGCGATCTTAGTGATAAGAGAAAGGAGGTCTTTGCCTTTTCCTTTTTCTAAGGTTTCCCTAATCTCCGCGGAAGGAAGGTAGAAGAACAATAAAGAGTCATCACTATAGCTGCGGATGAGGTTTTTTAGATAAAGCGATTTACCCGCGCCGCCCTCACCATGGATAAGGGCGATTTTATCTAAGGAAAGCAAATCCTCGGGGGAATACTCCTTCCCTTCCTTATCGAATAGGTTCCTTGCGATATAGCCTTGCTCGTAGTGAAGAGAAGCCACGATATTCCTATTTTCCTGTTGGACCATGATGCCCGAAAGGGAAATTGGGAAAACGTCGAAGCATTCCCTTAGTTTGTTTCCATAATCCAAGACGGTATATTCGCGGATGGTCTTCTTGGCGAAGGATATAACGTGGTCTACGTTAGAAGAGAAATCGTCGGTGAGGCTTCTTAAAGCATGATAGGGGTGTTCTTCTTCTAAGGCATCGATTTCCTTCCCTAGTTCCTCTGGGTCATCCAAATAGTAGATTTTGATTAGGGTATCGGGCAGACGTTCCCTCTCTAGCCTATTTTGGATCCATTCAGCTTCTTTCGGCATGTAACTAGAGGTTATAGCGCCTTTAGAAAGCAGGATTATGAATCCCTTGGCATGGGCGATGGCATAGTTAACGTCCGCGTCCAAATTTCCTTCGGCTTTGCTATCGCTTTCCCAGATTCGTACCCCGTTTTCTTCGAGTTTTGCGCATAGTTTTTCCTTGAAATCGAGGTCATGGTGGTTCCAGGAAAGGAAGATGTCGATATCCTCGGGAACCTTGAGGTTTTCATGGCTGCGGGCTTGGATAAGGCTTTCGACCCGTAGTATATCCTCTTCCCGTTCAACCATGCCGTTGTCATAAGCCTCTTTGTAAAAGGAAAGGGCAAGATTGAGATCCACCGGAAGCCCAAAGCCTCCGAATTCGTAAATGTATCCAAGGATCGAAAGGGAATATGGAAACTTTTGCTTTGCCAATTCGAACAACATGGCAACACCCTTTTTTTCGTTTTGTTCCACTCCTTCGCCACAAAGATAGCAAACGGCAATCTTATGCTTTGCCGCCTTTTCTTCCTGCTCGGCGGCTTTTCTATACCACCTAACGGCCTCCTCGAAGTCTTTGGGCACGCCTTGGCTATCATGGTAACAGTTGCCTAAGCTAAACTGCGCGGAAGCATCCCCCTGCTCGGCGGCTTTTCTATACCATCTAACGGCCTCCTCGAGGTCCATGGGCACCCCTTGGCCGAATTCATAGCAATTGCCGAGGCTAAGCTGCGCGGAAGCATACCCCCGCTCGGCGGCTTTTCTATACCACATGGCGGCCTCCTCGAGGTCTTGCGGCACGCCATGGCCGTTAAAGTAGCAATAGCCAAGGAGAAACTGCGCGTCAGCCTCCCCCTGCTCGGCGGCTTTCCTATGCCACCTAATGGCCTCCTCGAGGTCCTCGGGCACGCCTTGGCCTAATTGATAGCAACAACCGAGGCAAATTTGCGCGTAAGCATTCCCCTGCTCGGCGGCTTTCCTATACCACCTAATGGCCTCCTCGATGTCCTTGGGCACGCCTTGGCCGTTTTCATAACAGATAGCAAGGTTTTTTTGTGCGTAAGCATTCCCCTGCTCGGCGGACTTCCTATACCATCTAACGGCCTCCTCGAGGTCCTTGGGCACGCGGTCGCCGAATTCATAGCATACTCCAAGGTTGTTCATAGAAAAGGCATCGCCTTGGCTTGCCGCCTCTAGCCAAAAGGAAACCGCCTTCTTTTTGGATTCGTCATTTTCAAGGGAACCGAAATAGGATCCGCATTTTCGCAATGCGACCGGGTTGCCTTTTTCCGCCAATGCCTCAAGGGATTTAAGATCCTCATCGCCATAATCGGAATTGCCCAATACCAATAGGTAATAGGCGAACAAATCCTCGCTTTCCTCTTTATGTTCCCTTAAGGCTATAAGAAGATCGCCTTTTATATCCTTTGGGTAATCAATGCTCGTATAGCCGCTATTAACGGCCTCCAAGTACTCCTCGACCGTATTTACCTTTATACACTCATAGCGGTATG
>JAILEX010000039.1 GCA_024687185.1 Bacilli bacterium | reverse complement strand
CCACCTCAATTCCTTCCCGATGGTCGTCGAGCTTTGCTCCAAGAAGAAGATCGGCCAGTTCACCGGCTATTACTATATGGCCTCCATGTCCGCGCAGACGATCACCCCCGTTTTGCTAGGCCTATTGCTCCGCGTCCCAAGCTTCAATTGGCATATCCTTCCGATCTATGCCCTAGTTTGCTCTGGCACCGCGTTTGTGATCTTCTTCCTAGTCAAGAACATCAAGGCCAAAAAGGTAGGCAACGCAAAAGGGCTAGAAGCCCTTGGAAAGGACGACTGATTAGCCTTCCATGCCCGCCTTACTCACCCATTACACCTTCGCCTGCAAGGCCTTGCCCAAGGATCTTGAGCCCTATAGGAGTTTAGTGAACCTAGGGACGCAGGGACCGGATACCTTTATGGCCTATGGCTCTTTGCCATGGCGGAAAAGGGAGAAACCCCTACGCGTAAGAAACTTCGGCCATGCGATGCATGCCATAGATGTCGGCCCCACCTATCTAAAGATGATGGATTATGCCGATAGTAGCGAAAACAAGGATATGCTATATGCCTATATCGAGGGCATACTCATGCACTATTGCGTCGATAGGATCATGCACGCCTATATCTTCTATCGAAGCGGGGTCGACGAAAACGGCCAGCTGACCGGTTACTATTCCTGGAGCCATGGCTTCTTCGAGGCGATACTAGACAAGGTATTCGCAAGAAGAAGGGGTACCTACAAAAAGCTATATCGCTGCATATTGACGGAAGATAGCTGGGCAAGGGAGGTCTCCAAGATGTGGGCCGCCTCTAGCCCCACCCCTTTAGAAGAAGATGACTTCTATCTCTCTTACCTAGATTTCGTGGGTGCCGAGAAGATGCTATGGAACCCCCATGGCATCAGGCACATCTTGTTTAGGCTAATAGGCAAATACAGCGTCCCAAACGCGCAATCCCATCCCTTCTTCATGAAGAAATTCAAGAAGATGGACGTCACTAACGACAAAGGCAATAAGTGGCTTAACCCCTCGACCGGGGAAGAACACCACGAATCGATCGACGAGATGTTCGATATGGCCCTAAAGGATTACGAATACGTCCACTCTTTGCTTGAAAGACGAAGAAAAGGGGAGGACATCGCAAGCGAGCTAGGCGAATTCACCAAGGTCCTCTGCCACGAAGGGCATCCGATCGGGGTGAAGAAGCACCTCTATAAGCTTTGCTGGGAGGAAGTCGGAAAGAAGAAATACCTACCTCCAAAGAAGTAGGTCGATACTATAGGAGGTAACAAATATGGTACGCCCCATCCGCGTCTACCGCTATGGCAAGACCCCACAGAACTACTTGGTGTCATTCACCACCAAGATCAAAAGCAGGGTATGTATCTTGGCCCATAGGGAAGACGACCCCGAGAAGAAGCTGACGCCCTTCTTCGAAACCCACATCGGACATGGCGAATTCGAGTACTGCGAAATCGACGAAAAGGAAATCCTAGACGAACTCTATCGAAGGTTTAGGGAATCCAAAGCCGACTGACCCACCACTCGCCAATGCCGCGGTTCCAATACGATTTGGGGCCGCTTTTCCTTTATCCTTCACTACTTAAAACAATAACGGGCACCCGCTTGGATGCCCGTTTCGTTTTAATCGGCGAAGTCCAAATCCTGGACGATATAGAAGTTATATTCGGGATAGATTGAGGCGATCTCGCCTTTGATCTTCCCTATCGTCTCTTCTGGAGTCTCATCGTCCCAAGACAAGATCAGATCGACCGAGGCGAACCTTTCCTCCTCATTGATATAGAAGCCATGGAGCTGAAGTACGCTAGGATAGTTTTTGATGATGGCGACGATATGGTTTTTCATCTCCTTGGCAAAGTCGGTGGCGACATTGCTGCTATAGATGCCTAGGGTCAATAAGATACCCAGTTTCATATAGACCTCGGCGCTGATTTCCCTAGTGAGGTCATGGATCTTCTTCGCGTCCATTTTATCATCGACTTCGATATGGGCGCTGCCAATGCTTCTAGAGGGTCCATAGTTATGTAGCAATATGTCATAGACGCCCTTTACCTCGTCATAGGAGGCGATGAGGCTTCTTAGGGCGTGGGTCTTCTCCTTGCTCGCCCTTTCCCCGATTAGAAGGGAATAGGAGGAAAGAATCATGGAGATGCCGGCCTTGACGATGAATCCGCCGATAATCAAACCCAAATAGTTTTCCAAAGAGAAGGAAGCGAAATAGGAGATAAGGGCGGCTACCAGGGTGGAAGTCGATAGGACCGCGTCCATTAAGGCATCGGTGCCGCTATCGACAAGGGCTTCGCTATCCACTTTCTTGCCTACCCTTCTAAATATTAGGCCCAAACCCACTTTCACGAGTACGCCAACCCCGATTAGGATTAGCATCACTAGGGAATAATCGGGGGGATTCTTACCCGTAGGATCGCCTATGATGCCGCGGATTGATTCGTATATCGCAAGTAAGCCCGCGAATAAGACGATGACGGCCACGATGAAGCTGGAGATATATTCGGTGCGGCCGTGTCCAAAGGGGTGTTTTTTATCGGGGCGCTTAGAGGCGATCTTCGCCCCCGCAAGCGTGACGGTGCTACTTAGGGCATCGGTAAGGTTATTGACCGCGTCTAGGACAATCGCCAAAGAACCCGAAATAAAGCCCACGGTGGCTTTCGCGGCCACAAGCATTATATTGCCCGCGATCCCCAATAATGATGTCTTTACGATCGTCTTCGACCTACTGGAGGCATTCGTTGCGTTTTCCATATTCCCTATTCTCCTCTTTTCCCTTCGGCTTAGTCTATATTAACAAGGGCCTTTCTTCTTTGGAAGAAATTTGCTTCCATAAGGCTTAGGCCTGGGCTTCTGCTTTCTTTCTTCCTTCTTTTGGAAGAGAAGAATAGAATATAGAGGCAATGAAGAAGACGGCTTTTATCCTCTTATCGCTATTGCCGCTAAATAGCTGCCAAGCCAGTTTTGCCTTTTACCGCAAGGTCAACGAAAGCAATAGGGAGGAGGCGCTTTCCTCCTATTTCTCGGCCATCGGGGAATACGAGATAGAAATGCCCGATGAATTCAGTTTCACCCAGTCCTACAAGCAAGGCTATGAAGAGGATAGGAACCCCCTATTTGGGGAAGTGATCTACAAAAAGACCAATTCCTTCCTCACCAAGACCATCGACTTCGATCTCTCTTCCTATACCTATCGCTATTATGAATATAGCTACACTAGGGTCGAGGTGGAGGAAGAGGATAGCGCATCGGAAGAATCCCCCCTCTCTTCTAGTGAGGAATCGACCTCAGCGAAAATGAAGGAGAAACTAGATTCTAGTAGCCTAGAGATCAAGGCAAGTCTAGTAGGGACCTCACTCGTCTATAGCGTAACCTCCAAAAAGGACGGGGAAATCGTCGCGGAGGAGACCGAAAAGGACGAATACGATTCCGCCAATGACGCCAAAGAGGCCTTCAAATCGTTTTCCAAAGACTACGTAAGCGAGGAATTTTCCTCCAACGCCTCGATTTTCTATGACCTAATCGAGGTTATCCCATCTTTTTATAACGAAGATACCCCAGAGCTATATGACTATAATGTCTATAGAAGAACCGGTTTCGAGAAGGACTTCAAGATCAATTTGATCCGTTATGGCAATGAGGAGAAGAAGCTTGCCCTAGACTATTATCTAGCCGAGGCGCAGGACTATCTCCCCCACACCTATAGGAGCATCAATAGGGGTTATAGCGAGGGTGAGACCCTTGTCACCGAATCCAATATCACCTTGGTTTGCTAGTAGAGGCGATAACCTTATCTTAGGGCTAGGGGACTTCCCCCTGGCCTTTTTATATATGGATAAAGGAAAAGCCCCCGCCTTTTGGCGAGGGCAGATAGTGAACAAGAAGGGAAAAAGGCTTATTCGGCTTTGCCGACGGAACCGAAGAGTTCCATCTTTTCCTTAACCTTGGCCTTGATGGCTTCATAGCCGGGCTTAAGGAGTTTGCGGGGGTCATAGCCCTTGGCGGCGTTGGCACCGCTAGGTTCGGCCTTGCCGGCGGCGCAGTATTCGATGGTCGCGGCGGCGAAGACTAGTTGGCAATCGGTGTTGACGTTGATCTTGCTGACGCCGTTTTTGATGGCGTTGCGGATCTGGTCGTCTGGGATGCCCGTGCCACCATGGAGGACTAGGGGAATATAGCCCGTGGCTTCGTTGATCTGCTCCAAGACATCGATATGGAGGCCTTTCCAGCCTTCGGGATAGATGCCGTGGATATTGCCGATGCCGGCGGCGAGGAAGTCGAT
>JAILEX010000003.1 GCA_024687185.1 Bacilli bacterium | reverse complement strand
GATCCTTTCGTCACGCCCAAACGTCGCCGGAGTCCGCCGAGAATAAAAGACTTACTTCGGCTTCGGAGGGGTCCGACCCGAAATAAGTCTAGGAAAATTCGGTTCCGCCGCCCTTAACGGAAATAACTCTTAGAATCGGCGTTTGTTTACTTAATGTTGGCGGCTATTCAAAAGCAGGAAAACCGCCTTTTCTAATTCCAAAACTCTAAAATATCGAGAAGGAGGTCTAACGGAAATAGTGAAAAAATAGTGAAAAAATAGTGAAATTTGGTAAACTATTGTCGTGAGGAAATCCCGATGATAAAAGTAATTCTTGATAACGAGATTCTAAATGCGGTTTTAGAAATCGAAAAGAATAAGGAAAGGCTTAATTCGGTTGATTTGCCAATCAATCTTTCCAATAAGTTTAGGAAGAACACGAAGAAAAGATCATCGTACGCATCCAATAGAATCGAGGGCAATCCTTTGTCTTACGACCAAGCCATTGCCGCAATAGAATCCAAAAACAGACACTTCCTAAAACCAGAACAGGAAATCAGAAACTATTATCTCGCCCTAGAATTCCTTGAGAAAAAACTAGAGGCAAAGGAGACTTTATCCCTAAAACTTCTTTTGCAAGTCCAAAAGATAATTTGTGATGGGGAATCCAAAGAAAAAATAGGCTTAAGGGGGAGGATGCCTGCAGGCGTTTTATTTGCCGTGTGGAATAGCGATGGCACCCCTAGTTACATCCCACCTGAATATAATGAAGTGCCAGGCCTATTAAACGAACTATTGGATTACGTTGAAAAATCCGACGACCATCCACTAATCAAAGCCGCCATCATCCATTATCAATTGGTAACCATCCATCCCTTTGAAGACGGCAATGGCAGAACCGCCAGGATAATATCGAGTTATTTTCTCTCTTTAAATGGATATGGATTCAAAAACATTGGCTCCTTGGAGGAATATATGTCTTATGATATCGACGAATATTATGATTCCATCCAAATGAACCTTCCTATTTTATATTATGAAGGAAGGAACAATCCTCCTCACCCAGAGATATGGATTAAGTATTACCTTAAAATCTTCTCCCTATATTCTTCCAAGGTGACATTGCTCGCCTTAAAAGAGACGTCTAATAACGAGAATGAACGTTTATCTCATTTATCCAACAAGGCAAAGGCGTTTTTGGATTACCTTAATAAACACGAAATCCTTAGGTTTGCCCCAATCGATTTATCGAATGAACTAAACGTCACCAATCGCACAATCATCAATTGGTGTTCCGAACTAGTAAGCAATGGTTATCTTAAACCAATTATTGCAAACAAAAGAATTAGGCAATACGAAATCATAAAGCCATAAAAGACGACAATAGGAAAACCATCGGGTTTTTGCAGGGGAATTAACGAGATTTACCTATTGGGGTCGCAGTACTTGACCCTAACGTCTTCCACGGTTCCATATAACCTAGAAAGGGTTTCCTTGTCCTTTAATAATTTAGAGGCGGCGCGGTTATAGGTCTTCTCAAATTCTGCCTCATCGTCGAGGTAACAAAAGGAAGGATAGACGAAATGGGCATAGTAGTTACGGGTTCTAACGACCGTGAAAAGGATGTCATAGTCTTCTTTGGAGAATAAGGGCTCCTTCCAGGATTCATCATATTCCTTTAGCTTGGTGACGGTTTGGCCTAAGGTCCATTTCTCTTGCTCCATCAAAAGCAAATTCTCACCAACCCCACCATCGGCCATATAGGCATAGATATGGTGGATATCGTGTTCGATGCACTGACAGTACATCAAAACCTCTCCCACAAGAGTATGGAACTGCGTTAAGGAAATAATCATGATACGTCTTCGCTATTTTTATCTTCGGTAGTGACTTCTTCTACTATAGGGGCCACTTCTTCTACTTGTCATCTTCTTTATTTTCTTCGTTTTCCTTAGGGGCGCTTTCTTCTTCTAGCGCCTTGGCCTTTATTCGTTTGCTGACCCTGATCTCAAAGATAAGGGAGGTGACGAAACTGAGGATCAAAACGAAATAGAAGGAGATGCCGCGGTTAAGCAAACTTAGGGCCTGGGCGACCTGGAAGTCCAACGAAGTCCCCGATTTCACGGTGATGGAGCCTAAGACGACCGCGCCGACGATCTCTCCGGCGCCTACTGCCCCAGGGGTAGGGACCCAGGCGACGCAGACGGTCGCAAAGGAATTGCCGAGCATGCATAGCCAGTAGTCGCTAGGATGGATATCCAACGAAGGCATCGCCATCATTAGGAAGAAGGGGATGCTATAGAGGATGGTGAGCACAAGCATCCTGGTGATGACCGCGAGGATAAAGGTCTTCCAATGCGACAAGACAACCTTCGCGGTGGACTGGGCGTTTTCTAAATACCTATCGAAGGCGGGGATGAATTTGCCAAACCTCTTGTTGAGGAATTTGGGCTTCAATACGAGCTTAAACGCCCACATGATGGCCCTTCTGGCGGTTTTAGAGAAACCCAAGACGCAAAACAAAACCAAATTGGCCGCGTTTAGGATAATGCCAAGTACGGCGATCCATTGAAGCGAGGATAAATCCATTTCGAGGCCTTCGATATTGGCGAGGCCCTGGACGTATTTGGGATAGAAGATAAGGGAGACGAAGCCGAAGATATTGGAGCAAAGGACGATGTTGATGTAATTCATCAAGATGACCCCCGTCGCACTGGCCCCGGTATCGCCAGATTGGTATAGGGCGTACGCCTGGAAGGGTTGGCCACCGCTAGAAGAGGGGGTGACACCGTTATAGAAATGCTCGCAGTTGCCCGTTAGCCATAGGTCCATCCTCCCAGATTTTAGTCCGCTTCTTCTACCCACAAGCATCAAGGGGATGGGATAGAGGATGAAGAAAACGATAGCCAAGATGATCGCGACCACCAAATAGATGACGTTTTCCCCGCTTACCATCTCGGTGAAGGCGCCGGCCATCTTGGTGAGGTCGCCAAAAGACAAGACAAGGGTCAAAAGCAGCGCCACAAAGCACACGAAGATGATGATGTAGGCGATATTGGACTTCTTGCGTTTCTTCCTATCGTATTTTGGGGTTTCTTCTTCTACGTTCATAGTCTGCCAAATTCCTCTAGCCTACCCTCATAGTCCTCTATGACTTCCTTGAAGTAATGGTAGTCCTTCCTTTTCTTCATCTTCTCTAGATGCCATGGCTTCACGTTGCGGGTATGGAAGATGGGAAACCAGACAAGGATCTTGGAGAAATGGCGGATGACGGTGACGTCCTGGGTCTTTTTCTGTTCGTTATAGCGTTGGTCCATATAGACCTTCGACACCGAGCAATAGTTTAGCGCGGATTGATCGGCGAGGGGGGAATGCTTTTTATGGAGCCAGTCGCGGCATTTGTCGAGTAGACCCGTCTTCTTGATCTCCTTCATGTTCAATAGGAGCACGCCCGAATTCATATAATCTGGGGAGATCCAGTATTCGCCGATCTGGTCGATGGCCCCGGCGAATTCATGGCCTTCTATGTCCATGTCGAATAAGGGGGAGAGGTCCTTTAGGATAAAGGTATCGGTGTCTAGATAGAGCACCTTATCGGGGAGGTCCAGTTTATCCGCGAATATCCTAAGCAGGGCATAGGGGGTATACATCGATCTGTCGTATTTCCTGTTGAAGGGGGTGGAAAGGTATTCCCTTAAGGCGTCATGGATTATGAGCTCGTTGTCCTTATTGGCGGATTTGAGCACCTTTCTTATATAGTCCACCTGTCCTTCGTGGATCGGTTTGAATTTGGGGTTACGGTCGGTTAGGTCCATCGTGATGAAATGGATCGTCACGGGCCTAGAATTGCTCCTTAAATAGGAAAGGACGATGATGAGCAGTCCTTTGGCAGCATAGTCGTTTCCCGCGATAAGAAGGTGAATCATAGCGGGATAAACTTAACATAGAGGGAAAGCGATGGCAAAGACAATTTGTCCTTGCCTCAGGATGTTATCCTGAAAGTGTAGGCGCCTTACGGATTATTAAGATGCGGAAAGACCCTACTTAAGGGTAGATTAAATGCGTTCTTTCTCGAGTTTTGGAAAAGAGAATGCAGTTTCTTCAAAGTTCAAAACAACGAAAAATGCAGTTTCTTCAATATTCGAATAACAAAAGTCCGATAAAATCTATATTTTTAAATTTGTGATTTGAATTGGTTTTTCTTTAAGAAGCGACACGCGCTATAACAGCCGATCCGCCCAATATAAAAACGCCCTTGTTTTGGGCGCGAAACAAAAACCCGGAAGGTTGATCTCCCGGGTAAAACGCATTTGGTTTTGGTTGTCCTCTAAGATTAACGCTTGGAGAACTGAGGAGCGCGACGGGCGCCTTTTAGACCGTACTTCTTCCTTTCCTTAGCGCGGGCATCGCGGGTAAGCATACCGGCGGTCTTAAGGGCGGAACGATCTTCGCCGGCCTCTAGAAGGGCGCGGGCGATGCCAAGGCGGATGGCTTCGGCCTGTCCAGTGAATCCACCACCCTTGACGTTGCAGCTGATGTCATAGCGGGATTCGCTGCCGGTGAGGGCTAGGGGCTGCTTTAGGTCGAGGACGAGGGTCGCGAAGGGCATGTATTCGTCGACGGGTCTGCCGTTGACCACGATATTGCCTTTGCCAGGTTTGACATAGACGCGGGCAACGGAGGATTTACGACGTCCGGTGCCATAGTATTTGATTTCTTCAGCCATGGTTTCTCTCCTTATTTCTTAAGCTCGAGGACTTCGGGCTTCTGAGCGGCCTGCTCGTGCTTCTCGTCTTTATAGACATAGAGCTTCTTGCTGATGGAACGGCCGAGCCTTCCCTTGGGAAGCATACCCCAGACGGCGCGCTCGACTAGTTCGATCGGGTATTCTTCGAGCATGACGCCACTGGTGCGGGTGCGGAGACCACCATTGTAACCGGAGACGTTATAGTAGTTCTTCTTGGTACGGGGGTGGTTGCCGGTGAGCTTGACCTTGGAGGCATTGATGACGATGACGTTGTCACCGCAATCTTGGTTGGGGGTGTAGGTGGGCTTATCTTTGCCCATTAGGATCACCGCGATTTGGGAAGCAAGGCGTCCTAGGGGGATGTCGGTCGCGTCGACGACGAACCATTTCCTCTGGATCTCTTCCTTTTTCGCTAAGGTGGTTTGACGTTGCATTGTTTTTCTCCTTATGCGTGTGTTCCAAATTCTTTTTCTTCTTGGACCATGCAGGATTATCCACGTATGCGCGATTATTTACAACAAAATGAAGCAAATTTAGGAAAAAGCAAGTAATAATCGACACTATTAAAGAAAAATAATGCGCTTTTTCATTGGTTTTATCCCTATTTTAGGCGCATTTTCCCTTTCTAAAAAGCGCATTATTCGCTTATAATGGGGAAGATGAGGTTAAAGGAATTAAGGAAAAGCAAGGGGCTAACCCAAGAAGAGGCCGCGGAGATATGTGGCCTTTCTAGGCGTGGGTATCAAAACCTTGAGATGGGCAGTTACAAAAAAGGCGACTCCAAGACCATGCAATACGTTTTGGCGCAGCTTGATTCTCTTCCTAGCCTTAGACAAAGAAAAAGCGCGCTTTCTCTTACTTCTATCTCTAGAACGCTAGAAGACCTATTCGAGGAAGATGAAGTCGAATATGTCTATTATCTAAAGGAAGGTAGCAACCATCTATTCGTCCTATCGACTGAAATTAGCGATAGGAACCTATATGGCTATGAAGAGGAAATGGCCGCGATCCTTCAAGTCGAAGTGACCTTCGTTAAGCTATCGACATTACTTGAAAACAAGGCTGAAACCACAAGGTTCTTCGCTAGGGCAAGAAGGGTATATCCGCAATAAATAGCGTGCAAAAAGCAAGGTTTTGCTTTGTTTTTTAGTTCTCGTTAAGCCTATCAAGCGTAGATAAAAAGTAAGATAGGTCCCACTTAGAAATATCGTCAGGATTATCTAAGAATTCCCTTGTTTCATTAGCCGCTTCAACAAAATCCACCGATTCAAACCTTTCCTTTAATAAGGCTTTGAGAACATCCATATTCCACTTTTCTGGTTTCACCCCTGCCTTAAGAAGATTTTGGTAAAGATATTCCATATTGATTTTACTACCCCTACCAACATGGAAAAGATAATCAAAGAAGTCTCTTCCCTTTACCCTATTTTTCCAGTGGCGGAGCAATACGGCAGAGATCTTACCCGCGAATAGGCTAGGAAGATCTAAAACTCGGATATCGGCATAAAAGGGATCGGTTAAGTTAAGCCATTGGTATCTTGCCCCATCTGGAGGAAGGGTATCGGCCTCAAACTTAATCCTGGTCACTTGGTTATGATTGATCCTAGGCGCAACGATATCGCTAGGTAAAATAACTTTCATGGTTTCAATCGTATTTTGTTTAACAAAGGCACTACGTACATCGCTTTTCGTGATTTTTTCCTTTTCCAAGGCATCGATTTTAAGGCCATATCTATTGAACACGGATTCGATCTCATCAAAATAAGGGTCCCAATGGAAGGAATCGTCTTTTTTTACCAAAGAAAAATCCAGGTTCTCCGAAAATCGTGGAAGCCCATAGAAAATCCTTAAGGCCGTACCACCATAAAAGGCGGCCTTCTTAAAGAAATCCGTTTTGGATAACGCTGCTAAAATCAGTTCCTGAAGAGTTTCCCTAATGGCGAAATCGATACCGCCGTTTCCTTTCGCCATCTTTAGGCGAACCATTTCGTTTAGTTTTCCTTCCATGGCAGTTCCTCCAATAGTTTTAACATTAGTCTAGTATTATTCGCCTTATATAAAGGCAATAGCGTTTCCATATCCTGACGGCTTAAAGAGCAAATATCCTCCTCGTCCATCCTTTGGTCCTCAAATAGAAGTTCCTTAAGGGCCTTAATGGAATAAACCGGAGGCAGGTGATATAGCATATCGCATAACGCCTTTTCCCTTGTGGCGATTTGAAAACCATATTCAGTCGTCTCTATGCCTAAAGAAAACACCTGCTTTGGTACGTCACGATAAATAAATAAACCCATGGGAGTCAAAAACTCCTTCCTTTTATGCATAAGCAAGGTTGCGGAAGTCTTGGCGTAAACCCGTTCTGGAATCATATCGTAATAGCATAGCGCCGTTTCAAAAGATACGTAACTAGGCGTAACCATCGCGTTGGCGCAACGGAAAGGATCCTCTTGAAGGGAATCGACGTATATTCCCTTCTTCAAGCGGAATAGCCTACCCCTATCAACTTCAAGTTTTACCTTGGCGTTGATATTGGAATAGCCTTGGTACTTATCCTTTAACATGTAACCTGAATAAATCATATTTGCACCATCAAATACATTATAATTGCATTTGCTGGAGCAAACAATATGGTTTATAGGCGAAAGAAAAGGCCACCGCAAGGATGGCCAATAGGTGTTTTTGTTACTTTAGATATTATCGACGTTATGGTAGACGGATTGGACGTCTTCGGCTTCGTCAAGCTGATCGAGGATCTTCTGCATCTTGACCTTGTCTTCGTCATTGATCTCAATCCAATCGTTAGGATACATCGTGGTCTCGGCGCGGTCATAGTCCTCGATGCCTAGGTCGGCTTTTAAGACTTCCTGGGCCTTGGCTAGGTCATTGGGCGAAACCTTGACCTCTAGTTCGCCGTCATTTAGCTCAACGCTTAGAACGTCGACATCACCTAGGATTAGGCTTTCTTCGACGGGGCCTGTCTCGGTGCCCGCGAAATTAAGGATACCCACATGCTCGAAGTTATAGATGACGCTGGCCATCTTGCCACCGCTTCTGGTGACGATGGTCCTAACGGTAACTAGGGCGCGGTTGGGGTTGTCGGATAAGGTGTCGACGATGAGGTTACTTCCACCGGGACCCATGAATTCATAACGTCCCTCGATATAGGCGACGGCATCTCCGCCCTTGGCCTTTTCGATTGCCCTTTCGATGACGTCTTTGGGGCACTGCTTACGGTATTTTTCGATGGCGGCACGTAGCGCGAGGTTGCTCGCGGGATCGGGCTCACCGGATTTGGCGGCCGCGTAGATTTCCTTGGAGGCACGCATGTAGACCGCCGATTTCTGTTTGGCGCTGGCCGCCATGGCGGCGGCCCTTACTTCAAAATGTCTTCCCATTGGTTTACTCCTAAAACGGGATAAATATACACCCGCGAAGGGCGTCTTCCTATATTTTTCTTACGTCGACGCATCAAAAAGGCCCCTCTAAGGGGCCGATAGATATAGGTTGACGCTTATTTATCGTCCGAATGGAGGGGGCTATGTTTGACGATGGGGTTAATCACGTTTAGATGATGTTGGCGCGCGAATTCCTCGAACACCTCATAACGGGTCAATGTGTATTCCCTAGGGGCATGGGCGTCGACCCCGAATACGACCTTGCAGCCATAGCTGGAGACGATGTCCCAGAAGTCATGGGAAGGATAATCGTGGAAGGAAGGGCAATCGGTGATGCCGAGCCTTGCTTTGGCCATATTCACTTCAAGGGGTATGTCGTTTCTAATGGAGGCCTCCGCGATTCTTTTCGCGGCTTTCACCCCGTTTTCGTCCCAGATATGGTCGAAGATGAAGAAGAAATCAGGATGGGCAAGATACAAAAACACCCCGCTTTCCATCCCCTTCACGCAGTCATCGACATAATGTTCGACCTGGGTTTTGAAGTCGCTAAACTTCCTTGAATACCAGACCATGCCGCCATGCTCATAAACCGAATGCTGCCCTTGGATTAGGTAATCGACTTTGCCGCTACTTAAAAGTTCTTTGTAATAGGGGATAAGCAAAGGCGAATATTCGGCCTCAAAGCCCGTATAGATATCGATGACGCCCCTATATCTTCTTCGCAGGATATCGACGCTATGGAGATAGCCTTCTAGTTCGCCATAGGGCGCCCTGATATTGGGCTGCACGCAGTCTTTGATGATGACGTGGTCGGAAAAGCCCATCTTCTTAAAGCCCGCCTTGATCGCGGCGAGGACATAATCCTCGTCTTGCCCCGTGGCGTGGCCGCAGCGGTAGGTATGGGAATGGTAGTTATAGTCCCAGCTTCTCATCAGTAGATGACCTCCAATAGGGTTAGCCCTTCCGCGGGGGCTTTCGCGGAGACGATCTTCCTTGGTTTGCCAATAAGCATCTCCTTTAGTTCCTCTAGGGTATGCTTCCCCCTAGCGGTAGAAATCGCCTCCCCCACCATAAAGCGGATCTGGTAGGTCATAAAGCCATTGCTTTCTAGCAATATGCCACCTTGTTTGGTGTCTTCGGCGTAGAGGATATCAAGGGTATCGATGTTGCGGATGAAGTTATCCTTATCGCTAGGTTTGCTGGTGAAATTGGAAAAGTCATGCTCGCCCTTAAATAACTCCAGGGCCTTAAAGAAGACTTCCTTATCGAAGTTATCCTCGCGAAGATGGGCATAGGTATCATTCTTGAAGGGGTCCTTCTCCCCGAAGTAAAACCGATACACGTACCGCTTCTTTTTGGCGCTATGCCTAGGATCGAAGGACATCGGGGCCTCCTTCAAAGACGTGATGCCAATAGAAGGGGGAAGGAGCCTATTCGCGTGGCTTCTAAAGGATTCTAGGTCTAGGTTCCTGTCGCTAACAAAGGCGAATACCTGGCCTAGGGCATTCACCCCGGCGTCGGTCCTGCCCGCGGCTTTGATACGGATCTCCTTATCCATTAGGATAGAAAGCACTTCCTCTAATTTTCCTTGGATTGTCATCTCGCCCTTTTGGCGTTCAAAGCCCTTATAGAAGGAACCGACGTAACTTAGGGTACCTACGATCTTCTTCATAATAGACTCACCCCAAACCAAGATAAGAACGGATCGAATCTAATCGCGATCATCGTGATCGCCAAAGCCATTAAGGCAGCGCAGAACAAAAAGGCGAATAAGTCGATTAGATGGAATCTATAGGCGCGATACCTCGTCCTTTTGCCCTTTGGGTCATAGCTTCTGCAGATCATCGCGTTGGCTAGGTCCTCGCTTCTAGAAAAAGCCGAGACGAATAGGGGGATAATAAGGGAGGTAAGTCCCACCACCTTCCTTCTAAACCCGCCCTTTTGGAAGGATGCGCCCCTACTGGCCTGGGCCTTGGAGATGCGGTTGACGTCATCCAATAAGGTGGGGATGAAGGTTAAGGCGATGGAGATGGTCATCGCCACTTCCGCGGAAGGGAACTTCACTATCTTAAGCGGGGATAGATACCATTCAAAGGCATAGGTTAGCTCTAGGGGTTTGGTGGTCGCGGTCAATAAAAAGGTCAGCATCATGGTAAGCACCAACCTAAAGAAGATCCTGCCCGCCCCGGCGAAGGAATCCCAATATACGGTCCAATTGTTCATCGCGGGCACCTTAAAGGCTATGCCTAAGGTAGGGACGGTGTAATTGGGGACCAGGATATAGATGACCAAAAGTATGGCAACCGTAAACCACAGGGACTTCATCGAGGAGAATAGCTTCCCAAAGGACAACCTGCCCACCAAAAACAATATGGTGCAGATGAGGAACATCACCCCGTATATCGCCGCGCTTAAGGCCCAATAGGTCACTTCCTTATCGACGCCGTCGACGTTAATCACCCTATTATAGGGAAGGAAGCAGGCGACCATTAAGGCGATAAGGCAAAATATCTTCACCCTGGGGTCGATGCGGTGGAGGGGGGACTGCACAGGAATATAACGCCCGATGGTTATATTCATTTGCCCTTCCTCTTAGCGATTTCCTTAGCCAAGGAGACCTCGTCTTTGCATTTGGATAACTCTAACCCCATCCCCTTATCGTTAAGTTTTCTGGCAAAGGAATAGGAAAGGGGGGACTCTAGGGAATAGGAAGAAAGGTCTTCTTGGAATAGGTCCTCGGGCTTACCCTGTTTCATGAGCTTGCCATCATGGAAGATAAGGACCTCGCTTGCATAGCCCAAGACCAGGTTCATGTCGTGGGTGACGAAGATGATGGTGACCCCGCTATCGTTGATGGATTTGAATAGTTCCATCATCTGCTTCGCCCCATATGGGTCCAATCCCGCGGTGGGCTCATCCAAAACCAGGTATTTTGGCGAACATGCCAAAACCCCGGCGATCGCGACCCTGCGCTTCTCCCCGCCGCTTAAATCAAAGGGCGAACGCTTATAGAATTCCTCCCCCAAGCCGACCTTCGCCAGGCTTTCATGGGCCTTTTCCAAGGCCTTTTCTTCGCTTAAGCCAAAGTTTTTGGGTCCAAAGCATACGTCTTTCTCAACCGTTTCCTCGAATAGTTGCTGTTCGCTAAATTGGAACACCACGCCTACTTTGGCCCTGACCTCAAATAGTTTCTTGCTGCGTCTTTTCTTCTCCGCGGCGTTAAGGAAATCGTCGATTTCTATCTCGCCACCAGTAGGGAAAAGAAGCGCATTAAGATGCTGCACAAGCGTGGATTTGCCACACCCCGTCCTACCAACGAGGGCGATGAATCCGCCTTCTTCAAGATGGAAGGAAACTTCGTCCAAAGCCAATTTGGCCACAGGCGTCTTGGGGTTATAGATGTAGCTAAGCTTCTTGGAGGTTATCGGCATAGGTATTCCTCCAGGCTTTCTAGGCTATTAAGGGAAGGGGGTACTTCTATCCCCTCTTGTTTCAAGGCACGGATAAAGCGATACAAAAAGGGCACTTCCAAATGGGCTTCCCTAAGCTCTTCCTCATATTCGAATACGGCGCTAGGCTCCCCGGAAAGAAGGACCTTGCCCTCGTTTAGCACGATGACTTGGTCCGCGTGGCTAGCCTCTTCTAAATCATGGGTGATAGAAAGGATCGTAAGTTCGGGTTTGCTCTTTTTGATCTTGTGGATAAGCGAATCGATCTCCCCTTTTCCCTTAGGGTCTAGCATCGAGGTCGCCTCGTCTAGGATCATGATGTCCGGGGACATCGCCAAAACCCCGGCTAAGGCCACCCTTTGCTTTTGGCCGCCAGACAAAGAGGAGGGTTCTACCTCCAATTCCTTTTCCATGCCCGTAGCCAAAGCGAATTCATGCACGGTCTTCGCCATTTCGCTTTGGGGCATGGCTAGATTCTCTAATCCAAAGGCGATATCGTCGCCGACCGTGGACCCCACGAACTGGTTATCGGGGTTTTGGAAGACGATGCCGACCCTTCTTCTTAAGGAGACGATGGTCCTTCTGTTCAAGGGTTCCCCAAGGAGTTTGACTTCGCCCTTAAAGCCCCCTAGAAGGCCGATAAGGACCTTGGCCAGGGTGCTTTTCCCCGAGCCATTATGGCCGATGATGCAGGTATAGGAGCCCCTATCGACGGAAAAAGAAACCCCGTCCAGGGCCTTCTTATCCCCACCTTGGTAGGAATAGCTAAGTCCGTTTACCTCAATGGCCTTTTCCACTACATGTCCTTCTTCTTTTTGAAAATGATATAGATCTCGTTGCCGATTATCGTGGCTAGATATATCGCGCCATATACGCCTAACGCGACAAATAAAGCCACCCTATTGGAGTCGCCCACCCCCGAGGCGAACAGGGGGAGGAAGGCGGCCATACCCAAAACCACGAAGGCCAGGGTAATCGTCAATAGGCGATAGAATCGACCCTTCTTAAATAACATCGAAGTTGACTTTCCTACCCTTATATTGGCGGTAATCGACCCCAGCGAGGTCAAGTATCTTCCTAGAGGCCTGCTCCTCGACGTGATCATGGTATTTGTCATCTTCGTAGATGATGTGCTTGATGCCGGTTTGGACGATGGCCTTCGCGCATTCGTTGCAGGGGAAGAGGGTGACGTAGATCGTGCAATCCTTCAAGGCGCTGCCATCCCTGGTATTTAGGATCGCATTGAATTCCGCATGGCAGACATAGAGGTACTTCGATTCGATGCCCTCGCCATGTCCCCAGGGGATTTGCTCATCGTCGACGCCGCGGGGCATGCCATTATAGCCGATCGAGACCACCTTATGGTCTTTGTCGACGATGCAGGCGCCCACCTGGGTGGATGGGTCTTTGCTCCTAAGGGCGGAAAGGCGGGCGATGCCCATAAAGTATTCGTCCCAGCTAAGGTTGTCTTCGCGATGCTTTTCTACCATACTCTTTCTCCTAGTGAATGTCGGTGTTGCCCTATTGGGCATGGATATCATACACGCTTACGCGTTTGCATGCGCTAGGGAGAAAAGGAAAATTGAACGAAAAGCCCATTTAAGCGGTTACCTAAAACTATAGGGAAGGCAAGAAATCATAGGCAGGGGTTTGGATTTTGCTTAATCCAAAAAACAAACACGATAAAAGGAAAATTTCGTATGGTTTCCTTTTTTCTTATTTGACCTTTAGAAGAACGCCTTCATAAGGCCTTAGGGAAAAGGAAGGAAGTTTCTTATCCATATAGGTCGAAATAAGGACGGATGCGCCTTTGGGAATGAATCCGCTTGCTAGGGAAAGAGGTTTCTTTCCTAGGTTAATCACCACGAAACATACCTCCTCGCCCTTTTCCCTTTTATAGGCGATAAGATTGCCTTTCGTAGGCACTTCGACAAAGCTTCCATCATATAGGGAAGGTAGGGTTTCCCTAAGGTGGATCATCTCCTTATAGAAGCATAAGACGGAGGAGGGATCCTTGCTTTCCGCTTCGACGTTTATCTTGTCCAATTGCTTTGGATTAACGGGGATCCAGGTGTCCTTATTAGAGGAAAACCCTGCGGAAACACCGTTACTCCACTGCATTGGCGTCCTCGCGTGGTCCCTATCTAGCCTATTGCAAAGGCTTCTTCTAAACCATCTAGGAAGATGGTAGCCCTTTACGATTTTATTGACCGTAACGACCGCGACGTCCTTGCTATCTTCGGGCTCGCCCATCTTTTTGTCGATCATGCCGATCTCTTCCCCTTCATAGACAAAAGGCGTGCCCCTTAGGGTCAAATTGAGTAAGCCTAATGCCTTACCAGATTCATCGTGGTACCTATTCTCATCGCCAAAGCGCGTGATCGAACGTCTTTGATCGTGGTTTTCTAGGTAATTCGCGTTCCAGTCGATGTCTTTTTGCCACTTATAGATAAGCTGCTTAAAGCTTTCGGCCTTGAATTTCTTCGCGAACACCCTAGACGGCGTCTGGTCCACCCCCATGACCTCGAACTGGAAGAACATATCCATCTCGTGGTCCTTTAGGAAACGGATCCCGTTTTCCCTATCGACGTTATAGGTCTCCCCTATTACGACGCATTCTTGCTTGGAGAAGACGTCTTCGTAGAATTTTTGGAGGATCTTGTGGTTTCCTTCCTTCATGAGGTAATGCTCTATGCCCCTAGCCTGCTCGCTTTTGCCTTTGCCATCCTCTAGGGTCTCTTTGAATATCTGGTTAATGACATCGCATCTAAACCCATATACGCCTTTATCCAAATAGAAACGGAGTATCTTCTCCACCTCCTCTATGACCGCGGGGTTATGGTAATTGAGGTCAGGCTGCTTCTTCGAATATAGATGGAGGTACCATTCGTCGACCTCGGGCACATATTCCCAGGCGGGCCCGGTGAACATGGAGGTCCAGTTATTGGGAGGAAGCTTATTGTCCTCCTTCCCCTTTCTCCAATAGTAATAATCGTGATAGGGGCTATTCCTGTCTTTGCTTTGCCTAAACCATTCATGCTCATCGGAAGTGTGGTTGACCACAAGGTCCATGACGATCTTAAGCCCGCGTTTATCCGCTTCCTTTACCAAAGCCTCGAAGTCTTCCATCGTCCCATAATCGGGATGGATCTTATAGTAATCGGAGATGTCATAGCCCAAATCGTCTAATGGACTGGCGTAGATAGGGGAAAGCCAAACGATCTTCACGCCTAGATCATGGAGGTAATCCAGTTTTGAGATGATGCCGGGGATATCGCCGATCCCATCTCCATTAGAATCGCAAAAAGAACGGGGATAGATCTGATAGATCGTCGCGTTCCTCCACAATGGTGTAGCCATATCTTCCCTCCTGGTATCTCGAATTTACTTCATTATATGCGCGCGAAAAGGAATTAGTAAAGAAATGGGCGTTCCCTAGGATAAATTTAGTCAAAACCCCACTTTTGCCTAGCCTCTTCCTAGAAGGAAGCAATCGAAACAAAATAATTGTTGGCACTCTTTTTTTATGAGTGCTAAAGTATACGGGCACACAGAAAGGAATAAGCAACAATGAAAGAAGAAAGAAAATTCCAAACCGAATCGCGCCAACTGCTCGATTTAATGATCAACTCCATCTATTCCAATAAGGAGATATTCCTTCGCGAACTTATCTCCAACGCTAGCGACGCCATCGATAAATATCGCTACCTTGCCCTAACCGAGCCTAGCAAATACCCAAGCGTTGAGGGCACTATCCGCATCGAAGTCGATAAGAAGAAAAATACCATCTCGATCATCGATAACGGCATTGGTATGTCGCTAGAGGAGATTGAGAAAAACCTTGGCACCATCGCCAAAAGCGGCTCCAAGGAATTCGCCGAGAAAATCGCCAAGGCCAAAGAGGCCGACGAACTATCGATCATCGGACAGTTCGGCGTAGGCTTCTATAGCGCCTTTATGGTCGCTGACGAAGTTAGCGTAATCACTAAGCCTTTAGGAGGGGAGGCCCACCGCTTCTATAGCGATGGCAAGGAATCCTATACCGTGGAAGACGCCGAGGCGGACTTCGAACATGGTAGCATCGTAACCGTCACCTTAAAGAAGGACACGGAGGACGAAAACTATTCCAAATTCATCGAGGACTACCAAATCGAAAACCTCGTCAAGAAATATAGCGACTATGTCCGTTACCCCATCAAGATGATGGAGACGCGCGTGGAGCAGGATAAAGACGACGAGGATAAGCCGGTGGACGGCAAAACCCATGAGGTCGTCGAGGATAAGACCCTCAATTCCATGGTCCCCTTATGGAAGAAAAACCAAAGCGAGGTAAGCGAAGAGGACCTCAATGCCTTCTATAAGTCCAAATTCGATGACTTCGAGGATCCTTTGGTGTCCTTAAAGCTACATGTCGATGGCCTAGTTTGCTATGACTCGCTACTTTTCATCCCCTCCCACGCCCCCTATAACCTCTATAGCGATTCCTATGAACAAGGACTTGCCCTATATAGCAAAGGCATCTTCATCCAGAATAAGTGCAAAGAGCTTATCCCCAATTACCTAAAATTCGTCCAAGGCCTAGTCGATAGCGATGACTTCCCCCTTAATATCTCTAGGGAGATCCTCCAAAAGTCCCCCGCGATGAGCAAAATCGCCAAAAACGTCGAGAAGAAGATCGTCGATAAGCTTAAGTCCCTACTTAAAAACGAAAGGGAGAAATACGAGAAGTTCTTCGGCATCTATGGCGAACATATCAAATTCGGCATCTATTCGACCTACGGCATGAATAAGGAAGAACTCCAAGACCTGCTTTTATTCCATTCCCTAAAAGAAGATAAGCTAATCTCCTTAAAGGAATACGAAGAGAAGATGGATAAGAATCAAAAGGAAATCTTCTATGCCTCTGGCAAATCGCTAAGCGAGGTCAAGATGCTGCCCCAACTAGAGAAATACAAAAAAGACGACATCGACGTCTTGCTTCTAGATAAGGACATCGACGAATTCTGCATCATGGCGATGATGGACTATGACAAGCACCAGTTCAAAAACGTCTCCGGCGCCGGCGAAGAAGAGCTAAAGAAAGAGGAAAAGGAAAAACTAGATGACCTCACCGCGAACCATAAGAGGATCCTAGATGAGATCAAGGCCGGCTTAGGCGATAAGGTAGATGAGGTCACCTTCTCCACCAAGCTCGTCGATTCCCCCGTCTGCATCACCACCAAAGATGGCTTATCCCTCAACATG